>JBHHUU010000171.1:0-4811 GCA_046753905.1 Nitrospirota bacterium | reverse complement strand
CCTATTGCCTCTTATGGAAAGATGGCAGAGATATCTAAAGGAAAGGATAGCACTACAGGGCATTGGGAGATAACCGGAGTAATTCTTGACACCCCGTTCCCTGTATATCCGAATGGCTTTCCTGAAGAGGTTATAGAACCATTTAAAAAGGCTATAAGAAAGAATATACTGGGCAATATACCGACATCAGGGACTGAGATTATAAAAGAGCTTGGGGAGGAGCATGTGAGCACAGGATATCCAATAGTATATACATCTGCTGACAGCGTTTTTCAGATAGCTGCCCATGAAGATATTATAGGGGTGGATAAATTATATGAGATATGTAAAACCGCCCGTAATATATTGAGGTATCCCCACAATGTAAGTCGTGTAATAGCAAGACCCTTTACAGGAAGGAGAGGGTCATTTATCCGCACAGAGAGGAGAAAGGATTTTTCATTAGAACCTCTCTATGATACTATTTTGGATAGACTAAATGAAAATCATGTCAGGGTAATAGGGATTGGAAAGATAGAAGACCTTTTTGCGGGTAGAGGTATTACTACTGCATTACATACGACAAATAATATGGATGTTGTGGATAAAATAATAATATCAATGGAAGAGGCAGAAGATGGACTCATATTTGCTAATCTTGTGGACTTTGATATGCTCTATGGACATAGAAACGATCCTTATGGGTTTGCTAATGCCCTGAAAGATTTTGATGAAAGGCTCTCTCAGGTGTTATCCCTGCTTAAAGATGAAGATATACTTATAATTACCGCTGATCATGGCAATGACCCAACTACTCCGGGCACAGACCATTCAAGGGAATATGTCCCCCTGCTTGTATATGGCAAAAAGATAAGGCAGGGTATTGATCTTGGAGTCAGAGAGAGTTTCTCAGATGTAGGGCAGACCATAGCCGATATATTCGGGATATCTCCATTAGCAAATGGTAAGAGCTTGCTATGAAAATCCCCCATCTCCCTAACCCTCTCCCCAAGTGGAGAGGGGATAAAGCGGGGGGTAAATTTTCATGTCTTGGGGTGACTCATCAAAGTCATGAACAGGCTCTAAGATTTATGGGCTGAAATTAATGAGAGGTAAATCAATGAAATCAGAGATTAATATATTGCAGGACAAATATAACCTGATATCTAATATCTATGATATTATTGATTTTCCATTTGAATATTTAAGATATAGAAATCTGAGAGAGATAGTATGGAAATTTGCAAGGGGCAGAGTATTGGATGCTGGTGTAGGAACAGGGAGGAATATTGATTTTTATCCTTCTGATGGAGAGGTAATAGGAATAGACCTTAGTGAAGGTATGCTTAAAAAAGCCAGAAAAAGAGCAGATAGGAATAATATTACAGTTGATCTTTATAAGATGAATATACTCAACATGTCCTTTCCTGACAATTATTTTGATACTGTTATTGCTACCTTTATTTTTTGTGTTCTTCCTGATTCACTTCAAATTGCTGTTCTTCGTGAGATAAGACGGGTTTGCAAAAAGAATGGAGAGATAATTATTCTTGAATATACACTTTCTCAAAAAAGGCTCCGCAGATTATGGATGAATGCGATAGCCCCATATTTAGAATGGATGTTTGGTTCAGGTTTTGACCGTCAGACCTCAGAACATATCAGAAAGGAAAACTTTCTAATCTTAGAAGAGACCTTTCTTATAGCTGATGTGATTAAACTTATCAGAATTAAGGCTTAGAGCCTGTTCTTGAAGAGGCTCTAAGGGATGAATAGCAAGATATTCACACAGCACTTTTTAGACTGTGCATCATGCCAGTTTCTTCTTGAAATATTCTATTGTCTCTGTTAATCCATCCTTGAGTTTTACCTCTGGTTTCCAGTCTAAATATCTCTTTGCCTTAGTTATATCAGGTTGTCTTACCTGTGGATCATCAACAGGTAAAGGTTTGAATATAATCCTGCTCTTGCTTCCTGTTAATCTCAAGACCTCTTCTGCCATATCAAGCACGCTCATCTCTGCTGGATTGCCAATATTAACAGGTTCTGTCATATCAGATTGGAGAAGGCGGTATATGCCTTCTACCATATCTGTTATATAACAAAAACTCCTTGTTTGTGAACCATCTCCAAATACCGTTATATCCTCACCTCTGAGCGCTTGTGTGATAAATGTGGGGATCGCCCTGCCATCTTTTATCCTCATTCTTGGACCATAGGTATTAAATATCCTTACAATCCTTGTGTCTACCTTATGATATCTATGATATGCCATTGTCAGTGCCTCTGCAAATCTCTTTGCCTCATCATATACGCCTCTTGGTCCGATAGGGTTTACATTCCCCCAGTACTCTTCGTTCTGAGGGTGTATTTTAGGGTCGCCATATACCTCTGATGTAGACGCTGATAAGAATCTTGAAGACTTCTCTTTGGCAAGCCCCAATACCTTGTGAGTCCCAAGAGATCCTACTTTAAGTGTGTGTATGGGAAATTCCAGATAATCCAATGGGCTTGCAGGACTTGCAAAGTGGAGTATATAGTCCAGTTCTCCATCTATATAGATATAATTGGTTACATCATAATTTACAAATGAAAATCTGCTGTCTCTGATATGTGAGATATTCTCAACTGTGCCTGTAATAAGATTATCCATACATATTACTTCATATCCCTCATTGAGCAATCTATCGCACAAATGAGAGCCAATAAATCCAGAACCTCCTGTAATCAACACTCTCGCCATCTATTTCTCCTTTCTTTTTCTCTATCCCTCTCCCCATTTTAATTTTTTCCTCAGTATATCATAATAGTTTCTTTCCTTTGAGGTAATCAGTCTTATGCCGTCAGGCGATTTTTTTATCTCTACAATATCCTCTTGCCTTAAGGAGAAGCCAACCTGTCCGTCAAAGCTCACAAATGAATCTTCGTCTTTTGATTTGAGTATAATCTCTACCGTAACATTGTCTGGTATCACAATAGGCCTGTTAGCTAATGTATGAGGACATATAGGCGTTACTATCATACACCCTACAGAGGGATAGATAATAGGACCGCCAGCAGATAATGAATACGCAGTAGAACCTGTTGGAGTAGATATAATAAGCCCATCACCACGGAGAGATGTGACATATCTTTTGTTGATAAATATCTCTACATTTATCATCCTTGCAGGCAGCCTTCTTATTATTACATCATTCAGACTGTATGATCGTGCTATCCTTTCTCCCTGCCGATAGACCTCTGATATCAATAGCTGCCTATCCTCTGTAATAAAGTCATTATTTAATATATCTTCAAGGGTAGGATATAATTCCTCTAATGTACCTTCTGTAAGAAAACCGAGTCCTCCTAAATTTATTCCGAGTATAGGGACATCCCTTCCATTTACCAATACTAATCTTGCAGCACTCAACAATGTTCCATCTCCTCCCAATACAATAATAATGTCTGCTAAAGATGGTATCTCTGATTTTTGATAGGCAGATGATTCATCTATAACTGAGGCAGAGTCTTTATCTAAAAATATCTCTTTCCCATGGTCAGAGAGCCATGGGATAAGTTTGTGCAGTATATCCTTTGCATCAATGTTATGGAGTTTTGAGATAATTCCAATCTTATTCATTCTTTTCACCAAATACACCTATCTTTCTGAACTTTTCATGTCTGTTTTTTAAAAGCTCACTTTCTGATATCTCTATCAATTTAGAGAGATGGGACACCAGACTCTTGCAGATATTCTTTGCTATTATATCAGGGTTTCTGTGTGCGCCGCCAGGGGGCTCCATTATAATCTCGTCTATTGTCCCCAATTCTTTCAGCTCACTTGCCGTTATCTTCAGAGACTCTGCTGCCTGAGGCGCCTTTGAACCATTGCTCCAAAGGATTGCAGAACATCCCTCTGGAGATATTACAGAATAGATCGCATGTTCAAGCATCAGTATCTTATCCCCCATACCTAATGCCAATGCACCGCCACTGCCGCCTTCTCCAATCACAATGGATATTATAGGTACCCGCAGTTGAGACATGGTTATAAGACTGCTTGCAATTGCCTCTGCCTGTCCTCTCTCTTCTGCCCCTATGCCAGGATATGCCCCTGGTGTATCAATAAATGTGATAATAGGCCTCTTAAATCTCTCTGCAAATTTCATAATACGGAGGCTCTTTCTAAACCCCTCTGGATGAGGCATACCAAAGTTTCTGAAAACCTTTTCTCTTATAGTCTTTCCCTTCTGATGTCCTATTATTACCACTGGTATATCTTCTAACTTGCCCATCCCCCCTATAATAGACGGATCGTCCCGAAATATCCTGTCTCCATGGATCTCGATAAAATAATCTGTCAGCATCTCTATATAATCTAATGTAGTGGGTCGTTGAGAATGCCTTGCGATCTGTGTCCTTTCCCATGGAGTAAGGTTTGAATATATATTAGTACGGAGTTCAGCAGCCTTTTTCTCTAACTTTTTTATCTCCTCAGAGACACCTTTATCATTCTTAGATGTAAGCTGTAACTCTTCTATCTTTTTTTCAATCTCGCTTATAGGTTTTTCAAACTCAAAATAGTCTTGCATGATCTTTTTGTTTGTCAATTTAGTCCCCTCACCATAACCCTCTCCCCCCTCAGGGGGAGAGGGTTATGGTGAGGGTATACATAAATTACTCAGTGGAATAGCGGTCAAAGGTGCAGTGCCTTATTATTATAACACTCTTTGACAGCTATGTTTGCAAACGCACTTTTCTGAATCTAAGATATTTTGGTATTGCTTACTTTTAGTCCCATTTCCATTTGTCGCAAATTCAAATTGTTTGAGAATACTTTTTTTATCTTT
>JBHHUU010000170.1:0-4817 GCA_046753905.1 Nitrospirota bacterium | reverse complement strand
TGACGCTATAAACTCTTTTCCACCCCTCACTCTGTATTAGCTGAATAGTTACATAGCAGTTTATAAAATATGTTGTCAAAACAAGGGCTATTAGTTACAACACAGTGTGACAATTCTGTACAGTTGACACAAAATTTGACGCTTTTGGTTCGGAATAGTCCTTCCTAATTATCAGGGGATCACTCTTATTGCCATACCCTGTATCAATAGTATTATATCACAAATAATATGGCACATATCTTGCTTCTTCTCTTCCATATTAACCAAATTAACCAACTTAATATTATTACAGGTAGATTAGAGATATGAAAAACAGGCTAATATTATTTATTATACCAATAATATACCTCTCTCTTTCACTCAACACAGAGGCAAATTCATGGATCAAAAGCCCCCTGCCCGTTCATCCAGAAAAGAGATATGACCATGCTATGGTATATGACAGCAAACAGGATATAATAGTACTGTTTGGCGGAAGTGATGAAGAGAATAAATTGGGCGACACATGGGTATACAATCTATTTACAGATGAGTGGACTAAAATGAATTCATCAACATCACCGCCTGCCCGCCAGTCACATGCTATGGTATATGATGATATTAATGAAAAGGTAATACTCTATGGCGGATATGGCAGCGGCAATAAGATATTACAAGATATATGGACTTATGATTTCATTACAGACGAATGGATAGAGATATCAGGGAGTTCTTTGCCAGAGGAAAGAATTGCCTCTTCATTCATATATAATAGCAGTGATGGTGTCTCCCTGCTTTTTGGTGGAATAAACTTTTCAGGTTATCTGGGAGATACATGGATATATGACCTTGCCTCTGACAAATGGGAGGAATATAAAGTATATCCCTTTCCATCGCCTCGTGAATATGCAATGATGGCATATAGCCCGTCAGATAATATTGCTATCTTATTTGGCGGTAATGCATCAGGTAACTCTCTAAATGATATATGGAAATTTAACATTGAAACAAAGATGTGGGATGCCCTTGTTCCGTCAAATTCAAGACCAGAAGCAAGGAATAAAGGGAAACTTGTATATAGTAACAATGGTTCAATGATATTATTTGGAGGTATCAATAATGAAGGTCTCCTTCTTAATGATACGTGGACATATAATATATATTCAAATATCTGGAAAAAGGAAAGCTCCTCATCTTCCCCTCTGAAAAGGATGGGACATGATATGGTATCTACCGATGATGGTATTATAATGTTTGGCGGAATTACTTATCATTCTAAGTCTAAGACCTATGAGATATTAGATGATACATGGGAATATAAATATGAGGATAATGATCCGTCTGAGGTCAACTTTGATAATGAACCCCCTACAATGCCTGATAATCTCAAAGCAGAGGCAATAAGTCCTACCCAGATCAATCTAATCTGGAGCCCTTCAATTGATAATGTAGGAGTGGAAGGATACGAAATATATCGAGGTGGGATACTTATAGGAAGATCAATAAGCACCTTATATTCAGATTTAGGTCTATCTCCAAATACCAGTTATGAATATGCAGTTGCTGCGTATGACTTATCTGGCAACATCTCAGAACCAGGCACCAGTGTGATCGTCAGTACTTTTGTTGAGGATAATATTCCCCCTCTTATTTCAGATATAAAAGTAGAGGATATTACCTCTTCAGGTGCAATAATATCATGGACTACTAATGAAGAGACTATATCCTATATTGACTATGGTACAACAACAGCTTACGAATTGAGCGCTAAATCAAACAACAATTATGTCACAATACATAGAATTACAATATCAGGTATTGCACCCTCTACTACTTATCATTTCAGAATAAGGAGCAGAGACAGATCAGACAACCAATCTTTTTCCAACGACAACAGACTTACCAGCCTATCTCCTTTTACCCAGGACGCATCCTTTATCCCAGGACAATTTCCATTCAACAATAATAGCTTCCCTCAGAATAATAACTATAATCAGGGGCAATATAGACAGTGGGGATGCGGATATATCAGGGATTCTTCCGATGATTCAAATGATATTGATAAAAACATCTTTAATTTCATGATTATCCTTTCTCCTCCAATCATAATCAAACTGCTTTCAAGGCAATCCCACCACACTTTAATAACCCACCAATAACACAGGACTAATTCACTCTTTTTAAGATTTCTCACTTTTGGCACGAAATGACAGTTCCGTAACAACATACCGAGCAGAGTGAATGACCCAGGGGGTATATTGAAATTAATTGAAAATATGTTATACTTGTTTTATTTATTTATGTAGGCTTAACATAGTACAAAATTACTATATTGTAAATAATATAGCATAAAGGGAAGATGAGATTATTAAAACATCTTCTAACATAACATTAATCATTTACAATAACTCAGAAAGGAGGGTAATATCATGTCAATGCCAGTACATTAATACTATTTTATTGTAAAGATAGAAGGGAGATAAGGCAAGGTCTGACCTTGTGGAGTTTAGAGCCTGTTCAGGCTCTTAGGGATTGAGCTACAGGGGTAGTAAGACTATGGGAGGAATTAGTGAGGTAAGCCTATGCAGATTCCATTAAAATCAGGCAATAGATTGTTTAACGAGTTGGAAATTTGCAGATGAAAGAAGATAGATTACCGGATGAATTAATTAGATATTTCTGGGATATAGATGCTATTAATTTATCTGTCAATAGATATACTGTATTTATCATTGAAAGATTATTAGAATATGGAAATGAATCAGGTATTAGGTGGATATTTCATCAATATTCGAAAGATGAAATCTGTAATATACTAAAAAATAGTCGTAGATTGTCAACTCGAACCGCTCATTTTTGGGCAGAAATATTAGATATCCATAAAGAGGAAGTATTATGTTTATCGAAGTCCTTCCAGAAGATGTGCCGAGTTATCTGGAGACAATAAGCAGATCAGGTATTTTAGCATCTTTTTATATGGCTGGAGGAACAGGCTTGGCTTTACAATTAGGTCACAGAAGATCAGTTGATTTAGATTTTTTTACTAAAAGACCTTTTGATCCATCGGAGACCGCCAAAAAAATTTCATATATCGGCAACTTTTCTATAGAAAGCAAATCACAGGGTACATTACATGGTCTTTTTCATAATGTTAAACTAAGTTTATTCCATTATTCATACAGCCTATTAAAAAACCTTCATCCCTTTATGGGATTACAGATAGCCGATGCCATTGATATCGGATGTATGAAGATTGATGCCATTTCCAGTCGGGGTTATATGAGGGATTTTATTGACTTATATGTTATCTGTAATGAAGTTGTATCTCTGAAGGAGTTGTTGGTCTTTTTTGAAAAGAAGTATAAGGGGGTTTCTTATAACAAAGTTCATATTATGAAAAGCCTCATATATTTTGAAGAAGCTGAACAAGAACCTCTTCCTAAGATGTTGAAAAAAATAGAATGGAATGATGTAAAAACATTTTTCATTGATCATGTAAAGACTGATATGAATAAGTTGCTGAAATAAACATACTCATTATCTACACCTCAACTCCTGCTAACATTCCATATCCTCAAGACCAAAAGATAAAAAAAAGGTGAGGTATTAATACCTCACCTTAACATTAACATTTATACAACACAATTAACCAAAATTATGGTCCTGCAAAGGATGTCTGATCAGCAGTCTTACCATGGTTAATGCTTGTAATCTTAGGTCTTGTCGGCCATGTCTGATATGTGAGTTTTACAGGTGGTGAAAATGCATGGGATGAATCTGGTCCTGCTGCACCATTACAATTCAAACATGAGTAGAAGTATCCTTCCATATTCTGCTCTATATTCTGACCCATACCTGTCTCTTCACCTCTGTTAACAGTAGCATTACTGGTGCCTCCGTCAGGATCTGTAGTAAGGTTAATTCCAGATGTTGCTGCGAATGCCTGCTGGAATGCATATCTCAGATCTTCAATAGTATTACCACTTTCTAACCTTTGGTCACCCTGTTCCAACCTCTGGTCAATAAGTGCAAGACACTTTTCTACTGAAGTGGCACAAGTAGCACTTCTGTTAATCTGACCGTTAGAAGCATCCACACTATCACCAAATGATATCTGACTCCTGAAGTTCTGGACAAAGTTGCTTGAAGCAGAGTACTTAATCACAATCTGATCAACCCACTCTGTTCTATTAAGGTCTCCACTATCAAATGCGTCAGTTGTAAGAGGAGAATCTGGCGCTGTATTGATAAGCACAGTCAACCATGCTGAGGGAAGACCCTGACCTACTGCAAAGGCAGATTTCTGTAACTGTGAAGTAAATCCACTCCCTTCAGTATCATCAAATTGCGGCA
The DNA here is from genome assembly GCA_046753905.1 of Nitrospirota bacterium. Lineage (GTDB taxonomy): Bacteria > Nitrospirota > Nitrospiria > JBHHUU01 > JBHHUU01 > JBHHUU01. The sequence goes on along the minus strand of JBHHUU010000170.1, from coordinate 485 downwards.
CATACTCACCAGTAGTATCAAAGAATGTACCAGCGATCCATGCACTAATAGAATTCTTACCATGCGTGGTACAATTACCGCCGGTTATCCCATTACTGCTAACTGTACACATATTCATAAATGGAACATAGGCATTCCTCAACTGCGTACCTTGCTTGCCATTGCCTTCTGTGCTATTGACTGTAAAGGTGTCACCTGCATAGACAGACCCCCCTATTAAAGAAATTACAGTCAGTGTTGCAATTGCCATTATTATAGTCTTTTTCATCTATTTCACCTCCTTTCATCTTTGAATAAAAAAAATGGTTAAGTTATCTTACTTCAATCTGCATCTTTATTTTCAATACCTAACCATATTTTTAGCATTAATTAACTCCCTTTAAATATAAAATATTATATGCAATCCCTGTGCCAGAATTGTATTTGCAATAAAAAAAATCATAACCTCTTGAATTATTAAATCTTTTTCTTGAACATGTAAATCA
>JBHHUU010000169.1:0-4826 GCA_046753905.1 Nitrospirota bacterium | reverse complement strand
TTGACGCATGGAGACCTTTGTCTATATTCAGGCTATTTCCAACCTGTTTCCATTTCTTTCCTGTCCACCTCTTTACATATACCTGAAATATATCATTATCATTTGTCTCGCTCCATGCCACATAAGGCATTTTCCCCTTAAATGCTATTGACGGGTTTGACGCATGGAGACCTTTGTCTATATTCAGGCTTTCTCCAACCTGTTTCCATTTCTTTCCTGTCCATTTTTTCGCATATACCTGAAACACACTATTTTGGTTTATCTCACTCCATGCCACATAAGGCGTTTTCCCCTTAAATGCCATTGATGGGCTTGACGCATGGAGACCTTTGTCTATATTCAGGCTATTTCCAACCTGTTTCCATTTCTTTCCTGTCCACCTCTTTACAAAAAGTTGTGATACATTTCCCCTGCTCAGTTCTATCCATGCTATATATGGAGTGTTTCCCTGTAATACAATAGAAGGAGTTGCTGTATATTTAGTGAAAAAGATATTCAGACTATTCCCCATCTGCTTCCAATCACTTCCTGTCCATTGTTTTACATATAGCTGTGGAATGCCATCTTCATTGCTCTCTATCCAGCTTACATATATAAATTTATCATCTACTGCTATTGATGGACTCGATGCAGGCATAGAATTATCTATATTAAGTCCTCCTCCTATCTCTTCCCATTGTTTATCTACTAATTTTTTTACATAGAGCTGTGAAATACCATCAACATTAATCTCAATCCATGCCACATAAGAGATATTATTATTTATTGCGATAGATGGATTTAAGGCATGCCTTGTTGATATAGCGTAAACAAATAGCTTAGAGTATAAATTGAGACTCTCTCCATCTTGCACCCATCTCTCTTTAGCCATGCTTTGCCCCGTTGTGAATATAAAAGCAAAAAGAAATGATGTTACAAATAGGAAATACAGATAACTGATTTTTTTTCTCTTTTTCACTCTCTCTTCTTTCTATAAAACCTAAAATTATTTTGGAACACTATGACACCTCGAGCAGTCAGAGATTGGAAATGCAACCTTCCCATGACAGCGTCCACAAAACTCACCCTGTAATATCTTTTCCATTGTAATCGGATTTTTCCCTGCCTGCATCAGAAATATGCTGGGATGACAATTCCTGCAATCAAGCCACATTGTATGAGGAAAATGTGGAAATTTTACATCAGGTATGTCACCTTTAATCTTAAAGAAAATATTAAAATCAAGTGCAGGCATCATTGGTTTCTTTTTATTGATTTTATCATTTTCAGGAAGAATAGATTCTCTTGGCTTTATCACACCTTTTTTTAGTGCCTCTACCCAGTCTGTATATCCTTTTTTAGTATTCGGGAGATAATCCAAAGCCGTTGGTCTACCATTCTCTTCAGGAGAAAAAAGTGGTTCTTCCATCGTTTTTATCTTCTTTTCATAGCATGCAGAGAGAACCAATAAGGACACGAACAGGAGAAACAAAGACATAACTTTAGTAATACATTTGACATTTTTATTCCGTTTTTTCATTTACCACTATTATCTTACCTCTCATTTGGTTATGGATAAAACAAAAATACGGATATTCACCCGGTGTATTAAAGGTATGACTCCATGAATCACTGGGTTCAAATAGATGGAATATCTCAAGTTCATCTGTTGGTCCAGATCCCGGTATTGTTGCAAAATGGTGTCTTCGGACATCATTATTTATCCATTTTACTGTATCGCCAACCTTTATTGTCAATTCCTGAGGGCTAAAAAGAAACTTATTCTTCAGCACTATCACCTCGTGAATATTTCCATTCTTCTCTTTCCCTTCTTCTGCGTTGATTAAACTACTGAAAGAAGAGAATAAAGAGAAAGAGATAACAATCATATATATAGAGATTTTTTCACTCCAGTTAATTCTTCTCATTTTTATTTACACATACCACTACTACAAACTTAATGATTCACTTTTCTTTCTCTTTTTTTCCTGATATCTCCGTCCGAAAATATTTCTTTCCAAATCCCCTTTTAAAACTCTTTAGGTACTGTATGACATCTGAGACAATCACTTAGCGGAAATGCAACCCTGTTATGACATCTTCCGCAATATTCTCCTGAAGCTATCTTAGGCATAGTCATCTGAGGATTTCCACCTGCCTCTCTTCTGAATATCTTTGGATGGCACGTCTGGCAATTCAACCATGTTGTATGGATCTTATGCGGAAAGAGCACATCTGGTTGGAATCTGCTTTTAGACTTGATGACTATATTAAGGTCCATAGGCTTTTTTCTCTCTGCCCTTTTTCTCTTTTTTAGATTAGGATTTATAGAGTTTTTAGGTTTTACTAAGCCTCTCCTTATAGATTCTGCCCAATCAGTAAGCCCATATTGATCTTCTGGAAGTTTAGATAGTTCAAGGGCAAGGGGATGTTCTGTCCTTCCTTTCTTATGAGCAGCTCCTGCAAATCCCTCAGGATCTCCTGTTCCTGCACACACACCTCTGGCGCTTAAATATATAGGATTACATGGAAAAACCTGTTGTTTTCTATTTGTCGAACGTGTTTCCCTTTTTACTGCTTTTGCTCTTTTTTTAATATTCTCGACTACCTTTTCCTCTGGCAATACCTGAGCTAACCTTACTTCTCTCTTTTTAGACACTTCTCTTTTTTTAGACACTTTTCTCTTTTTGGGTTTTGTTGTTTTTTGTGTCGGTTTTTCCTTAATTATTCTCTCAATTGTTTTCTTTGTTGATTCTTTCTTTGCAAATGTTTGTGGTTTTTTTGCAACCGGTGTTTTTTTCACCTCAACAGTCTTTATCTCTTTATGAGAGGAGTCCTTTTTTGACCAGAAATAAAAGAATTCATGAAACTTATATTGGGTTGAACAACTATATATAAATAGTGTAATCCCCACTATAAGAAAGATACCTCTTATGCGAATTTTCCTATTTTGAAGTTTTTTGCCCATTTTCAACTCCTTAAGAAATTAAATTATATACAATATTGGTCTGAAACAAAACATATACTACTATAGTTGCTATTACATTAGGTACTATCTTAGAAATCCTCTTGCCCTTGGAATTTTAATCTTACTCTTTCCTGCATGACATCTATCACAATATAATGGCGGCCATGCTATCCTTCCATTATGACAGCGTCCACAAAATTGACCCTTAATAATCTTAATCATGTTGATATCATTTGCACCCTGTCTCATCTCAAAGATAGAAGGATGACAAACCTTACATGTAAATCTTATCCTATGGAACCAATGAGGAAATACAACTGGAGGCATACCAGCTTCTTCAGCATAATGATTTAATGTGAGATCACCATATTCCGCCTTTGATACTGATATAGCAGACATAATTATAACCGTAAATAAGAATAGGAATATAGATATAAAGATTATTTTCCTCCTTCCTCTTTTTTTTATATTCATCATAAAGATCCTCCCTCTCTTCCTTCTTAAAATATTTGATTTGGGATATATTATTTATTATAGTTGCTTCAACGATGTTCTGAAAATCTAAAAAGTAAAATTATTTATAACATATAATATTTATAATGTCAAGAAAAAAATATCAGCAAAAAAAACAGAAATCTGATCGAATAATGTAATACAGATCCTAATCATAAATGACTCTACTGCAAAAAAACTAAATTAGGCATTTTCGACAAAATATGAAACTCATACAATATCCCGATACGATTTTTATTTTAGAAAAGCTTTATTAACATACGAATGGCTATTTACGAATTAAAATCCCCCCTGCCCCCTTTGCTAAAGGGGGAGTATAAGTTTCCCTCTTTGTCAGAGGGAGGTTAATTTTCATGCTCGAGGGTGAACAACTCGTTATGAATCTTTACCTATAATTGCTGATATATGATAATCGTTGTCTCCTCTTCTATTGATATATCACTGCCTATTCCTTCAAGAAAAGGTCTTTCCCAATATCCTACGATCTTGATATCAAGGGAATGACCGTTTTTTATCCTATTATGATTTAGGTACTCTTTTAACCATCTACTGGTGGCTTGATAGGGAATGGGATTGCCCTCTTTGTTCTCAATCTGGACTGAAATCTTCTCTCCTGACTCTATGGATGGCATAGGGAAAGATCGTCCATTTATCCAGATAAAGGGATTAATCAGACGGTGCTGTGATAGATTTTGGAGTCTTCCTCTGATGATATTATCATTATACACCTTTAATTCAAAATTAAGGATATTGTCAAACGTTTCAAATCTCTCCAATGCAAAGGTTCTATGCTCTAACATCCCTGAATAGACCATGAAATTCTGGATGGAATCTCTACCTAAAAGTTTGATCTCATAGTTTCCATTAATCCCTTCAAGTGGGTAGAGGTAGAAATCATCTACTTTAATACTGGTATCTATCCTATTCTGTGTGGACAGAAGATCAACCCTGGACTGCAAAAACGCCTCTTTTTCCCCTTGATAGATATTTAATACAGTTACCCCTCTTAACAGATTTTTACCATTTAAACTCCCTGTAGCTGAGAGAGAGCCTATCAGAACCCAAATGACAGTTGTCAGCCAGAAGGTCCTTCTGTGCCCTTTTATCCCTAATAATCCTATAGGAATAAAGAGGATGAGATAACAAATATTCCACCTCACCATATTTAGAAAGATGTTATGAATCTCTTTAGACCAGATCTTCTCTGGAAAATGAGTTATTCTCTTTTTTCTTCCCCTATATTTTTCTATCTCCGTATATGCCATTCCAAGACTATTCCCTTTTTTTATCCAAGGGTGAAATGTTCTGTCTGCGGGGTCAAAGGAGAGGAGTATGATATCTCCCACTCCAAGCTTTCTCTCAGACC
>JBHHUU010000168.1:0-4840 GCA_046753905.1 Nitrospirota bacterium | reverse complement strand
GCACATTTGTATTAATATTTCTGTCTATCTTATTTGTAACCAATGTTGTCAAGATTTTAAAGGAATATGAGAGGGGCGTTATCTTTACCTTTGGCAGATTCTGGAAGGTTAAGGGACCTGGTATTATCATCTTGATTCCGGGCATTCAGAAGATGGTAAAGGTAGGTCTCAGAACTATTGTTATGGATGTCCCGCCTCAGGATATTATTACAAGGGATAATGTCTCAGTAAAGGTAAATGCAGTAGTTTATTTTAGAGTAATAGACCCTGAAAAGGCTGTTATACAGGTAGAGGACTATCTCTATGCCACATCACAGATGTCCCAGACCAGTTTACGGAGCATATTGGGACAGAGTCAGCTTGATGATCTGTTAGCTAAGAGAGATGAGATAAATGTCGATCTCCAGAGAATAATAGATCAGCAGACAGAGCCATGGGGCATAAAGGTTACAGCAGTAGAGGTGAAGAATGTTGATCTGCCTCAGGAGATGATGAGGGCAATCGCAAAACAGGCAGAGGCAGAGAGAGAGAAGAGGGCAAAGATAATACATGCAGCGGGAGAATTTGAGGCATCGCAAAAACTATTAAGTGCTGCAGAGATTATCTCTTCCAATTCAATAACCTTACAACTGAGGTTTCTCCAGACCTTAACTGAGGTAGCTGCTGAAAAAAATTCTACTATTATCTTCCCTATACCTGTTGATATCCTTTCCAGTTTTTTAAAAGCCAGAGAAGATCAAAAGTAAGAATGCTGACAGAGAAGGTCAAAAGATTTAAGGCATCCCCCTCTCAGATACTGGTAGGAGGATATTTAATAATTATCCTGATAGGCGGCATCCTCTTATATCTCCCATTTTCTTCCAAGTCAGGAGATATAGGGTTTGTAGACGCGATCTTTTCTGCTACATCTGCTATATGTGTTACTGGATTGATAGTAAAGGATATATCACGTGATTTCTCTGTTATCGGTCAGATCATAATCCTCTTTCTAATACAGATCGGTGGATTAGGATATATGACTGCGGGGACTATTATCTCTCTTCTAATAGGGAAAAGGATCGGACTGAAAGAGAGACTGATTATGTATGAAGGTCTGAACATGTCAACATTAGAAGGTGTGGTCAGATTTATAAAAAGGATTATTAAGATTACTCTTATAATAGAATTAGTCGCAGCGTCTATCTTTATTATACGATTTTCAATAGATTTTCCTCTTATTAAGGCATTTTATTTAGGTATATTTCACTCTGTATCTGCATTTAATAATGCTGGTTTTTCATTATTTTCTAACAATTTAATTGATTATAAGGATGATATTCTGATTAATGTAGTAGTTTCTGTATTAGTAATCTGCGGAGGGATTGGTTTTATAGTCTATACAGACCTCTATAGATATTTCCGAAAAAAGACATTGCTTCTCTCTCTGCATACCAAGTTTACACTCTCACTCACATTAGCCCTCATAATATTTGGAAGCCTTTTTTTATTTCTGTTTGAATTTAATAATCCAGATACAATAGGAGGATTTTCTTTTCAGGAGAAGGTATTGTCAGTATATTTTCATTCTGTAAGTGCAAGGACAGCGGGTTTTAATACCATTAATATATCCAAGATGTCCAATGTTACATATTATATTATGATGCTCCTTATGCTTATAGGGGCGTCTCCTGGAGGAACAGGCGGAGGTATAAAAACAACTACCTTTGGGACAATTATTATTGCTCTCTGGGCAACAATGAGGGGACAGGATGATGTTGTAATATTCAAGAGGAGATTGCCTCAGAATGTTATAGCAAAGGCTTTTTTGCTTGCCCTCCTTGCCCTTTTATTAATAAGCTGGATAAGCATACTGCTCTTATTTATAGAAAACCAGCAGTTTTTGCCCACACTCTTTGAGGTTGTATCTGCAATAGGTACTGTAGGTCTGTCAATAGGGGATGGCGGTAATTTAAGTTTTTCAAGTATATTTAGTGACTCAGGAAAGATATTGATTGTTATAGCCATGTTTATTGGGAGGGTTGGCCCGTTGACATTGGGGTCTGCTGTAATAAAAAGATATCATACAAAAATTAGATATCCAGAGGAAAAGATATTGATATAGTCTGAACCTGCTTTAGGGTTAAGGGTCTGTAGAAAATAAGTGTTACATTGTGCAGATCCTAAAGATGGAGGGAAAAATCAATGGGGCAGCAATATGCAGTAATAGGTCTCGGCAGATTTGGGTATAGTGTAGTAGAGACATTAATAAAAAAGGAACAGGAGGTGCTTGCAATAGATATAGATAGTGGAAAGGTTGAGGCTGTAAGTGACTTTGTTACCTATGCAGTACAATGTGACGCAACTGATGAGAGCGCCCTGAAGGCAATCAGTGCACAAAATGTGGATGTAGCTGTTGTAGGTATAGGAGAGGATATAGAGGCAAGCATTTTGATAGTAATGACACTAAAGGAATTAGGAATAAAAAATATTATTGCCAAAGCTGTAACACCTATTCATGGAAAAGTACTTGCCAACTTAGGTGTTACCAAAGTGATCTTTCCTGAAAGGGATGTTGGTATTAGATTGGCACATAGTCTGATTGCCCCAAATATTCTTGAATATCTTGAACTCTATCCCGGGCACAGCATTATGGAAATACCTGTCCCCAAAAAATTATCAGGGAGGAATATAAAAGAAACCCAGATAAGGTCTATCTATGGTGTTAATATAATTGCAATCAGAAAAAAGGTTATGAAAAAGGATAAAGATGGAATAAAGAGAGAAGATATATTTAACTTTAATCCATCTGCAGAAGATGTAATTGAAAAGGATGATATAATGGTTGTAATTGGAAAAGAAGAAGATCTGGATAGATTGAGCAAACTTGAGTAAATCCAATAATAAAGACAAAAAATCGTCATGAGATTTACGAAGAAGCGTCAATAGACAAACGTTGAAAAGTTCTGGCACAAAGTTTATTGAGATTGCAGTGCTTATTTCTGAACCCCTGATACTGAATAAGCAACAGGTTCTATAAATAAAGAGTCTATTTTTGCAGTTTCACATGTCTGGCATATAAATTGCAACATTTCTCTCACATTAAGATAAAATTTCCACTCAGAAAATAGTATAAAGTTCCCTCTCCCCTTGTAGGATAGGATTTGTGTGAGGAGATACTTTCGGATAAAAAAGTGACCAATATTTTTGATATCTGTTCAATAATGTTCACATACATATAAAAGGGAAAAGTATGGATAAGATAAAAAAATTTTTATTTAATAAATTTGAATTTGTCTCAGTCATAACTATTCTTATTATCCTGACTGTTATCAGCATATTTGTTGTTAATAAATATCCCTTTCTTAATTTTTATTACATTCCCGTTCTTATCGCTGGTTATAATATAGGTAAGAGGGGTGCTGTATTATCAGGGGTATTTGCTGTATCAATGGAATTACTCCTCCTTATTATTTTCCCGGATAGACTAAGTGCTACAGCAACAGATCAATTAAGGATATACTTAGATTTTGGTGCATGGGGAGGTTTTCTGATCTTATCAGGGTATGTGGTTGGTATATTATATGAAGAGAGGGAAAAACAGTTTCATAGCATACGCACTGCATATATTGGAGTCGTAGAAATTTTAACAAAGTATATAGAATCTGTTGATCGCTATACAAAGGGTCATTCTGTAAGGGTAGCTGAATTATCTTTAGAGATTGCTATTGCAATGGGAATTAGACGGGATGAGTGTGAAAACATAAAGGTTGGTGCTTTACTTCATGATATTGGCAAAATTGAGATAAGCACTGATTTAATCAAGAAGGCTGCTGATCTAAGTATGGAAGAGAGAGAAACTATGAATACACATGCCTCAAGAGGAGCAAATCTATTATCAAAGGTCGGCAGTGTGCTGAGTGGAGCTATACCTATTGTTCTTGCACATCATGAGTATTTTAACAATAATGGCGGTATGAGCGGGAAAGACCACAAGACAAACAATATACCTTTAGGGGCAAGGATCATTGCTGTTGCAGATACATACGACGCTATAGTCACAGATAGACCTTACAGAAAGGGCAGACATCCATGGGAGGCATTAGAAGAGATAAAAAAGGGTTCAGGCTCACAGTTTGATCCTGAAGTTGTTGATGCATTTCAAAGAGTAGTTAAGAAACATATAGAGGATTAGATTATTTTCATCCTGCCGGAGGTGGACAAGTTATTCTTAGATCCTCTTTCTCTTCTTCAACTCCTCGTCAAAAAATTTCTTAAATAATATATTCCATTCTCCACTCCCTTCAGGGATAGGTTTTGAATAAGATAGCAACTTATTTCTGACGAACTTTTCAATCTCTTCATCTAATATCACTTCACTTTTTATCAGCTTTTTTATTTCACTAAGCACCTGTTCTTCATTATACTTTAACCTGATATATCCCTTTTTCATCATTTCCCGCAACACTATATGCGACAAATGAAATATCTTATCTTCACTTAACAGCATACTTATAATATCAAGCCTCTCTCTTTTATCAATCTATTTTTAATCAAAAGAAACATCTTTCTGTAATCTATTTCACCAGTCTTTATCTTATTGTTATATTGTGTTAAGATATTTTTTACCTCTTCATTTAATCTATCTTCTATCACAAGATCATCTGTGATGATATCTTCTATCCTCTCTATTAATATACTTTTTTCTATAACAGGTTCTATAAATCCCCTGCTTATCAATTCATTTCCTATCAGATTTGCTATAAATCTGACTCTCTCTTTGGGTAATTTCATATTCCCCTTTTTTTTATAAAATAACGTAACTATTCAGCTAATACAGAGTGAGGGGTGGAAAAGAGTTTAT
>JBHHUU010000167.1:0-4936 GCA_046753905.1 Nitrospirota bacterium | reverse complement strand
CCTGATAAACTCATCTGAGATTCATATATCCATGTATCGTTTAGATCTATTGAACCTGTATTCCCTCCAAAGAGTAATACCTTATTACCTCCAATATAGACTATCTCATGCCCTATACGGGCGGAAGGAGATGGAGCGACTATCTCCTGTATCCATAAATTTGCTGCATAATCATATGTCCATATATTATCTAAGGGTAAGCCTCCATTTGGTCTGCCGCCAAATAGCAATAGCTTGCCGCCTCCAATATATGAGAGGGAATGGGATACTCTTGCCTGAGGAGAAATTAGATCACCATCAGCGATCCTTTCTGTCCATTGATTCTGAGCAAAATCATACTCCCATGTATCATTACACAGGCCGCCTGCCAAGCACCCACCATCTCCGCCAAACAATACAACCCTTTGATTTACAAGGTCATAACCCATTGATAACAGTTCTCTTGCTGAGGGGGCATTAACAGGATTCATATCTGTCCACGTATTAGCAGATGCATTATATATCCATGTATCAGCAAGAGATATTCCTGCTTTCTGTCCACCAAACAGAATAACAATGCCATTTACAGGATCGTATGCAATAGCTGCATCAGAGCGGGCAGGAGGAGATAAAGATGGTAACTTTTTTATCCATTGGTTGGAAATTATATCATATATCCATGTATCATTTAACTCACCATTCGCATCTATTCCTCCAAAGAGCACTATTACCTCATTTTCGCTGTCATATACCATAGAGTGGCTGCTTCTATGAGGAGGCGGATTGGAAGGGTTGGGACTACTCCATTTACCTGTGGATATATCATATATCCATGTATCATTTAACCTGCCTGATACATTTTTCCCTCCAAACATAACTACAACATTATTCTTATTATCATAGGCTAATGTATGACCTGAACTGGCAGGTGGAGAAGTAGTCGGATTAATCTCACTCCATGTGGAGGCATCAACATGCCTGTATACACCAGTGACAAGGATTATTATCCACAATAAGATTATTTTTAGTCTTTTATCCATATATTTGTCTTCAATAATAAGGATATATGGGAATATGGATTTCTATTATATTTTTCCCTATTCTATAAAATATTTTAAATATGTTTCCAGGTTTTTTGCACTGGAAACATATATGACTATACTTATAAGAAATTTTATATTATCATACATTAATATATAAAGGCAAATTTTGTGCCAAATAAATCTTTTTAAAATTTTTCAATTAAATTATGTAATTTTTCAATCTCTCAAAATCGTGAACTGAATGATTATTCTCTTTAAAAACAATAGATTACAAAACATACTCCGCTGTGTATCCTTATATTTCTTTATCTATCTATATTTATTAATTGATTGAAAGATATAGAGACTTAAAAACAGAACAGAAAAAAAATTCTCATAAACAGTAATAATTTTCCATTTATTCCAACTTTTTTTCCACATTCCCTTAATTATTACTGCCTTAAAAAAAGTAACAGCGAGTGTTTAAAAATGTATAGATGAGGTCAAACAACGGTATAAGACCAATCTGAAAGGAATTTTTGGCTCTTATGCCAGAAATGAAATCCGTGAAAACAGATGATGATATGTGTTATGTTCCGAAATAGAAATAGGTCATTTCTTAAATACCTTATCTCTTATAAGGTAGATCATTTTCAGTCCCTTTATTGAAACTTTGTTAAGGAAAGTATATCCCCAGAGGATTAATGCAAGGATATTCCTATTGGACAATCTAAATGCCGATAAAAATTCATTCCTCGCCTCTTTAATCTCTCCAAGCATCAGATATTTTAGACCTATTGCCCTGCATACCATTGAAAAATATCTCCTTTGAAGATAATATTTATCTCTTTCAAATAGTTCTTTTTCAGTATTAACCTGATCTTTATAATAGCCAGGAACCAATTCCTTATGTCTCTTTATTCTGACTATCCCTTTTAAATTTAAATCTCTAATCATATTTGCATAATCTCTCTGTTTTTCCCCAAACAATGATGTTATATTCCTGTGCGCCTCTCTCCTCTTATATAAAATCTCTGGTAAATTCGCTGCTTTATAGAACCTTGATATCCTCAGCCAGAATTCATAGTCCTGAGAATATCTTAAAGAATAATCATATTTGCCTATTTTCGTAATTATCTCCTTTCTGAACATAACTGAACCATGACAGAACTGATTGCCTAAGATAAGCCCTTTTTTAATATCTTTATCCTCTAACAATCTTGGCTCAATCCCTACTGTTTCCCCATTCTTATCAATAACCTCATCTGTTACTCCCACCAATCCCTATTTACTATGGTCTTCTAAGAATTTCACCTGTTTTTCTAATCTTTCTGGGAGGGATATATCATCCGCATCCATTCTTGCGATATATTTGCCTCTCACATGATCCATAGCAGTGTTTAAAGAGAATGTCAATCCCTTGTTCTCTTCCTGTTCAATTATAGTCAACCGTTCATCATTATATCCCTCTAATATCTCCCTTGTCTTATCAGTAGACCCATCATTGATTATAATAAACTCAAAATCTCTAAGACTCTGATTTAGAATACTGCCTATTGCCTCTTTTAGATACCTTTCTCCATTATAGACACCCATAATTAGACTAACTATTGGAGAAGCAATCAAATCCCCCTTCCACCCTTTATTAATAAAGGGGAAACATCGGAAAATCCCCCCTTTAGCAAAGGTGGGTTGAGGGGGATTTGATTTTCATCCTGGTTTGTTCCGATTGGTCGGCATGAGTGTTTCTTATTCATTGCTTTTCGCACTATCTAAGGGCTCTACCACACTCCATATCTCACCCCAGCGGAATTCTACACGGGTTGTTTTCAGACCTGCTTGTTGGAGTTCATCAAAAAACTCCTCCTGTCGATATTCGATGCAGTGCGTCCTGTCAAGTCGGTAATCTATGCCAAGTTCCTTCTTAAGAGGAACACGCCAGTCCCGTTCAAACATGGGGACACGGAGTATTAAGCGTCTGGGGGATATTTGTCTCATGATATTTTTTAAAAATTCCACACGATCTTCAATATGTTCAAGTAGATTTGATAGGGTAACCACATCAAATCTTTCTTCTGGAAGCCCTTTAATTGCATCCCCATGAATAAATCTAAGATTTGGATGATGATAATTTTCCCTGGATTCATTAAGTTCAATACCTACAACATATATACTCTCCTTTACCTGAGCTGCCATCTTATAGGTTAAAAATCCATTGCCTGAACCTATATCCAATACCCGTTCATCTGGTCCAAGATTCTTAACAAAGAACTCCTGGTAATTAATATGCCTATGCTTGGTGTGAAGGCCGTTGCCATATCGTACAGCAGTTTGGCCCTGTAAAACATAAAGACGGTTATCCAGTTCAAACAGAAAACGAAGTGCATCTTCAGGGTAGTATCTATTAACCATTATACGAACAAAAAAGATTAAAAACCTGGCACAACCAGCAGGATATAACAGATGAAGGATATTTCTGATAATCGAACCTATCAGACGGCATTTCATATAGCAATAACCTCTCTGATAACTTCTAATTCCATCTTTAGTGCTCTTTCAACAGAAAAATTTTCTAAAACATAACGACGAGCATTTTCACCCATCTTTTTACGCATTGCCTCATCTGAAAATACCACCTCAATGGCATCTGCTATACTCTTGGCATCTATATTACATAGATAACCAGTCTTCCTGTGAGTGATCAGTTCCTTAATGCCTTCCACCCGGGTTCCAATACATGGCAAGCCGCAACTCATGGCTTCAAGCAATACCTTGGGATGCCCTTCGTGATGGGATGGCAATATAAAGACAGATGACTGGAATAAATAGTCAGGAAGATCCTTATTAGGAATGTTTCCAAGAAAAGTAACTTCCAACCGTTTCTCTTCACATATCTCTTTGAGTCTCCTATCTCTGGCACAACCACCAATAAATAGCAGTCGTATGCTGCGTCCACGAGCTTTTAAAATTGCAATAGCACCCAACAAAGCCAAAAGGTTCTTTTCTAAACCTGATCTGCCAACAAAAACAACATCAAATAGTGATTCTTTTTTCTCCTCTGAAGGGGTAAATATACCTACATCCACATAATTTGGAATCACCCGTAATTTTTCTATAGGAATACCGTGACTCTTAACGACCCAGTCCCTATCATGCTCAGTTGGCACAACGCCAATATCGGCTGATTCAAATGCCTTGCGTTCATAGGCTTTAGCGGCATTAACGGTCTTCTCATCATAACCCTCCTGTTCAGAAAAACGACTGTGGAGATACCCGCATCTTACAATCAACTTTTTGTTGAAATGCCTTTTAAACCATATAGGAATCTCTACTCCACTGATCTGATTAGTCTTGAGAATATCGCTTTGCATTAGTATTTTCCAGTAACGAAAGAGCAAATGAAAGATATTTACTGAAATAAATGGACTCCACCATATAGGATAAACCCCTATCTTTCCCATTTGAGATAAATACTGTTTGTCTTTACACCCGCCATAGGTTACAAAATTAACAGCCCTTAAATTTTCAGTAAGCCTCTGATAGATTGCAATTTCTCTCTCAAGGTTTCCCACCTTTGCCCATGTATTAAGCCCTATACCACCTGTGAAAAATAGGGTAAGGGATATATCTTTAAGTATTTGATTCATTACACTGGTTGGCCTGGTTTACATAGTTGTCTTGATTCCAATAAGGTTTGCTCTTCTCATTGGAAATCTATTGTTGAATCAGTGGATACCTTGCAAACAATTTTTATAACCATGCAACTGAAGTAAACGCTCATGAACTATTTGTTCACCCCCCGAGGATGAAAAAGTTCATAGTTCATAGTTGGTAGTTCGGAGTTTTTGTCTATGAACTATCAACTATGAACTAAAATCTGTTTTCATAGTAAACATACATGAACGAGTTGTTCACCCCCGGGGATGAAAATAGTG
>JBHHUU010000166.1:0-4954 GCA_046753905.1 Nitrospirota bacterium | reverse complement strand
AACGGAATCATCTCTCTGCATACCTGAAACACCTTATCCTGATGGTCTCTGCTGAGGCTGCAAGCAGGGGCGTAACGAGTATAACCCTAAAGTGGTCATATCCATCTGCATTCAGTGAAGATATGAAGAGTGCCCTTGAGAATGCCTTCACTAACCTGCAGCAGTGGATTATGGGCATACAGAAGGCAATAAAAGTAACAGTGGCTAAGCAGGGAGAGACAGAGAGTATCGCTGTCTGTAGATACCTGAGCGAGAGAGATAAAAGTATGGGTCCAAAGGTGATAGCTGATATAGGTGGAGGGACAATTGATATATGTGTCTGGGATAATGGCAATATTAAAACACAGACATCTGTCTCTCTGGCAAGCAGGATATTTATAGAGTATATAGGCTCTCAGGATGGCCTGCGTAGGGAGATATTTCTACTTTTGAATAAGCCACATAACGGTAATTCATCTTGCTATTTTACCGTAAGGCCTGCCCACTGTTTTAACAACCTGATAAAAGAGTATCACGAAGCACTATACCCATTGTTCAATGATAAGAAGAGAAGGGAGGCAGGGTGGAAGGAATGCCGATCTATCATCTTTCTCATCTTTTCAGGGATCATCTATTACATAGGGATGATACTGAAGTCTATTGATTTCCATTCTTCTGCCATCCAGTTTGCTGGTAATGGCTCAAAGTTGATAAACCTCGTTGACAACAATGCCATTTCCAGACTATGGGGATTCCTCCCAGATAATATCAGGGATAATATTAGGATCAGGCCTGCCTTGGCAGCTCATACAAAACAAGAGGCAGCACGAGGGCTCTTGAGTAATACCTCGTTTAATACCTATGTCAACCCCACTATCATAATCGGTGAAGATGGTTATAAGTTTGGAGGAAGGGATGTTGGTTTTGGTCAAGAGATAACTACTGCAGATCTGACAGAAGAAATAGAACCGCCTGATAATTACCCACGGTTAATGGATTTCTTAGGTAGATATAATAGATGTGCAGAAAAACTTGAACTTGAATCTTTAGAGATTCCTCATGACCTCAATCTACAGGCAGAGATGAAGGGTAAAATAGGATTTTTGAGTTACCAACAGAAAGATCACCCTGAACAGGTAGAGATTCAACCCTTTTTTATAGAGGAATTGAAGTTGTTAATCAAAATATTCTTTTTTAAATAGGGAGATAAATGACTGATGAATAGACATAAGAATGGAACAGATTGGAATAAAATAACAATAATAGCACTTATTGTTATTATTTCGGTTGCTGGATTAGTTGTTATAGATAGTTTTGCAGACTTAAGACAGGGTAATGAATATTTAACGGAGGGTAATAACCTTAGGGCACAAGGCAAAAATAATGATGCTATAAAGAAGTATAAAAATGCGATAAATGAGTTTAAAAGGGTACTTGGCAATAAGAGGGCAAAGAACAGGGCAAAGAACAAGGCAAAGAACAAGGCAAATGCTGGTATAAAAAAGGCAAAGAACGGTATAAAAAAGGCAAAGATCAGTTATTTAAAAGATGCTGGGGAGTCTTTAAAAAATGCTTATAAACTTAAGGCACAAGGCAAAAATGATAAGGCTATAGATAAATTTGGAGAGGCTATAGATAAATTCAACAAAGTGCTTGAGATTGACTCCAACAATCAGGATGCAAAGGAAGGTATAAAAAGAGCATTCGAGGGAATGAAGGGAGATTACATACCTGAGAGACCGACGACTTTTACAGTAGAAATCGTCGGTCTCTCCGACTGGGTGACAATAATAGTAGTAGTAGTATTATTATTATTAGTCATTATAATCGTAATCCTTAAAGATATTAAAGATATAAAGAAATCTTTGGGAGAAATAAAGGAGAAGAGGGTAGAGCAAAGAGGATCAGGTGGAAAGAATGGAGATGACGAGAAGAATATAAAAGCCATACAGGAGACAATAAATAGATTAGAGCAAAAGATAGGAAAAATAGCAGATAAAATAATAGCAGAGCTAAAAGGAATAGCAGATACAATGAAAAACAAAAAAAAAACAAGGGGAAGCCCTGTGTGTGGATGGAGGTAATGATACATCCCTTGATAATCAGCCACTGAAGGGATTGATAAGGCAATATAATGAGATCGCCAAGACTAAAATTACAAGTGAGAAAATTAATGAATTTATAAAGGATTGGAGGTGTAAATATGTTGGTCCACCAACTTCTCACCAAGAGGGTAATCTGCAATTTAAAGAGGCAAAAGCACAAGGAGACTTTCTTTTAGTTAAGATTGACAATTCTGCCTATGTATTGCCTGTTTTTTTCTCATCGTTAAATAACGATAAAGAGCCAATGTTAAAGAAATGCTATGAGACAGAGAATTTAGAAGCGATAAAAGAAGGTAATTACCATATAACTAAACCTGCGATAGTTGATGATGGTCTTAGACTTGTTGATGATGGCAAGGGCATAATAAAGGGAGGGAAGGAAGAACAGAAAACCTAACCCTCTCCCACAAGGGGAGAGGGGACTTTACCATCCCTGCCAGTAATATAAATATAATTAGCAGGCATGATTGTTTCCTTATACGTGGTCTCATGTCCCTGCAACAAGGGAGGAAGAAAGAGTATGTATCCGGCAATCCTGTCAGCAATAATAGGGGCTATAGCGACAATAATATCAGCCATAATTACAGGTATGAGATCAGCCTGTCAGGTCAGGACCTTTCCCATGTCATAGGGGCATTTGCATGGATAGCAACAAGAGATGCAAATCCTGATGGCCTGACCTTTTACATAGATGATGTCAGATATGAGTAGGTAATCTCCCTCAGAGGAGCGGGATACATCTCTATACATTGGATATTTGATGTATAACTATTCAGCATAAAAAACTTTCCCCCTTTGGAAAAGGGGGGTTAGGGGGATTTTCTCCAACTTATTGGGTAATTACATGTTATTGCTATAACTAATCAATTTTATGCTGAATAGTTACTTTGATGTTAACTGGTTTAGAGATGGGATTAGGATATGACAGATAAGAAATTGGTTAAGTGCAGGGTCTGCAAGTGGGAGAATAGCCCTGAATATCCATTCTGTGAGATGTGCGGGAATACCTTTGAGGAGAAACTTCCTTTAGGCAGCTATTATCAATTAGAGAGGAGAATTAAGAGAGAGGATATCCTCATTGGAATAAAGTATCTGGCTCAGGATAAGGTCAATGAGAGAAAGGTGGTAGTCTACATATTCCCGGATTATCTATATGGGTCAGAGATAACAGAGACAATAAGGGGATGGTATAAGTCTGTAATGCCCCTTCAGGATGAGAGGATTGTAAGGGTATTCGGCTTCTTTGATGACTTTTCCAGAAGATGCAGGTACCTGGTAAAGGAATATGTAGAGGAATGGACTACCCTCAGAGATGCTCTCAGGAAATGTATATCTCAGGGCAGTAGATTTAGAGAGGATGACATAATAGAGTATGCCTCTGAGATATGTAAAGGGATAGCCCATGCACACTCCAAATATATCCTGCACCTTGACCTAAGACCTGAAAATATAATTGTAACACCAGACAACAGGATAAAGATCAATAACTTTAGATTAGCATTGTTAGTAAAAAGGAAGGGATTGTGGCAGTTACCCAGATCCTTCAGGCAATATGAGGTTACTGAGCCTGTCCAGAGGAGTGATATATATCAGTTTGGCATGGTGCTTTATGAGATGATAAACCTCTCCCCTTTTGACCCTGAAAAAGGAGATCTATTCCCAGATGATTTAGATAAGGACATTATAGAACTAATAAAGAAGATGATGGATAGGTCTCCATCTACCAGATATTTTAATATCACTGATGTGGGAATGGCACTTGAGGAATTGGAGAATAAAATGAAACATCCATACCAATCAATTGGTACAAACGATGATGAAAATCAAATCCCCCCTAACCCCCCTTTGGCAAAGGGGGGAAGGGGGGATTTTCAGAAGAAAGAAAAAGAGAAGAGAAAGATTGAGGAGATACTCTCAGAGGAGATACTCTCAGAGGAGGAAAATCTCCTAAAGGATATTGTGCCGGTAAAGAGAAGAGATTATGGAAAGAGGAAAAAAGGGAAGAAGAGAGATAGGCAGAGATGAGGAAGACATTAAATTAGTCTGCCTTAGCAGTAACTTTTTCCCTCTACTTAATATACTTCATATAAGGTGAGGTCAGGAGGGGGTTATATCTCTTGAAATCTCTAAGCATTAAATTATCCCCTCTCCCCTTGCGGGAGAGGGTCAGGGTGATGGGACGGAGATATCCATGAGGTTTCTTAATATAATTGGCAGGTTTATTTCATCACATCCTTTATGTTTCTCTGTCTTATCCATTACCTTTGCCCTTGGGCAGAATTCAGGAGATAGATTTGCAATATGGGGATTCGGGAATAGTGCCAAAACAGCTTATCCTCTTATCCCTTCAGGCAATTCCGAATCATTACTGATAAATAAGGAACAGATTAGTCTGGCTATTAAGGAAATAGGTAAAATGAATGCATTTGATAAGAAGACGAAATTTCAAGAGTTATTTAAAGGTATTCAAAAGTCATATCCCTCTTACTTCAGTGGGAGTTATGTTAATCCATATAGCCTCCCAAAGGTAATGATAACAATTATAAGTGATCTGATAGATGACCCCGGGAAGGATGATTCCATGGAATATCAAAAAAAATTAAGGGCAGAGACACAGAATATTTTCAGCGCTAATATTATAGTCAATCTGATATGGTTGCCCCAAAAAGAGGAGGGCAAGACAATCATCAGTTCTATTAAAAAGATTATATATGATTGGTATCGTCTGAGGATGATGATAGCAACCAGTATCTCTGTTGAGAAGATACCATACCTCTTTTATATAAGCACATATACAGATAATAGTATTAAGTTTTATTGTAACTATTCAGCTAATACAGAGTGAGGGGTGGAAAAGAGTTTATAGCGTC
>JBHHUU010000165.1:0-4989 GCA_046753905.1 Nitrospirota bacterium | reverse complement strand
CCCCCCCTTTGCCAAAGGGGGAAAATGTTACTGCTATAACTAATCAATTTTATGCCGAACAATTAAACTATATCCTCAAAATGTGTTAATCTCTTAAACTCTCTATATCTCCCCTCTATCTCTTTGTAATCCAGTGCCTTCAGTTTGTTAAGACTAAATTCCTCTACATTAAAAGATGCCATTACACTCCCAAAGATAATAGCCTGCCTTATATTAGAGTCACTCAGGTTCATTGTATTTCCAAGATATCCCATAAATCCGCCGGCAAAACTATCGCCTGCCCCTGTAGGATCAAATACCATCTCTAATGGATACGCAGGAGCAGAAAAGGTGCCATTTTTATGAAACATTAATACACCATACTCTCCTCTCTTTACAATAAGCGTCTCTGGTCCGTATGAAATAATCTTCTTTGCCGCCCTGACTAAATTCACCTCTTTTGATAATTCTCTTGCCTCACCATCATTAATTGTTAATATATCTACCTCTCTCAAGGTATTCATTAAGGCATCTCTCTTGCCCTTAATCCAGAAATCCATTGTATCACAGGCTACAAGCTGAGGTCTTTCCACCTGTTTCAGCACCTCTAATTGTAACTCAGGGTCTATGTTAGCCAGAAATACCATTTCTGGCCTTTTGTATGATTCAGGTATTTTGGGGCTGAATTCCTGAAATACATTGAGCTGTGTCTCTAATGTATTGGCTTCATTAAGTTGATATCCGTATTCACCTTTCCATCTAAAGGTCTTGCCTGGGCTTATCTCTAACCCATCAATATTTATTTTTCTGCTTTTTAAGAAATTGATATGCTTATGAGGAAAATCCTCTCCTACTATAGCTACCAGATTTACATCTGTGAAATAGCTGGCTGCCGTAGCAAAATATGTGGCTGACCCTCCTAATACCTCTTCCACCTCTCCAAATGGAGTCTTTACCGAATCAAGTCCTATTGAACCTACTACTAATATAGACATCTATTCTTCCCTCCTGATAATCAGTTTACATACTTTCCAATAATAGGTGCAAGCCTGTTCTTTGTCTCCTGCGGTATAGATTCTGATGGTGTAATAATAGCATTTTTTAAGGAATGTCCGCATTGGCATCCTTTATCTTCTGGAATATGGGAGACAGCATTTCGTATAATCTTTTTAGATATCTCTACATTTTTATTGAGTATCTGCAAGATGGCTTCTACTGTTACAGATTCCTCTTCAATATGCCAGCAGTCATAGTCTGTTGCCATTGCTAATGTTGTATAACAAATCTCAGCCTCCCTTGCCAGCTTTGCCTCAGTTACATTTGTCATACCTATTATATCTACACCCCAGCTTCTATATATATTTGATTCTCCTCTTGAAGAAAATTGAGGTCCCTCTATACATAGATATGTTCCGCCTTGATGCACAACAACAGTCCCTATGTTTTTTCCTGCCCTGTAAAGGATATCTTTAAGCTCACTGCATATAGGGTCTGCAAATGCAACATGCGCGACTATACCCTCTCCAAAAAATGTAGATATCCTTCTCTTGGTATGGTCATAGAACTGTTCAGGAATTACTAACTCACCAGGTTTTATCTCTTTTTTCATACTGCCAACAGCGCTTACTGATATTATTCTCTCCACTCCTAATTTTTTCATCCCGAATATATTTGCCCTGTAATTTATCTCTGTAGGCAAAAGTCTATGCCCCCTGCCATGTCTTGCCAAAAATGCTACTTTTACATCATCCAGTATTCCTGATATATAAAGGTCTGAAGGATCACCAAATGGTGTCTCTACCTTTACCTCTTTAACCTCTTTGAGTCCTTCCATTTCATACAATCCACTTCCTCCAATAATACCTATAGCAGCCTCTGACATACTGTTAACCTCCTCTTAAATTTTATTTCCTGTTACCAGACTGTGTTAATTTCTCTTCTAATCCAAGTTTATTTTTAAACTCAGGTTCTCTTTTGCTTGATAAATTCTTCTGTGGTAAAATAGTGGATACAGCATGTTTATAAATCAACTCCTCTCTGTTATTTCCATTATGTCTGATAACTATAGAAAAGTTATCAAATCCTTTTATTGTTCCATTTATCTTTGTTCCATTTACCAGGTTTACCAAGACTGTCATCTTCTCTTTTCTTAGATAGTTCAGAAACATATCTTGAGCATTTATACCACTTTTTACCATTTTTTACTCCTTTCTTGCTTGTTACTGCCTATGATCTCTATCATGGTCTTTTGAAACCCCTCCTCTATCCCTTCTTTGTCAGTTAAATCTATCCATATAACCTCTTTTCTTTTATTAAACCATGTAAACTGCCTCTTTGCATATCTTTTACTATCTATCTTAAGCATGGTTATGGCTTCATCAATATCCCATCTCCCTTTCAGGTATCCAATGATCTGTTTGTAACCCAACCCATGCATTGAGGGCAGAGATTCATCATATCCATTATCCATCAGTCCTCTTACTTCCTCTATTAAACCATCATCTATCATTCTGTCAACCCTTTTTTCTATTCTTTTATAGAGATCACCCCTTTCTCTTCTCAAGCCAATCATAACAAAGTTATAAAGGGAGACTTCAAATCTATGCTCCTTATGAAAATAAGATAGAGGTTTTCCCTTAATATAATATACCTCTAACGCCCTTATTATCTTAATTATATCATGTGGATGTATCTTTTCAGCAGACTCAGGATCTATACTGGAAAGCCTGTTGTGCAGATAGCCATCTCCATGCTCTTCCTCTTCATTCTTCAGTTTATTCCTCAAATGCCAATCAGCTTCAGGACCACTCCACAAACCAGAGGTTACAGACTTTATATACAGGCCTGTTCCACCTGCAATGATCGGGATGCGACCTTTTTTAAACATTCCATTGATAGACTCATCTGCCAGTCTCTTATATGCCCCTGCACTAAAAGGTTCATCCGGGTCTATAATATCTATCAGATAGTGCCTTACGACAGCGAGCATATTTTTAGGGGGCTTTGCTGTTCCAATATCCATCCCCCTGTATACCTGACGGGAATCAGCACTAATTATGTCAGTCTTAAGCTCCCTTGCCAGCTCTATAGCAATATCCGACTTACCAACACAAGTAGGTCCCACTAAAAGGATTATACGCTTCTCTTCTTCCTTATAGTTCACTTCCTATAAAATCTCTTCTCCAACTCTTCTATAGTAAATCTGATGGCTATTGGCCTACCATGAGGACATGTATATGGCATATCAGTTTTCAGGAGATCTTCTATCAGCCTTGTAATCTCTTCCTTATTTAAAACATGATTTGCTCTGACAGCACCATGACATGCAAAAGAGGAGATGATCTTTTTTATCCTCTCTTCATAGCTCATATTTTTTTCAAATTGAGCCAACTCATTGATTATATCAATAACAAGTTTTTGAAGACTCCCAAAGCAACCTATTGCAGGAATTGCCCTTATTATAAATGAATTCTCTCCAAATTCCTCAATCTCCAGTCCAATCTTTTTAAGGTCTTTTATATAATCCTTTATAAGCAATGTCTCCTGTAATGACAGTTCTATATTTTCAGGTATTAAAAGGGGTTGAATATCACAACCAGATTTCCTGTACGCCTTTGTATACTTCTCATACAACACCCTCTCATGAGCTGTATGCTGGTCTATGATCTGTAATTCATTATCTATTTCAACAATAATAAAGGTATTGTTTATCTGTCCTAATGGCCTGATATTATGAGATAAGGATGAGATAGAAGCAGAGCAGAACTCTGTCTCTGCAACAGGTTGATAGTGTGACACAGATTCTTTGATCCTCTTATTTTCTCCAATCCCTGATTGATCATCTGCAAGGTTGTATTGGTATCTGAAATCACCTGAGTCCCTGATATCTCTTTGATTATTAATCTCTCTTTCTGCTATAGAGTGAGACCCGGCAACAGATATATTCCCTGCTGACAGTTTATTTCTTATACTATTCCTGATAAAATTATATACCTCTCTCTGATTAGAAAACTTTATCTCTCTTTTTGCAGGATGGACATTTACATCAATTGACGAAGGATCAACCTCTAAAAACATGAAAATCACAGGATGCTGATCCTTCATCAGAAGGGTATCATAAGAATCATATATTGCATGAAGAATAAAGCTGCTTTTTATATGTCTTCTGTTTATAAATATCTCCTGATATAGATTGGTTCTCTTTGTGAAGAGTGGCTTTGATATAAAACCTTTAAAACTGATATTTTCACTACTCTCTTCTATCTCTATAATATTGGACGATATCTCATCTCCGAATATCTGTGTAATCTTATCTCTCCATCCTTTTACAGAGGGATAGTTTGCAACCTCCTTCCCATTATGATTCATCCGAAAGTGTATCCATGGATGAGCTAATGCCTCCTGATAAAACAGACGGGAAATATGACTCAGCTCTGTATTAGTCTTCTTCAGAAATTTTCTTCTTGCAGGTGTATTATAAAAGAGATGGGATATCTCAATAGTTGTCCCTACAGACCTTCCTGTCTCGGATATATCCCTTACCATACCTCCATCTATATCTACCTGAATCCCTATATCCGATCCCTTGCTCATGGTTGTTAAAGAGACTTTTGAGACTGATGCTATACTTGGGAGTGCCTCTCCGCGAAACCCCAGACTCTTAATAAAATAGAGATCCTTTTCTTCTTTTAATTTACTTGTAGCATGTCTCTCAAATGCCAGGAGAGCATCATCCCTGTTCATCCCCTCCCCGTCATCTATCACACGGATCATCTTTTTTCCGCCATCCATAATATCAGCACATATCTTGCTGCTTTTTGCATCAATAGAATTTTCTATCAGTTCCTTAACTACAGAGGAAGGTCTTTCAATAATCTCACCAGCAGCAATCTTATTTATTATATCTTCAGGCAAGATTTTAATTTTCATAGGATGGAATATTTAATTTAGGGTGCAGTTGTCAGGGTGCAGGGTGCAGCTTATAAAAATCTTCTCTGCACCCTGCACCCT
>JBHHUU010000164.1:0-5022 GCA_046753905.1 Nitrospirota bacterium | reverse complement strand
TAATGCGTATGATTATAATAAGTTTATTCAAATAGAACAGCATCATTTCAGATCATATATGGATGAGTAGTGAGACCTAAACACTAATGTGACGCTATAAACTCTTTTTAACCCCTCACTCTACCCCTCTTCCACAAGGGGAGAGGGGTAGAGTGAGGGGTTAAATTTTCATGTCTTGGGGTAACTCATCAAAGTCATAAACGTTTGCGGTAAACCCTTAGTATGAGTTCATGGAAAAATGTTTCCCCTGTTAATAAAAGAAAAAAACAATAGGCTTAAAACAGGCTTTACTACTGGGGCGTGTGCTGCGGCTGCTGCAAAGGCTGCCGCTTTAACTTTAGTCCAACAGAAGAGGGTTGATAGAATAAAGATCATCCTCCCTTGTGACAGGGATGTCTGTTTTGATATATTGAGGTCTTCTTTTACAAGAGAATATGCAGAATGCAGTGTGAGAAAGTATAGTGGTGATGACCCTGATGTAACCAATGGGGCAGAGATAGATGCAAAGGTATCATGGATAGAAGATAATACACCTGATTGCAGCATTTCTCCCCTGATAAAAATAGAGGGGGGAGAAGGGGTAGGTATTATTACTAAGCCAGGTCTTGGTCTGGAGATAGGTTCACCAGCTATAAATCCAATTCCCAGAAAGATGATAAGATATTCTGTGGAAGAGGCAATTCAACCATCACTATCTTCTCTTGAGATAAGACTGAATGTAATAATATCTGTGCCTGATGGCAAAGAGATTAGTAAAAGGACATTAAATCAGCGTCTTGGGATAATAAACGGGATATCCATACTCGGAACTACAGGTATTGTCTATCCATATTCTATCTCTGCATTTATAAGGTGTGTAATTCAGGCAATTGATGTAGCAGGTAATACTGGGTGCAGTGACCTTATCTTTACTACAGGCAGAAGGAGTGAGAAATTTGCACAAAGGATATTAGATGATAGAAGCTGCGTTCATGAGGAGGCATTTATACTTGTAGGAGACTTTATAGGGGTTGGCTTAAAAGCAGCAGCGGATAGAGGGATTAAAAAGGTTACTATCTGCGGTATGCCGGGAAAGATATTTAAGATGGCTCAGGGCAAGATGTATACTCACTCTAAGTCATCAAGGTTAGATATTCGTTATCTCTTGAATATCATCTCAGACATTGATGGAGTAGATGGTATTATAGATAAGCTCCAAGATATAAATACAGCGCGGCGTCTTTATGAATTAATTATAGAGAAAGATGACACACAGGCCTCTTATATCTTTGGAGAGATATGCAAAAAAGTATGCCAGAGAGTTAGTAGTTATGTTAAAAATCGATTGGTTATAGAGTGTATATTGACAGATTTTGACGGCAATATACTTGGGAGAAGCTCTTTGTGAAGAGAAAGATATATATAATAGGAATAGGCGGAGAGGGTTATGATGGTCTTAGCCAGAAGGCAAGAGATATAATCAGAGACGCCGAGATAATCATCGGAGGTGACAGGCACCTCTCCGGCTGCAGAAATAGCAATGCAGAAAGGATAGCCATAAAAGGTCGTATAGATGACATAGCAGATATAATCAGAGAGAACTATAATAAGGGAAACAGGGTCGTAGTAGTGGCATCTGGAGACCCCTTATTCTATGGAATAGGAAAGCACCTTTTAGTCTCTTCTGACGTCCCAAAGGATTCATTTGAGATAATGCCTGCTGTAAGCTCTATGCAGATTGCATTTGCAAGGATAAAAGAGAGCTGGGAGAATGCCACCTTAATAAGTGCACATGGAAGGAGTATGGATAATATTATAAAAAGTGCATCTTCATCAGATAAGATAGCTATATTTACTGACAACGAAAACAGACCTGACAGGATAGCGAAGGCATTAATAGAAAGGGGCATCTCCAATTTTAAGGTATATGTATGTGAAGATCTTGGAGGAAGCAATGAGAGGATTACAGAGGCAGATCTCGCAAATATTATAGATAAGAGCTTCTCTCCATTGAATATATTGATATTAATCAGAAAGGTGGATAATAGTTCTGAGAGAGAAATAAGTGAGACTGCCGCTAATCTCATAAAGAGAAGGTGGAGTATAGGTATCCCTGATGATGAATTCTGTCATCAATCATATAAAGACGGTTTTATTACAAAGTCAGAGATAAGAGTAATAGCCTTATCTAAGATGAAGATAAAGGATGATACCATTATCTGGGATATAGGTGCTGGTTCAGGCTCTGTCTCAATAGAGGCTGCTATGATAGCAAGATATGGCAAGGTCTATGCTGTGGAAAAAGATAAAGAAGAGATAAGGTTAATTGAAAGAAATATACAAAAGTTTGGTATAGATAATATAAGGATCATAGAGGGGACAGCCCCATTCTGCCTTGACATGATAGAGGATAGCCCTGATGTGATATTTATAGGTGGAAGTGGAGGTATGATAGAGGAGATTATCAATTATTCTACAGATAGATTGAAGAAGGGTGGGAAGATAGTAATAAATATAGTCACACTCAGGAATCTTACTGCTGCACTTGCTATACTTGAAAAGAATGGGTTTCATAGTGATATACTGCTTGTCAATATTGCAAGGACAAAAGGGCTAAATGAGATAAAGATGTTTGAATCTTTAAACCCTATTTTTATAATTACAGCATTCCCCCTCTCGCTCTCCCCTTGTGGGAGAGGGTCAGGGTGAGGGGAAAAATATGAGTGAGAATAAGATGGATAAGAGGGATATTAGGAGGGATATTAGAAAGATACTTATAAGAGGGACTAACTGGATTGGTGATACAGTTATGACTACCCCTGCTTTAAGGGCTATAAAAGAATACTTTCCTGATGCCAGAATCTCTATTTTGGTCAGGCCATTAATTGGAGAGCTTTTAAGGGAATTTCCATATTTAGATAATATATTAATATACGATAACCTTAATACGCATAGGGGACTGAGTGGGAAGCTAAGGCTTATTCAGGAGATAAAGAGAGAAAGATTTGATATGGCAATCCTCCTTCAAAATGCGTTTGATGCCGCATTTATAACATTTTTTGCAGGTATTCCCATAAGATACGGATACGATACTGATGGAAGGGGAATCATGTTGAATCATAGGGTAGCTATTAAAAAAAATATCCTGAGAAGACATCAAATAGAATATTACCTGCACCTCCTTTCCAATCTTGGAATAGGTCATATTAGAGACCATGCACCATCTCTATATCTCTCTAAAGAGGAAGAGAGGTCTGCAGAAAGGTTTCTTTTAGAACATAATCTTAATAAAGGAGATTTTATTGCAGGGATAAACCCTGGAGCAACCTATGGTACTGCAAAGAGGTGGTTTCCTGAGCGATATGCCATGCTTGCAGATAAAATTATAAATGGGTTCAATGCAAAGGTATTGATCTTTGGGGGTCCTGATGAGGCTAAGTTAGCAGAAGAGATATCAGAGACTATGAGTGCCCTACCTATAATATTGAGTGGTCGCATGAGTTTAAGAGAGTCTATGGCACTCATTAAAAGGTGTAGTCTATTTATCACAAACGACTCGGGTCTTATGCATATAGCATCATCTTTTAAAATTCCTGTAATAGCAATATTTGGATCGACTGATCCAAAGACTACCTCTCCTTATGGAGATAGCAATATGCTTATAAAAAAAGAGATTTCATGTTCGCCCTGTTTGTTACGAGACTGTTCTACAGACCATAGGTGTATGGATGCTATATCGGTTGATGAAGTATATAAGGCAGTGGAAAGAGAGGTGGAATCCATAGAGGATGGAAAAAAGAAAGCTATTGCTCTTTTTGTAGATAGGGATGGAACTATAAACAGAGATGTAGGATATCTGGATAGTATTGACAAATTAGAGATTTTTCCCGGTGTCTCCAGGGCAGTAAGGATGATAAATGAGAGGAATATAAAGGTGATAGTAGTAACCAATCAATCTGGTGTAGCAAGGGGTCTTTTTTCAGAAAATGATTTAAAGAGACTTAATATTCTGATTAAAGAAAGATTAGAGGAGGAAGGGGCATCTTTAGATGCCATCTATTATTGTCCGCATCATCCAGAGATAGGTAATGGAGATTATAAGAAAAGATGTAATTGCAGAAAACCCAGCACAGGGATGTTAAAAAGGGCTGCATCAGATTTCAATATAGATATTAGCAATTCATATATGATCGGTGATAAAATAACAGATATTGAACTTGCAAATAATGCAGGAGCAAAGGCAATATTGGTCTTGACAGGATATGGCAGACAACACCTCTCTTTAATTAATAAATCAGAAATTAAAATGCCTGTATATATTGCAAAAGACCTCTCTGACGCAGTAGAATGGATAATTAAAGACTTTAGTGTCTAAGTTCTCTGGAGACAAACAGAAGGCAGATAAACCCTTGATAAAC
Source organism: Nitrospirota bacterium (assembly GCA_046753905.1). Lineage (GTDB taxonomy): Bacteria > Nitrospirota > Nitrospiria > JBHHUU01 > JBHHUU01 > JBHHUU01. The sequence goes on along the minus strand of JBHHUU010000164.1, from coordinate 625 downwards.
TACAAAGTATTAACGACCAATAAACATATGAAAAAGAAACATAACTATTCAGTTATTTGGTGCAGTGCAACGACTGGTTATGTGCTGCTTAAAGTGGGGGATTCCTTTCATGGCAAGCCTAAACAGAGCGTCTATACCCTCTGGTAAATCTCAGGTCGGCGACACCTGCAAGAACACTCACTAGGATGCTCCGCAATAGCTATACTTGCACTTTTTAGCATGGGTCTGACCACGAGAAGCTATTGCTGCTCCTCACGAAAGGCCACGTTCCGTCCCCTATTATATGAGTTACTTTACAACATAACGACAGAGTTGAGCGGTTTCTTGGAGCAGAGCGAGGAACGAGCGGTGCCCCAAGAAATCCATCTCGAACGACTTGTTAGGGGACGTTTTCACATTTCGGTATCTGCTTAAAATAACTCCCTAAGAAGCATAAAAGCCTCTGCATATTGAACAGAAACAGTTGCGCCACGAAATCGAGCCAGTGCCTTAATATTATCTATGCTTCTCGGTAACGGTGACTCCTGCAACTCAGATTCATATTTTTTCATAATTTCAATCTTTTTTTCTAAAAATCAGCAATTCTCGGCGAAGCATAGTGTCAAAAAAAATACGCATATAATAT
>JBHHUU010000163.1:0-5024 GCA_046753905.1 Nitrospirota bacterium | reverse complement strand
CATACGCATTATAAAGTCTTTGGAACCCCTCTCTCTGTATTAGCTGAATAGTTACGACTTACTTATTTATTATAGCTTAATATTTTGATTTGTAAATATAATAAAATTAGATAATATAGTGGAATATCCTGCCAAAAGTTGTTTCCTCCATTGCAGTATCTGGTTTGTATCTTTTCCATAGTCTGGAATGTATTATAATCTTGACGATAGTCAATACCTTATGATATCTTAAATGTAAAAGTATATAATTATTTGGGATATGCAGAAGGAGAATCACAAATGTTAAAAATAATTAGAAAAGGAGCAATTGAAAATCCATGGGTCTTTCGTATAATAATGGGAAGTATTGCCCTTACGTTTATGTTGACAATGGGATGGTGGGGGCTTAATTCTTCGGGGAGAGAATATGCAGCAATAGTAAATGGAGAAAAAATAAGCCTTATGGAGTATAACAGGGCATATCAGAATGCATATAAATTTTATAGAAATATCTTTAAAGAGAAGTTTGACGAAGATATGATAAAGAAACTTAATCTGAAAAAAAATATATTAAATAGTCTTATAGAAAAGAGATTATTGTTGAGGGTTGCAGATGAGATGAATCTTTCAATAAGCAATGATGTGCTCAAAGAGGCTATTATTAAAATTTCCAGTTTTCAGACAAATGGCAGGTTTGATCCTGAACTATATGATAGGGTATTGGCATTAAATCATATATCAAAAGAGGCATTTGAAGTATCCCAGAGAGAAGATATGCTGATTGATAAGGTAAGAAATATTATCAAAAGCTCAATAACCCTCACAGAAAAAGAGATTCAGGGGATTGAACCGGTTGCAGAAGATACTGATAATAAAGAGCAAGCGAGAGAAAAAAGAATAAAAGACCTTTTAAATCAAAAACAGAATAGAGGTCTGATGGCATATATTGAAAAGATCAGGGAAAAGAGTGAAATTGAGATGGGAATAATGTAAAGGAAGTTTGAAGTACCTAAAGTTAGCTAAAGTTAAAAGTCCTAATTCTTTTAACTTCAGGCACTTTAGGCACTTTTCACACCTTTATATCCACTCTTCCCTTTTCTACTATATAATAAGTTTCATCATTATTATTTTCTGATTCTTTTTCATGAGAGTCTCTCTTTTTTGATTCCTCTTTTTTCCTATCAGGTCTGTTCTTATTTTTTCTATTCCTGAATTCAACATTTTCACTCTCAGGGCTTTTCTGGATTACTTCCTTTTTTATTTTGTCTTCCTGTTGAATCTGAGATGCTAATAATAATTGCTGCGCATCATTATGGTTTTGCTGAACATTATGAACCTTATCTACATTGGAAACCTGGGAGATAATCTGTTGGATGCTTGTTATCTGAGCCATTTTATCACCTCTCTGACAATACCATCCTCTCCTGTAAATTTAATACCTTGCTGAGGTCAAGAAATATCAAAAGGCGATTATCCATTTTACATACCCCTCTTATATATTCAGGTCCTACACCGGACTCTAAGAGGGGCGGCGGTTCAATATTATCAAGAGGCAGCCTCAATACTTCAGATACTACATCTACTATTAAACCGACTACAGTAACATCTAAATCCACTACTATTATCCTTGTATACCTTGTAAAATCAATTTTGGGCATGTTAAATCTCTTCCTGATGTCAATAATAGGAATAATCTTTCCCCGCAGATTAATTACTCCTTCAACAAATTCAGGCAGCTTTGGAACTTTTGTTATCTCTGTCATCCTGTTAATCTCTTGAACCTTTAAGATTTCAATTACAAACTCTTCCTCACCCAATTTAAATGTTACTACCTGAATAATATCACTTCCAATATTAGTCCCTTTCATATCTTTTTTTTCATCATACATTATAACCCTCCTGATAGTTCAGAGGGTGCAGTTATCAGGGTGTAGGGTGCAGGTTTAAAGATTTTTTCTGCACACTTTCAACTATTATCCTCTTTTGCCTTAATTAGCCCAACCAGCATGGTTGATATTGCTCTGGTTTCTTTTGTCCATTCTCATCTCTCATCCTGCACCCCGCACCCTGACAACTGCACCCTTTCCTCCTTTATCATGATATAGCTCACTAAAGAGCACAATTACTCCTAATGTTATACCTGATTCCATCATTTTAGCAACACTAAGAGCAATGAGTATTACGCCTCTATTTTCTACAGATAATAATACTTCTGACTGCTTTATCTCTCTTCCTGTCCTTAATACTTCTGATACCGACTGATTTAATTCCTTTAACCAGACAACTTCATACATATATTTCCCGACCATATCTCTATTCTCTTTATTAAAGATATCACCTGCTTCTCTATTAACCCAAAAAATCCTCTCATTCATATCCAGTACAATTAAACCAGCATTCATATTGTTAAGGATATTCTCCATTATCCCCTTCTCAAAATTAGCGTAATTCAGATTAAGCGCCTTATTAAGATCATCTATCTTTTTTCCTTTCTCTTTCAATTCATTATTCAACACCTTTATCTCTTTTTCTTTCAACATTAAACTATCTCTCTTACTTCTATTGCCCACATTATATATAAGCCCCAACAAACACATTATTATACCCATAGAGATTAATGTCACAAACAAGATAAAACTCTTTGCTTCATCTATTTTGACAATTAAATTGTCTGCCTCTTGATATATCTCAATCACAGATGCAGAACTCTTATCAATCGGCATGGAACTTATAATATCTAATGGCAGATATGTCTCAAGTAGTCTTGTTGACTTATCAATATCTGCTGTAATTATACCATTCTTTGCATCTATGAAGCCTTCATTGAAACTTGCGTCCATTCCTATCTTGCTGTCTGAGGTGCTATATATTATCCATCCATCTTTATTATACAGATATAATTCCTTTATGTCCAAAGCATTAACAGCATTTCTAATCCTCCTTCCCAATGATATATATCGACCTATGTTCATTGAATCTATATTGTCATTTGCAAATAACTCATTAAATTCATTTAGAATCTGATTGCCCAGATTTTCTGCAACAGATATGGCATTACGGTTGCCGACATCAATTAATAGATTCTCAATCCTCATAGAAACCACATAATTTACAGATATACCCAGTACAATGATACATATACCTATAAAATACAAATATTGAATCGGTATAATCTCTTTTGACCTTTTCATGTTTTTTGCTCCCCTAACCTTCCCTCTCACCGTCGGTGAGAGGGAAGGTTAGGGAACTTGAATAGTATAGGAATTTCCATATTTGTCATTCTGTAACACCGTCCTGAACAAAGTGAAGGAATAATAGTTGATTTTAATTTAATTTGTTCAGTAAAATTTTGTCCAACAGCAAGCGACCTTACCTCTCCCACAAGGGGCAAGGAGATACCCTATCGAATCTCTACTACCTGTACAGAATTATCTGCCGCACTCTTTTCAATATATCCAACAGCTCCTCTGTTTTTGGATACATAATCCTTTATCTCTGTATCTGTACTTTTAACCACTGGAGGTTTAATATTTTTGGTAATCCTCTGTTTAAGCCAGTATACACTCATATCTTTTGCACCTTTATTAAATATTGTCCTGTAAAAGACCTCTCTTAATGAAGAACCCTCCTTCATATCTAGGGGTGATATCTTTTCTCCAGTATCCCAGTTTTTTATGCTCTTTAGATATATCCTCTTCAAGTGACTCATAGACATTGATTTTACAGGATTTTCTTTATTTACAATTACTACAAACTCCTCGCCTGATGAGATAGAGGGAAAGACTATAACTATTCCCAGCAGCAGGTAAAAAATAAAATATTTCATCCTTATCATTATTCAATCCTCCCTTTAAATAAGTGCCTAAAGTGCTTAAAGCGCCTAAAGTTATAAAAAATTAAATCTCTAACTTTAGCTCACTTCACACCTTCCTTTACTCTCTGTTTTAAAAGAATATTACTATAGACCCAAGTATTCCATTGTATTCATCTTTAGTCGAATCATCAGGTTCTACCCTGAAGTATTCAGCTTTGAGGGATATATCTGGTATTGGTCTGAAGGTAACACCCAGTGTATGCTGTTTTTGATCACTTTTGTCATCTTTGGCACTGTCAACATCCCTCTTATCATATCTATAAAAGCCTATAACCCTTTTAGTAAGGTTCATAGAGGGTTGAATATAAAACCCTGTCTTTCCGCCAATATCTGCATAGGCATATTCAGCCAGTAGGGAGAAAGGGTGTTTATCTATAAGCAGCTCACCGCCATAGACATCCTGATCCTGACCATCTTTTAGTTTATCCTTATAATAGTGTGCCGCTATATTAAATGTCTCAAATAGATTGAGAGGTATATGGGTTGTAAGTTTCAGACCAACCGCCTTGTTGTTGTTTGGATCTTTTTGTCCCTGAAAATCTGAGTCTCCATTTCCTGTATATAAGTTATACTCTATCCCAAGGTCATTAAAATACCTTATTCCATGAAGCATAGCTCCTACTATCTGAAAGGGGAAAACCTTCTTGACTATCAGAGGCCTTGATGTACTCAGGGTAAAGGATGGATAATGATTGACTCCCCAGTAGGTAGGAATAAGCATAACTCCTGTCCTCAGATTTATCAAATCGCTCCTGTTATATTCAAGCCATACCCTCTCTACTAATACCTCACCTTTGCCTTCTAAACCAGCTTGGGTACCATCTCCCGCAAACTGAGGGGCATCCTCAAACTCTATCTCTGAAAAGAAGTTCCATCTATTTATCTCTTTGGTAATAAATATACTTACATGATGCTGTCTGAATGCTGTTTTATCATTCTTTTTATCTGTTGCCTGAAACTCTATATCAAAATATCCGCTTACCTCTGCTAATGACCCCAGTCCAGATGCCCCATACTCTTCCTCTCCTCTGGCAGATAATGGAAAAAATATAGATATCATTAACATACAAACCAATAATCTCTTCATACTATTATCCTCCTTTAAATAAGGGTGCAGTTGTCAGGGTGCAGGGTGCAGAAAAACCTTTAAACCTGCACCCTGCACCCTGAC
>JBHHUU010000162.1:0-5118 GCA_046753905.1 Nitrospirota bacterium | reverse complement strand
TATATTATAGATAATAGATAAGAGAAAATTTTTTATTTATAGTCCTTTAAGAAGGGGGGAAAGTTATTATGGCAAGAGGAACTAAAAGAAAGAGCCTTTTAATATTCTCTTTGTGGCTTATTATTGCTATGATAGGGGGAATATTGTTTTTCGGAGGGGTTGCTATGACTCAGGAAAAGGGAAATACTTCCAAATCAGGAGCTAAGAAGACAACTAAGAAAACAACTAAAAAGGCTAAGTCAAAATCTCCTGCCAAGGGGGAGAAGAAGAAAGCCCAAAATAAGAAGAAAACATCTGGAACATTTGAGTTTAATCCCGCTGATCCACAGAATCCTATCTATTTAGGAGGGACAGGTGTGAGGAGAAGCACAGGTGATATTTCAAAGTCTGGTTATGCAAGTGAGGCTGCAAGGCTTGGGTCAGGCTGGCATCCCAAGGCTATTGATGCAAAAGAATTGCCTCGGGATAAGTTTGGACTTGTAAACTGGGTAAAATTAGTACAGCAGGGTGCAATTGATCCAAAGGGGGTATTTCCAGGAAGTAGTGCTAAAGAGGCAAAAGTCATTAATCTGAATATATTGTTTAAGATGAAAGGTGGGTTTGTGGATAATGTAGTATTTCCGCATGACATTCATACCTATTGGCTAGATTGTAGAAATTGCCATAACCAGATATTTTTTCAATTTGCGGGATGGAATCCTGTAAAAATGCAGGAGATAGTTAAGGGAGAATGGTGTGGACGTTGTCATGGGAAGATAGCATTTCCTATTGCCGACTGTACAAGGTGTCATAAATATCCAAATGGTCATGAGATAGAAAAGACAGCAACAAAGAGGAGACCAAGACCAGGAAAGAAAAAGAAATAGAATATGTACGGTCACAAAAAAAGGCATAAAAAAATTCTAAATTCAAAACATAAAATGCTAAAAACACTAAACACTAAACAATTGATATTGTTTAGTGTTTAGATAGACGATTATGGCTCTTAATAAAAAAGAACAGTTTACTTTATTTCTAACCTTTGTCGTAGTTTTGATATTAGGACTGGGGGTTAAGATAGCTTTTGCTGCCAGTAACAGCGAGTTTATGTGGGGCAATATTGTCCTTGATAATAAGGCAAAGGAAATGAAGGATGCAAATGTTAATCTTGTAGTCTATCCGCATTGGATGCATAGGATTCTTTTCAGGTGCAAGGTGTGTCATTATACCCTTGTTATTGACAAAAAAGGTGGTAATAATATAACCATGGATAAGATAGCAAAGGGAGAAGCATGCGGCAGGTGCCATGATGGCAGGATATCCTTTGATACCAAACAATGTAATAGATGTCATTCATTGCGAGATGATCAGACCCTTGAAGGGGCAAAATATACTACAAAGACTATCTTTTTGCCGGAAAACAGCAGTGAATTAAAAAAGATTGCAGAAAAGATTGGAGCAGTCTGGAAACCTGAAAAACTCGGAGGAGATAAAGAAAAGGATTTTCCAAGAGATAAATTTGGTTTCATTAACTGGGTCAAATTGATAGAGTCTGGAGCTATAAAACCAATACATTCATTAGATCCTAAAGAAAAGGATGAAACAAGAGATACAAAAATTTTATTTCAGGTACTTGGTGATTTTGAGGACAATGTCCTGTTTCCTCATCCTCTACACACATTTTGGGTTAAATGCGAACAATGTCATAAAGGAAAGGGTAAAAAGCCCATGCTGTTTAAACCAGTTCTTGGATCCAACAGGATAAGAATGAGAGATCAGGTAAAGAACCAAAATTTTTGCATACACTGTCATGGCAGGGTATCATTTCCTGCTGCAAACTGTACTGGTTGCCATAAATTTCCAAGAGATTATAAATTTAAAGATAAAAATGTAATAATAAGAGAAGAACTGCCTGATGCCCAATAGTTAACAAACAATCATGTAGTTAGTTATAAAACAAGAGAACAAAAAACTAAATACTAAATAATCTGAAGTATGAGAGATGAAAAGAATTGAGAAGAAAGAGATAGTTTGGCAAAGGATAAAGATATTTATCTTTTTTCTGATCTCTCTTAATCTCATTTTTCCCCTGATTAAAATTTCCAGAGAGTCTATTGCTCAGGAATCCGCTAAAACAACAAAGATAAAAGAAATACAGAGGAATATTGTTAATCGGTTTTTTGATAACCAGAAAGAGTGGCTGAATACAACACCGGGCACAAAGTATGGTGTTATTGATAAGTTTGTTGTTGCTCCATGGAAAAGCACTGAAAATGTAGAGGCATTTAAATATCTGCCGAAAGATAAAGAAAATCAATATGTTGACTGGGTTGTTGCTGTAAGAAAGGGGTATATTAGCCCAAGGGGTTCATTAGACCCTGATGTACAAGATGAAGAACCACTGGATTTGGATATACTCATGGAAACGAAGGTACAACACAGAGCTAATGTTATCTTTCCCCATTCAATTCACACATTTTGGCTGCGATGTGAAAATTGCCATCCTTCTATCTTTATTGCAAAAATAAATGCTAACCCTATAAGTATGATGAAGATTATCAAGGGAGAATACTGTGGACGTTGTCATGGAAAAGTAGCATTTCCAATTATCAGATGCTATAAATGTCATAGTTCACCAAAACCAGCATCGGTTCAACAATCTAACAAAATTAAATAGATTATTCCATCTCTTTTATCTTATTTAGCTCATTTAAGAGAATATCTATATCTACACCATGCATTGAAGCGCCAAAGGCAATAGACTCCATTTTAAGTCCGGGACATGTAAAACATCCTGATCCAAAATATTTTTCTATCACCTTCTTTGTTAGAGGACCACGTTTAATGGCATCACCTATAACCGTATCTTTTGTCAACTTAACCTCTGTCTCATTCATTCTTTGTTTCACCTCCCAATAAAGAATTCAGAAGTCAGGAAAAGTTAGGGACTGAAAAAGAATAAGTTTCACATTCACACCTTACATCTCATATTCAGACAATCTTTGGAACAATCTTTGGATGATTCAATTGTGAAAGTTCATTTCACGGTGATTATATTGACCAAACCTGACAATCTGAGTCTGAGCACAACCTGTTGTAAAGTTATTCGTTTTCAGTCCCTAAGAGTTAGAGTGAAATATTCTGAATCCTGACTTCTAAGTAAACATTCATGAACAAATTGTTCACCCCCGAGTATGAAAATTAATCCCCCTTTAGCAAAGAGGGAAACTTATACTCCCCCTTTAGCAAAGGGGGGCAGGGGGGATTTTCATTTTTCATAGTAAAAAGTTTATTTTATCTCAATAGTAACTGAGTCCTTAACGTCAAGTAAATTGTGGTTTGCAGTTGCTGCCCGCACAGTTATCTCATGACTTCCTTTTCTTGATATATTAATAGTTGTCTCATTTTTGCCTATGAGGGGTTTAGCCAGTTTGCCATCAACAAATATATGAACATGATCTGCCCTTCCTTCCTTGATCTGTTCAAACTTGATCTTTACCTTATGCCCACCTATTACTTCTTCATCCTTTGGAGATTCGATAGTAATATGACCATCTCCTCCTGCCCACAAGCTGCCCGTAACAACTAAAGATAGAAAAAAGAGACTCGTACCCATTAAAATAATCATCTTGTTTTTCATTTTTATTCCCCCCTTTATTTATTGTTTACGTCTTTGTTTTATTCAGATTGACTATACAGGATAAGAATCTATAGAAATAACTATTACAGTATAGCAAGGGTTAATTATCTCTTTTATGTTATTAAGATATGGAAGTTACTCAATCTCTTTTAATAATAAAATAAGGTTTAAGTTAAGATTGAAGTTAAAAAGACATCTTTATCTTCCTTTTTCAATCTTAACTCAAACCTTTAAGCCAATTCAACATAAAAAGTGTGTGAGTTACCTATTATTTTCCTGAGAGAGATCTTTCATAGAGAATAATAGTCCATGCCTCTTCTTCAGAGATTACAGCACCAGGAACACCTGTTAATGGAACCATACCTGTGCCTGGACTTCCATTTTTGATTACCCAGAAGAGTTCACCATCTGTTCTTGCCTTATGGAATTCTGGATTTGTGAAGTTCCTTGGACCTGGATCCAATACTATACCGGCAGGACCATCTCCTCTGCCTTCCTCTCCATGACAGTTAAAACAGGTGCCCTGTTCATGAAAAAGTGCTTTCCCCTTTTCGATATTCTCTGGAGTATTTGGTATAGGGTTTTTCATGGCTTTTGCAGCAGCCATCTGATCAGCTGGAACTCTCGGTGGTATAGGGTCACTCTCTACACCCATGTCGGCATAACTATTTCCACCAACAAATAATATTATACCTCCTATAATTAAAACATATTTCAAGTATCTCATCTCTTTTACCTCCTTGGTTTAAGATTTACAATAGTTAAAAATTGGCATCTTTACTTTAACTCTTCAATGATTAATAAGACACTTTTTTCGCTCCACCCCCTCTCTTTTTTGTTCTTTTTTTATTTTAAAGAAGTCCAAAAAGAATTAATGAATAGGAGTATATATATTAAATAAAAATTTGTCAAGTATTTTGTAATACCCCAAAAACAGAGATTGGAAATAAGTATAACCCAACAATATGGCATATTTGCCGATTTACTACAGGAACAATAATACTTTATACCTGATGTCTCTAATTTTCTCTCTCCATGCCACTTATTGTGTCTGAGCAATTCCCTTTTGTTTAGTAAACATTCATGAACGAGTTGTTCATCCCCGGGGATGAAAATCTATCACCCTCCCTATTCCAGTAATTCAATATTACCCTTTTCCTTAATACTTAATCCCCTCCCATCAAGGGAGGGGAAAGTTCCCTCTCCCCTCAGGGGAGAGGGTTAGGGTGAGGGGTGGTTTAGGTAAGGGGGGATTTTCATAGTAAACTTGGAAGAGAAGTTCCTGATCTTCCCTGCACAGTATTTTTTGAAGAAGCAGAATGGAAAGTATTGGTTGCGTATAAGTTGAATCCACAATTACCCTACATTTATTATCACCCTGATTTGTCCAGTAGAAGTTGCGGGTAATGATTAGTTGTGGGAGAGGATTAGGGTGAAGGGTTGTTTTCGGATAAAAAAACTTGACAAATGGATTTTATTAAGATAAATCTTATGAAGTA
>JBHHUU010000161.1:0-5218 GCA_046753905.1 Nitrospirota bacterium | reverse complement strand
ATAAACACAATATCTTCCCCTGCTGCTCTAATTAAACCCTTTTTTAAATTTATCTATCATATCCATCAAGGACTTTTTTAATTCCGGGGTAATCTGTTTTTTATCTGCTATCTCTTCCCTTACCTTTTTTCCCTTATCCTTTATATATTCTAATAACCCCTTCTCAAATCTCCTGATATCCTCTACAGAGAGGTCATCCATATATCCATTTGTCCCTGCAAATATTGTAATTACCTGATCTTCTACTGTCATAGGCTCATATTGATCCTGTTTGAGCAGTTCTACCATTCTGCTGCCTCTTGCTAACTGTGCCCGTGTAACATCATCAAGGTCACTCCCGAACTGTGCAAACGATGCCATCTCCCGATACTGTGCCAGATCAAGTCTTAGGGTTGCAGCCACCTGTTTCATAGCCTTGATCTGAGCTGAACCTCCGACCCTTGATACTGAGAGACCAACATTAACAGCAGGTCTGACACCAGAGTAAAAGAGATCGCTTCCAAGATATATCTGACCGTCTGTAATGGAGATAACATTTGTAGGGATATATGCCGATACATCACCTGCCTGAGTCTCAATAATAGGAAGTGCTGTTAATGACCCGCCTCCTAATTCATCATTCAACTTGGCTGCACGCTCCAATAAGCGTGAATGCAGGTAAAACACATCACCAGGATATGCCTCTCTACCTGGTGGTCTTCTTAAAAGCAGAGATAACTGTCTATAGGCAACTGCATGTTTTGAGAGGTCATCGTAGATGATTAAGGCATGTTTTCCCTTATCTCTGAAATACTCCCCTATAGTTGTGCCGGCATACGGGGCAAAAAACTGTAATGCCGCTGACTCACTTGCTGTAGCAGAGATCACTATGGTATGTTTCATAGCACCGTATTCTTCAAGGGTATTTACAACCCTGCTGACAGTTGAGTTTTTCTGTCCAACAGCAACATAGATACAGATAACATTTCCATCATTCTGATTAATGATAGTATCTATAGCAATAGCAGTCTTACCTGTCTGTCTGTCTCCGATTATCAGCTCTCTCTGCCCCCTTCCAATAGGGATCATTGCATCAATAGCTTTTATACCAGTCTGAAGAGATTCTTTTACAGGTTGTCTGTCCACAATACCAGGGGCTATTACTTCAATCTTTCGGAACTCTTTAGATAAAATTGGTTTTTTCCCATCTAAAGGCATGCCTATAGGATTCACGACTCTGCCAATTATATCATCTCCCACTGGAACACGGGCAATCTTACCTGTTCTCTTTACAATATCACCCTCTTTTATCCCTACATCATCCCCAAGCAATATCACCCCAACATTATCCTCTTCCAGATTTAAAGATATCCCGTAGGCTCCTTTAGGAAACTCTATCAGCTCTCCAGCCATGGCATTAGGGAGGCCATTTACTCTTGCTATACCATCACCCACATTTAAGACCTCACCTACCTCCTCCTCTATCAATTCAACCTTGCATTCACTGATATACCTTTCGAGGACAGTCGTCATTTCTTCAATATTAACCTCTAACTTCATTATTTGTTTCCTCTTTTATCTGTTTCTTTTTTTGGTTCTTCTCTTTCTAATTTAACATCCCTCACAAAGTCAATACAATGGGCACCAACTCCATCTGGCATACTATATTTTCTTTTACATGTAGATGACCATGCACATACAACGCATAATTTTCTATCATCTTTCATTAGTCAGCAGGGTTCAAAGACTTATCTCTTTTATAACCTTCTCTCTTATTTGCTGCAGACGGCTCTTCACGCTTCCATCAATAATCTTCTCCCCAATACGGACAACAGCACCTCCCATAATTGATTTATCCACGACATTCCGCATATATATCTGTCTTCCTGCAATCTTAGAGAGTTCTCCCTTTAATTTTTTTTCTGTATTCAGAGATATAGGTATAGAAGTTGTTACTTCTACAAATATCTTCTGATGAATATCTCTGGAAAGTTCAAAAAACTCACCAATCATTTCAAGCAGGATACCCTGTTTCTGTTTATCAATCATTAAAATTATAAAATTCAGGAGTAATGAAGAAAAATCTCTTCCAAATATCTCAACAAGGGCGTCCTTTTTTCCTGCAGATGGAATGTTTGGATTATGGAGAAAATCATAAAATTCCTGTTTCTTTTGAAGGATATCCTTTAGATGCAGCAATTCTTCTACTATCCTGTCATAACTATTCTCTACTATAGCAATCTGAAGGATTGCATCAGCATAAACCTTTGCAGCAAGATTACTCTTTCCCATACGATTGACCTACCTCCTGGATATACCTATCAACGAGTTTTAAGTGATCTTCCTTTTTGAGTGAATTATCTATTACTTTTGAGGCGACTGTAACAGAGAGATCAACGATCTTTTCTTTTAGTTCAACAATTGCCCTGTCTTTTTCTCTCTCTATCTCTCTTCCTGCCCTTTCAATAATCTCCTGATATTCAGTTCTTGCCTTCTCCTGAATATCTCTGGCAATCTGATCTCCTTTTAAAACAGCCTCATTGATCTTTGCCTGAGAATTGGATTCTATCTCTGCTGTTTTAACCTCATATTCACTCTTTAACCGTGAAACATCTTCTTTTGTCTTCTCAATCTCACTGAACTGGGAACTGATCCGTTCTCTCCTTTCATCTAAAAGACTCAGGAGATGTTTCCACGCAAATTTTTTGAGCACCCATACCAGAAGCAGAAAACCTGCCATCTGGGTAAGTATCTGCTGGATCTCTATGTTCATAGAAGAACACCTCTCCTTATGATATCTTTCCCTGAAACATAATTGCAATTAATAAGGCATAGATTGTCAATGCCTCAATGAATGCGCATCCGATCACCATTGCCATCTGAATCTTGTCGGCTGCCTCAGGTTGTCTTCCAATTGCCCCCATGGCTGCACTAACTGCCTGAGCTAATCCATAAGCTGATCCTATTGCGGCTAATCCCACGCTTAATGGTAAAGCAAGTGCTAATGCTGTTTGAAATGTCATCTTCTTACTCCTCCTTTCTTAGATTATATTTATTAAGTTGTTAACTCTAATGCCCTTCATGTGGCAGCATCATAGATATATAAACAGTACTAAGCAGGGAAAAGACAAGCGCCTGAATAGTACCTGTTAATACTGCAAGAAGCATAAACGGAAATTGCAGCGGAAATCCTATTGGGCTATGAATAAAGCTCAAGATAACTATCCCTATGCCAAGGAAGACAGCAATGAGCGAGTCTTCTCCTGTAACATTGCCAAAAAGCCGCAAAGCAAGACTTATAGGCTTTATAAACTCTTCCAATACATGAAGAGGAAACATCAGAGGTATAAAGAGAAACCCAACCAGATCTCTTGGTCTTCCAAGAAGATGATCAATATAACCTATCAGACCGAGCCTTGTTATTCCTGTGTATTGGACATAAAGAAACACTGAAAAAGACAGACCTAAGGTTGTATTGATGTTCGCAGAAGGTGACTTCATACCAGGGATTAACCCAAGCATATTCATACAAAATATATATAGAAAGAGTGTACCTATAAATGGAGTATATCTTCTCCCATCATGACCAATAACACTACAGACAAAACTATCAAGACCCTCTACTATTATTTCAACTGCATTCTGAAATTTACCAGGTACCATCTTTTTTTCTCTTGTTGCCATTTTAGCTATTATTGCTAAAATTATAATAATAATCCCTGAAAAAAAGATATCCTCCCACTGATGAAGAAATTGTATTAATGAGACATCATGCCATTTCTCATGTAACAGGGTTATAATATTTGCTACCTCTGGGGTGCTTTTTTCAACTCTTTCCACCATAATATCTCTTTTCTATCTTTACATATAAAGAGTAGTGCCAATGCCTTTAATAAGATAACCATAAATATCAGAGAAAAACCTGACATAATCAATCCTGATGACATTTCAAATTTTTTCAAAATAACATATCCTCCCCCATATAGCAAGGGAAATTTCAAAAACAATAAAAACAAAATCCATATTTTCTTTTTGTTCCTTGAAAACAAGGTTTGCACAAGAAGAGTCAGCAACCATAGATTTAATATACCAAAACCTGCCCCTATTAACAGGTTTGATGATGTAAAGATATCATAGTATATAGCACTCCATATACCTGCTATAAGACTTACCCAGACAGATGTCCTTAATGTTCTATAAACAAATTCCAATCCCATTATCTTTGTATCACTTTATTTCTAATGACAAATAACTCACCTTCTGGCCTTTTTAAAGATATCAATTATCTGTCTTATGCTGGCTATACCTCCTAATATTACAAAAAAAAGCATAAGCCATGGCTCTGTATTCCATTTTTTATCTAAATAATCCCCGATTAAAAATCCTATTAAAGGTCCTGCAACAAGCACCATCGGAATAACAGTAAAAAACCCTACCTCTCTTATGACCTCCGCTCTTTTTTTTCCTTTGTCCTGCACAAAACATAAATCAGATTATTTATAATGCGACCTGAAACAATTAGTTTATATATATAGAGTTATTATTTATATGTATTTAGTATATATTCTATTAATGATGGGCAATTTTACATTTATAATATATACCTGTCAAGTGGAAAAATATCCCAAAAACAGAGATTGAAAATAAGTATAACCAATATTCCCCCTCTTACAATTGTCTCTGTCATCTCAACAAATATCTCTTTCCACCATTTTCCTCTATAATTTTATAATATATGCCAAAGCATAATAAGGAGGGCGGTGGTCACTACTGGCTATCGGATGATTATGTGGCTGACCACCCCCTGTGGGATCTGTAGCAGGTGAAGCCTGACGCTGAGCTGCGCCAGACCTATCTGGCATTACAACTCCATCCTCATCCCAGTTGTGCATACCAAAAGTATGCCTATGTGGAGGCATTTCATCAATAGTTAGGGTATGATCTCCTGTTGCTCCACCATGATCATGTGAAATTGAACCACCTGTATCGCCTACACCATAAGCATCTCCTGCACCAACTATAAATCTATTTCTTAGGTCAGGAGTTCCATTTGTCCCATCACATAAGGCCCAACCTTCAGGGATGTCTGTGATAGATCCTAACCACATTACTATGACACCAGAAGGTATTGGCGACTGCCAAATTGCAAGACCATTTATATCTGAAGTTAGTACCTTCCCTGGAGCAGGTGTTAGCTCACTATCCCTTGTTATACTATCCGGTATCTGGCTGTCTGCTA
>JBHHUU010000160.1:0-5425 GCA_046753905.1 Nitrospirota bacterium | reverse complement strand
AATAATACAGGGGGCAGGGGGCAGGGGGCAGGGGGCAGGGATTTTTCACCTGACCCCCGATCCCTGACCCCTGGTCCCTTCTTTTTTCTATTTGCCCTTCTCTTTATTCTCATGGCATGTGATAGCGGAAATAATGGAAACTTTTCCTTAGAGAGGGTAAAGAATATATCCACTTCTGTAAATATATGCAGTGGATTCTCTACAGATAATACAGCAGGTGGAACCAATATAAAGGTAAGCGGACAGATTAGATATGAGGATAAAGAGTTTGACCAGAATGGATTTACAGGTAATTCTACCTTTAAACCTGTCAGGTTTGCAGATATTGAGGTTGTAAGATGCTCTGACTCTACTGTTATTGCCTCTGGCAGGAGTGATAGTAATGGATCCTATGCTGTTACATTTTCCAATAGCGGTTCTCCCGGTATCTATATAAGGGTGATAGGGAGAACAACTCAGGATACAGATACCAATATAGCGGATATCGTCATAAAAAGTGATATTAAATCAGGGGCTATCCAGTCTGTTATATCTGACCCGTTTGATGAGAGTATTGGTAAGGATTTTGTTGTAGATTTAGATTCAGCAGCAGATTCCAAGACAGGGGGGGTATTTAATATCCTTGATGTCTTTACTGATGGATCTATATCTGTAACCAATCTTGATGGAAATATTCCGCCTCTATTGACTGTATACTGGAAACAGGGGAATAAAGACGGCACATACTTTGATTCATTTGATAATAGTATCCATGTACTTGGCACAGTTACTGACACAGATGAATATGATGATGATATTATTCTGCATGAATATGCACACTTTATAGCAATAAACCTGTCAAAAGATGATTCACCTGGTGATATACATTTTTTAAATGAGAATAATCAGGATATAAGACTTTCGTGGTCAGAGGGATGGGCGACATTCTTTGCAAACAGCATAAGGCAGACCCCGATAGTAATAGATACCAGGGCTGTAGGCACTATCTCTTTTAATATAGAGATCCCTGACTTTTCTTCTGCAGCCATATACTCAACAAATGAGTTAGCAGTGACAACTGTGTTATGGGATATATTTGATCCTGCGAATGAGACCTTTGATACACTCTCAGAAGGCATTACAGAGATATGGGATATATTTTCCAATTATCTGCCTGATACTACTGATGTAAGTATAGAAGATTTCTGGGATAAATTTATCTCAGTCTATCCAGACCTTAGAGCAGGATTATTAAGCATAACAGATGATAGAAAGATGGTCTTCTCTTCTGACCAGTTTGAAGGAAACAGTGATAATGATACAAATACTGGATCAAGTATTACTATTGATGAAAATCAGACACACAACCTATATTCTCAGGGAGCATCTGACATAGACTATATAAAGTTTAGTGCTATTCAGGGGACGACATATACTATAACAACCTCTAATCTCTCAAATGGAGCAGATACATATTTAGAGGTAATAGACCCGGATGGAACTACTGTTAAGTCTGCAAATGATAACAGTGACGGCAAAACCTATTCCTTATGCGTATCACTTTCTGCGACATGTCCTGTGAACGACAATACAACATTATCATCAAGTATAACCTTCACTGCTGATACAACAGGGACATACTTTGTAAAGATATCAAGATCGCCTGATGCACCGCCTTCATCAGGGAGCTATGGGGTATATGATATTAAGATTGTTAAAAAATAGGTAACTAAGTTGTAAATATTATGTCTCCTGTTTTCTACGCTAAGAATTAGTCATTGTTATAAAAACCTATAGAAGAATATATAATAGATGGCTGTTAATCCATCCTTCCACCTGATCTTTTTACCTTCCTCTATTGACCTTGGGTAATAGGATATAGGAACCTCATATATCCTGTATCCTCTTTTAAGGAGCTTTGCAGTTATCTCTATACAAAACTCAAACCTCTTACAATCAAGTTTTATCTCTTTTATGATATTACTTTTAAATACCTTATAACATGTGGGGACATCTGTAAGGTCTGCGTTATATAAAAAGTTGATGAGGAGTGTCAAAAACCTTCCACCCAGATAATATCTGAGATAACTCTTGCTATTGTTTTTCCCCAAGATCCTTGAGCCATATACTATCTCTGCCTTTTCTTCAATGATCGGCTGCAGAAGTTCTGGATAGTCATTCGGATCATACTCAAGATCAGCATCCTGTATTATAATAATACTGCCTGTTGCTTCTGACAGCCCTGTTCGTATAGCATATCCCTTTCCTTTATTGTAATTGTGGAATAATACCTTTATATTACTGGTATTATTGTAATCATTTAATATCTCTCGCGTTCCATCAGTGGAAAAATCATCAATTATTATTATCTCCTTTGTAATATCTTTTATATCTACATCCTGAACCCTTTTTATTATCTCATTGATGGTATTCGCTTCATTAAAGACAGGGATAATTATAGAAAGTTTATTCTTAAAATGATGTTCATTCTTGTTTGTTCTGATTTGTCGGTATGTTTGTTTCATTTTATTCCAATATATCAATTATGAAAACTAAAAAAACAAAAGGAAGTGCTGCATCCCTCCAGAGTCACCTGTCTTAAAGCAAATCTTTTTTGATAGTAAGTTTTGACATAATCTTTCAAGTAAGGTCTATTTAAACTAACTATAACATCACTATCAGGGTGCAATATGGTTTTTTTATCATCAATAAAGGCTATTCCGCCTATCTTTGAATCTTTATATATGCGATCAGCATACAATGTTATATGTGGTGCTGTCCACCAACCTGTATTACCACTCTTCCCATCAGAAAAGAGAATAAATCTTCTTTTTTTGGACAGTGTTTTTATTATTGCAATATCTCGTGCCGTTCCAAACAATGACATTTTTATATCAATGGCCATATTGATACCACTTCTAAAGGTAATAAATATCAGAATGATTGCAGGGATAGTCAAAAGTTTTAAACAAATCTCAGAGATTATATCTTTTTTTACAAACAGAAATGCCTCACCTAAAAAAAGGATATAAGAAAGACCAAAATAATATTGCCAGTAATGATGGATATAGCTGCCGCTTCTAAATATAGAATTATACAAGACAACAGTAACCAAGATTACTATAGCACAAAAGACAAGAGGGTTAAAAGTATTGACCTTTTTCCATAGTAAAAAGAGGATTAAAGCTCCAAAGATCATAATGTTAATCTTACTGTAATTCCAACATAAGAATTCATACTGATTTATTATCCAATCAACAAGCGATATTCCTGACAGATGACCATTTATCCTGCCTCCTGCTGTCCCTATCATCCCATTTATTGACCACCCAAGCTGAAAGAGTATATAAAAATTTATTAAAATACTCACACAAGCTATTATTGCGGCATACAGGTATAACCTTTCGCAGCCATAGTCCTTTCTTTTGTAATACATAAATAGTATGATAGATGCACCCGGGAGATATGCCGGCCAATCTGTTTGAAAGATAAAAAAGAAGGAGATCAGGAATATAGTGCGATAATATGGAGCGGTTTTGTCTCTCTTAAATAACAACAAAAAGTTAAGTAAAATAAAGAAAGATGTCACAATCTCATACTTAAATACATCCTGATAATTCATGTTAAGTGGTAAGACAATAAATAGCAGTGTGGATAACCAGCTAAAGAACAGGTGATTGGTTATGGATTTTAAGAGTAAGAATAAAAGAATAGTAATACCTATAGAAAAGGGGAGGATAAAACTGCGTGGTACCCAGTTTCCGTATCCTGCAATTCCTGTATATATCTTAAAGAGCGCAGGTAATAACACAGGATGGTGGGTATAAAAGTCTAATCTTGTTATATTGCCATCAGAATCATAATAGTAATTTGTTAATCCGGATATCTTTCTGATGTCTTTAATGTCATTGTCGTTGCTGTATTCTGCATGTAAGAGAAACCTCGCATTATCATAAGTGTTATGCTGTCTGCCGTCAATAAATGGTCTGTTAATATCAGGTACAGAGAGGGATATCTGAAAGAGGATTAACAGAGACAAAGAGAAGATTACTTTATATTTATCACTCAACTTTCGCTCTCAAACCCCATTAATTAGTCACTTCTTTATTCGCCGAAAATGGCTGATACTTAATCAGGCATCAGACCTGACATAGATATCTTTTTTATTATCTCCTCTAATGACCTGTTATCCTCAATGGTAAACTGTGATGCAAAGGGGTTTTGTCTGTCATTAAGAGTATAACCACCAGGTTCTGTTTTTGAGCCGACACTGATCAGAGATATGCCCATACTTATCACCTCATCTCTTAGATCAGGTGACTCTCTGGTAGAGATGGCTATATTAACCGTTGGAAATGCTAAGCGATAGACCGCTATAATCTTTTTCAGGTCAATATCTGATACGGGAAATGGAGGAGTGGTAACAATAGCACCGTCAGCGTATCTGAATCTGGGGACAGAGAGGGTCTCAGGGATAACGTCATAAACTGACTTTAGATAATTGATATGTGATAATAATGCCAGCACCTCAAATTTATAATCATATAGACCTAAAAGGACTCCCATCCCTAAGTTCTTTATCCCTGCTGATATTGCATTGTCCATTGTAGAGACACGACGATTATAATCCCTTTTCATGCCTTCAGGATGTATTTTACTATATGTATAAGGATGATATGTCTCCTGAAAGGATTGATAAATATTTACTCCAGCAGCCTTTATCCTTTTAAATGAATCTATATCCATGGGAGGAGCATTTAGATTCAGCATCCTGATTCTGGTCTCCTTGAATATGGATTCAATAGCATCAATATAATAATCAATGCTATTATCCCTGTATGATATCTCACTTGTTACCAAAAGTATCCTATTATAGCCATTATCGTCAAGGTATTTTGCCTCTTTGATAATCTCAGGTATTGTTAAGCTCCTCCTCTTTGCATCCCTGTTATCTCTCCTGAATCCACAGTAGAGACAGTTATTTATACACTCATTAGATATATAAAGGGGGACAAAAATGCCTATTTTCCTTCCATATAGCTTTTCTTTTATCCTTCCTGACCTCTTAAAAAGTGTCTCCAGCAATATCTTGTCCTCAAGATTAAGAAGGATACTGGCATCTCTTAGCTGAATGCCATTCAATTCATCTGCGGAATCAAGTATAGACTCAATCCTTTTATTATCAACAGCTATTTGCCCCTCTGATAAGATATCTTCTATCTCTTTAAGGTCAATTATTTCATCTGTAATACTTATCATTTATCTAAATGTTTATGACTTTAATGAGTCACCCCAAGACATGAAAATCTATCACCCTCACTATCTGAATAAACTTATTATAATCATACGCATTATAAAGTTTTTGGGTAACTATTCAGCTAATACAGAGTGAGGGGTGGAAAAGAGTTTATAGCGTCACCTTAGTGTTTAGCTCTCACTACTCATA
>JBHHUU010000159.1:0-5536 GCA_046753905.1 Nitrospirota bacterium | reverse complement strand
TGCTATTCAAATAACAGACGATAATGATACAAAGAAGAAACTCATAGAGGTATTAGAAAAAGAGACGCTGATAAAAGAGATTAGCCCGTTTGAGGCTTATGCCCTTATCTTAAAGACATATCTTGACACATTTAAGGGAAGAGATATCGGTCAAAGATTAATTGATATCTTAGGGGAGAATGGCTATAAGGTATATACCTATCAGATGGATGCAGTAAAGCAGGCGCTCTCAATCATTGACCAGAATAATGGAGTAATCATTGCTGATGTAGTAGGTCTTGGCAAGACTGTTATTGCCTGTGCAGCGGCCTTTGAACTTAAAAAAAGGGGGATAGTCATTGCTCCGCCGGGGATAGTAGGAGATAAAGATAAGAAATCAGGCTGGAAGAGATATCTTGAAGAGTTTTACCTTTCAAAATTAGGGTGGGATGCCTATTCTGTCGGAGATTTACAAGGGATTAAAGAGGCAGTCTCAAGGTCAAAAGATATTGAAGTTGTAATTATTGATGAGGCACATCGTTTCAGGAATCAGGACACAAGGGATTACGAATACTTAAAAAATATCTGCCGCGGAAAGAGAGTAATACTCCTCACAGCCACACCATTTAACAACAGGCCTGCTGATATATTTTCCTTGCTTAAACTCTTTATTATCCCAAAGAGGTCCACAATTACCCTTGGCAGCGACCTTGAATTAAAGTTTAAACTGTTCAAAACAGACTTTGAGAAGCTCTCTTATATCAAAAGATATGCCAATTCTCCTGACACTAAAAAAAGAAGTCGTGCCTCAACTTATTATAGATCACTCTTCGGAAAAGATACAGTTGACCTAAATGATGTAAAAAGGCTCTCCCATGCTATAGCGCGGGAGATAAAAGAGGTGATTGAACCCGTAACCATAAGACGCAACAGGCTCGATCTACAGCAAAATCCTTGCTATCATAATGAAGTAAAACAACTTTCGCATGTTGAAGACCCTGTTGAATGGTTCTTTGAGCTGACAAAAGAGCAATCCCGATTTTATGATAGCGTCATTAATGAATATTTTGCCCTTCCTGATGAGGGCGGGAAGTTTAATGGAGCAATTTATAGACCTTTTATCTATGAAGTAGGAGATAAAGATTTAATCGGCGATGGAGAAACCCTTGAGCAAGAAAAGAGCTTTCAGTATACACAACAATTTAACCTATATGATTTTATGCGCAGGCTTCTGGTAAAACGATTTGAAAGCTCATTCGGTGCATTTAGGCAGAGCCTTGCCAACTTCAAAAAGGTCACCGGCATTGTGAAAGAATTTATAGATAAGACACAAAAATACATCCTTGACAGAGACCTGTTAGAGAAGATCTATGATAAAGATGTTGATGAGATAGAGGAATACTTAAAAGAATATGCCGAGAAACTAAAAAGGAACGAATATCCAAAAAACCATAAGATATATAAGATTAATAGATTTAAGGAGAAAGATAAATTTCTTAAAGACATAACCGCAGACTTTAACCTCTTTGACAGCATCCTGAATGAACTGGACAGACTTGATCTGGTAAAGCATGACCCCAAAGCTGAATCTCTTGTTAAAGGCATTAAAAAGGTTATAGCAGACAAACCTCAAAAAGGTGAGCCAAGAAGAAAGATAGTAATATTCTCTGAATACATAGACACCATAAAATACCTTGCCCCTATTCTTACCAAAGAATTTAATGAGAGGGTATTAGTTATTATTGGAGACCTCTCCAAGACAAAGATAGAATCCATATATAAAGATTTTGATGCCTCTTATCCTGACAGAGAGGATAAATATGACATCCTTTTAAGCACTGATAAGATCTCTGAAGGCTTTAATCTAAACCGAGCAGGAATGCTTATCAACTATGACATACCATGGAATCCCGTGCGTGTAATACAGCGGGTTGGAAGGATCAATCGTATAAGCAAAAAGGTCTTTGAAAAGCTCTACATCGTAAACTTTTTCCCCACAGAGAGGGGGGCGACACTAGTCCACTCCCGTGAGATTGCCCAGAATAAGATGTTTTTGATACATAATACATTGGGAGAAGACGCAAAGATATTTGATACAGATGAAGAGCCTACCCCTTCAGGACTTTATAGCCGTCTTCAGCAAAACCCTGATTCCCTTGAAGGTGAAAGTTTCTATACCAAGGTCTTTAAAGAATTTGAAAAGATAAAAAAAGAGAACCCCAATCTGATTAAATCCTTTGACAAATTTCCTCCCCGTATAAAGATTGCAAAGAGAGGACCTGTCTGCCTAGGCACAGGCAGGAAGGAAGATGAGCTCTTTGTAATAATAAAAAAAGGGAGGCTCTATGTATACCATTCAAAATACTCAGAAGATAATAATGGGTTTGCTGTAAAGGCTTTAGAGGATGTTATTGACAAAGTAAAGGCAGAAAAAGATGAGCAGGGACTTGAGCTAAGCCTGCAATTCTGGGATATATATGAAAATGTGAAGGACTTTAAAGAGACAGCAAAAACTCGCCCCATCCCAGAAAAGAGCATACAGCAGAGGGCAATAAACAACCTCAAATCACTGCTTGCCTTAGAGGGTATTGAAGAGCTTCTTTTTCACAAAGACTTTATAAGAATGCTATTAGAAGACATATTAGACTACGGAACACTTGCCGATTATACACTCAGAAGACTTGCCAACCTTGATTTTTCTAAAGCATCCGACTCTATCAGGAGAAATATAGCTCAAACCCTGCAGGAGATCAGCAAGCTCAAAAAAGAGTTAGGCGAAGACTATCTCTATCAGGAAAAAAAGAGACAGAAGAACCTGACCAAAGAGATTATAATCGCGGTTGAAAATAGGAAATGGGTTGACAGATGAGGAGATTAAAATTGGGGATGGGAGAGAATGACCCCACACAACACCGTAGGGGCACGGCATGCCGTGCCCCTACAATCATTCCCCCAGCCACCGCAGATCAATCAGATTACAGGGAATTGATGGCAGGATTATCATCATCGTCGTAGGGGCAGGCCCCTGTGCCTGCCCTGATACATTGCATTTGCAAAATAATGGGCAACCACAGGGGGTTGCCCTCCCTGTAATATTTCCTGACATATAGTTGACATATTATCGTACATATCCTATGATTTTATTAGAACCTTAAAAAAGGGGGAACAAATAAGATGAAGGCTTTTTACAAAAAATTAGCAAAAAGAATTAAAAACTTAAGAGAAGAAGTGGGGTTTTCTCAAGAAACTCTGGCTAAAAAATTAGGCGTCAGCAGGGTGGTTATATCCCAGATAGAGAATGGCGAGAGAAAAGTCAGTGCAGAGGAGATAACCAAACTATCGAAAATCTTTAATCTATCTGTAGATACCCTTGTTGGTCTTAAAAAAGATATGGCAGTGGTTCTTGAAAAAGAAACAGAGCTAAAAAAGAGAAAACAGATGAGGATAAATCTCCCTCAGAAGAATCTTAAAAAATTTAAGGAGGTATTACTCTATATCTTAAATAAAATAGGATCAAAGCCTAAGATTGGAGAGTCGGTTTTATATAAACTCCTTTATTTTATCGATTTCAATTACTATGAGAGATATGAAGAACAACTAATAGGCGCTACCTACATAAGAAATAATTACGGTCCTACTCCTAATGAATTTATAAAGATAATCAAAGATATGAAGGCAAAAAAAGAGGTAATTAAGGTAGAAAGTAAATGTTTTCAATATCCTCAGAGAAAATATCTTCCTTTAAGGACCCCGGATTTATCTATACTCAAGGCAAGCGAGTTAAAGATGATAGATGAGGTATTGGATAAACTTTCAGATATGAACGCCACTCAGATAAGCGAATATTCACATAAAGATGTTCCCTGGCTTACTACAGAAGAAGGTAAAGCTATAGAGTATGAATCAGTCTTTTATCGTACCCCGGAATATTCAGTGAGAGTTTATAATGACGAAAAAGATATTTAAGGAGGTTGAGTATCTTCCTGAATTTAAAAAAGATTTAAAAAAACTAAATAAATTTAAGAAAATCAGGGAAGACCTTCAGCTTTTTATAGAAAAACAACTAAAACTTTTTCATAAATTGGGTGTAGATAACAAGGGGGTTGTCCAGATATCTGGTTTGGGTATTGAATACCCCAAAATTTACAAAGCAAGAAAATTTGCCTGCCGTGCCTTAAAAGGAAAAGGGGCTGCAAGTGGTATAAGGGTAATCTATGCCTATTTCCCTGATAAAGATAAAATTGAATTTATTGAAATCTACTATAAAGGAAATAAGGAAAAAGAAAATAGAGAAAGAATCATAAAATATTATAACAACATTTATAACTTAAAGAATATGAGATGAGTGCGAAAGAGCTCTTGAAGGGTATAATTTATAATGAATTTTCAAACCGGGAGTTTATCCAGTTTTTTCATCTGAAAAACCGCAAATTTGTTCCTTTTGGCGAACACCTGCCCCAATACAATGATGATGAATTTACAGACGCCTTTTTAATAGGTGAAATACCCTTTAGTGAAGTAGAAAGACTTTATATCTACTCCTTTCGGGTAAACAAAGACCTTACCGAGCGTTCAGGCAAAAAGGCGCAATACGAAAAGGGCAAAAGGATTTTAAAACAAGCACAGGCAGATGCAGGGATATTTATATTCTATGATAAAAAAGGCAGCTTTAGATTCTCTCTCATCTATCCTGAATATTCAGGACAAACAAGGCAGTGGAGCAGTTTTAAGAGATTTACATATTTTGTCAGCCATGAAATCACAAACAAGACATTTCTCCAGAGGATAGGAGAAGGAAATTTCTCAAGTCTGGAAAAGATAAAAGATGCATTCAGCGTAGAAAAGGTAACCAAAGAATTTTATCAGGAGATCGCAAACTGGTACTTCTGGGCAGTCAGACATTGCAGATTCCCTGAACAGGCAGAAGCAGAAGAAAACGGCAGGAACATAGCCGTGATACGGCTTATCACCCGTATGATCTTTATCTGGTTTATGAAAATAAAAAGACTTATCCCTGAAGACCTATTCAAACAAGAAAAAGTAAACGATATTCTAACAACCTTATCTCCTGACAGCCCAACCTATTACAAGGCGATCCTGCAAAACCTCTTCTTTGCCACCCTTAACACAAAAACAGAAGAGAGTGTTCACCTAAAGATAGATAAAAACATGTTTTGATATTGTTGAAAGATTTCAGGTAAAGTTAAGGCACACCAAAGTTTCATCGAAGCATCAATCATCTTTTCCGACTTGGAAACCACTTTTGTTCTTCTGGTCATTCGCCCCAAGTGATGCCTCGTATTGGAGTTATCCCTCTCAATAGCAGTTGTATGTGACTTTCCGATAACATGTCGGTAATATTTTTGCGAACGCATCCCAATCATCGGTGTAAAAAATACAATTTTTCAGGTGTTTAACCTTATCGTATAGTCGTTTGAACGTTTTAGCATCACGACCGCCGATAACCCAGGCAATAGTTCTCCCTGAGTTACGATCCAAGGACTTAATGAGCCACTTTTTGTTTTTTTTGACTTTATAAAGTGCCACATTTCATCAA
>JBHHUU010000158.1:0-5558 GCA_046753905.1 Nitrospirota bacterium | reverse complement strand
GTCACATTAGTGTTTAGCTCTCACTACTCATAGATATCTGATCTGAAATGATGCTCTTCTATTTGAATAAACTTATTATAATCATACGCATTATAAAGTCTTTGTAACCCCTTACCCTGTAATAGTTGAATAGTTACAAATCCTCGAATTGCTGAGTGAAGTGTGGGAAGGTTGACAAAACAAACAAAGAAATGTAGAATTTTAAAAGGGGCTGTGGCGCAGTTGGGAGCGCGCAAGACTGGCAGTCTTGAGGTCAGGGGTTCGATCCCCCTCAGCTCCACCAATAAAATCAAGGAGTTGTGGAGATTCTGAAAAGCACTAAAGCTCTTTGGTAGGCACATGGTAGGCAGAAAAAATAAAACATCCACCTGTTTTTTCAACGTTCGTCCATCATTTTTTAGTTTTTCATGAAAGTTATAACTGGTTTTTGAGGATTCTTATGACACAAGTAGGAACAGGCTATTATAATGACAATGGGACAAAGTTCCCCCCAACCACATATCAAACCCAGCCTCTGTTTGACCTGCCTAAAAGATGATTCCACCTCCAAGTTACCAACCTTAAATGATTTGGTGGCAAAAATACCCTCCCCTTTTTCAGGGGTTCCTCTTAGTTCAAATCCAGTTTTCATATATAATCTCCTTAATATTGTTTTATCATCATGCAAAATACCAAGAGAGGGGTTGCCAGAATGATGCCGAAACAGATTTCATTTCTGTTCAGGTCAATAGTACCCCTGTCATGGCTTTGTCCATAGAACAGTTTAAATCCTGTGCTCAACATTGCAATTGAGTTTAGTATAGAAATACCTATATATAACGCTGCAATCGGAGCTGAGTAATCAAATAGTTTTGTAAGAAACAGTTCATTAAACAGAAATGAAAAAAAGCCCGGCATGCCGGAAAGGGATAAACAGAACAGAAAGAACAATACCCCCATTATTGGAGCAGAGATGCCGATTCCAAGAAAATCGCTCATGTTCTTCTCTCCAATCCTTTTATCAATTAGACCTAAAATATATGTAACACCTACAAGAGAAAAAACAATCGACAGAAAATTTAACACGCCAAGAAACATCAAGTCTCTGTTAAGGCAGATGAGTGGAATAATGCCAAGCAGTAGATATGAGGTAGTTATATATATCCCGAACTCTTCCACACCACGAGTATTAAATGTAATGAGTGAAAAATGAAGAGCAGTTATCAATAAAAACAGGTTTCAGTAAAATTAAATTCTATGAAAATCCCCCCTGCCCCCCCTTTGCTAAAGGGGGGTAATTTTCTTGCTCGGGGGTGAACAACTCGTTCATGATTGTTTAGTAAGATACAACAGTATCATTTCAGATCAGGTCTCTATAAGTAGTGAGAGCTAAACACTAAGGTGACGCTATAAACTCTTTTCCACCTCTCACTCTGTATTAGCTGAATAGTTACTATAATTTTATGTCAACAAGTTCTAAGTTGCAGATGGGCTTGATTTTGATATATAATCCAAAGATTAACAGACATCTTTAAATTTCCCTTTTATTAATCTTTAAAAAGGAGGATATCATGCAATACGATC
Source organism: Nitrospirota bacterium (assembly GCA_046753905.1). Taxonomy (GTDB): domain Bacteria; phylum Nitrospirota; class Nitrospiria; order JBHHUU01; family JBHHUU01; genus JBHHUU01. Next base: position 3,995 of record JBHHUU010000158.1, on the reverse strand, counting down.
TTATCTTTGAAGGCGGCGGAGCAAAAGGCTCTGTCTTTGTAGGTGCAATACAAGAGTTTGAGGAGAGGGGGAATACTGCCAGGAGATTTGTCGGGACATCGGCAGGGGCAATAACAGCAACCCTTATGGCAGCAGGCTATAGATCTAGCGAGATGCTTGGTGCAGTCAATGAAAAATTGCCTGATGGAACACCCCGTTTTTCAACTTTTATGGATATTCCTGATAGTTTTGATAAAAGAGATATTCAGAACAGCCTGACATATAAAATCTTTGAAAAGGTAGACCTGCCATGGATACCGGGGATGGTTGAAGGTATGATTGACGATCGTATCTTTGAACAGTTGATAAAGATAGATGCATATCGTGAAATTTTTTCGTTTATTGAGAGGGGCGGGCTTTACGCAGGTGATAGATTCCTTGAATGGATGAGGGAAAAACTTGATGCAAATGGCCGCAATTTTGGCAATACCACGCTATTTGGATTTTATTCTGCAACAGGAAATGACCTCTCACTCGTTGCCTCAGACACTAAAGGTCAGGAGATGCTCGTGCTTAACCACAGGACTGCACCTGACTGTCCTGTGACATTAGCAGTCCGTATGTCTATGAGCATCCCTTTTGTCTGGCAGGAGGTAATCTGGAGACCGGAGTGGGGACTATATCGTGGAAAAGATATATCGGGTCATACTATTGTTGATGGAGGAGTGCTTTCAAACTTTCCTATATATCTCCTTACTTCAAGGGATGATGAAGTAGCTGCTCTTATGGGAGACACAGACCCTGATGCAGTGCCAAATCTTGGACTGCTTATCGACGAGACATTACCTGTTGAAGGCTCTGGTAATGCAGAAGATGAAGAAGAGACAGATAGTTTAGCAGGTGGATTGGTTGAGAATGCCAGACGACTCAAGACAGTTAAAAGAATTATGCGGCTTGTAAACACTATGACCAACGCCCATGACAGACTTGCCATTGAGGCACATGAGAAAGAGGTATGCAGGCTTCCTGCAAAGGGCTACGGAACTACTGAGTTTGATATGAGTGATAGCAGATTGCAGGCTCTTATTATGGCAGGAAAGAAGGCAATGAAGGAATATTTTGACAGACAAGTGTAAGTTGAGTTACTGAGTTATTATTCAGGAGTCAGTATCCAGAATAAAGCTAAAATATTCTGGATACTGACCCTTAACTTTATTTCTCCCTTTTTACCTTAATATTTACACTCTTATTAGCATATTTGAGTGATTTATTTAAATGGCTGAGTGCCTCTTTTGCATGGGTAATTGCCTCTTTTGCATAACTTTTAAACTTTGTTGTGCCATCACTAACATCAATAGCCTGTTCAAAAAATTTTATCATATCTTTTAATGACTTAAACGCAAGCTCTCCATGTATAAAGCCTGTCTGCGCTATCAGTACTGCCTGTTCCTCAGTCTCCCTTGATTCTGCTGCCATAATTGAAGTTGATAATGCACATACTATAAATATAGCTGTTATAATCTTTTTCATCTCTTATTCTCCTTTTGTTTTAGATTGCCCCTAATCGTTTTCTCCTCTGTTGTGTGGATTTGTTCAATTGTCCTGCAGCAATATGGACATAACCACCATTCTTCTTTTATTGATCTTCCGCATCCTTTGCAATGATGTGGAGCTGCACTTCCACAATAGGGACAGACAACAAAGTCTGTCTCTATATGCCTTCCGCATTGGTTGCAGAGATATTCTCCTTTTTTTTCTATTTCAATGACCCTTAAAATTTCTTCAACTGTAGTAATGCCCTCTCCTACCTTATTTATTCCATCTTCCAGAAGGGTACTCATTCCATTAGATAAGGCAGCAGAAAGGAGCAATTGTTCTGATGCACCTGAGTTTAAAATCTCTATAATCTTTGGAGTTACTTCCAATATCTCAAACATCCCGACTCGACCTTTATAACCTGTAAAATTACAATAATTACACCCTACTGCAGAATAAAAGATGATATCATTTACTATATTGGGAGGGATATCCATTCTTGTAATATCTATTGGGGGTAAATCTGTAATACTCTTACATTTTGGGCATATACACCTTACAAGTCTCTGGGTAATCACTCCTATCAATAATGATGAGATTAGATACCCCGGCAATCCAATATCTAACAGCCTTGTAATAGTAGATGCTGCGTCATTTGTATGCAGAGTGGAGAGGACAAGATGACCTGTCATTGCTGCCCTAAATGCAATATCTGCTGTTTCCCTGTCCCTTATCTCTCCAACCAATATTATATCAGGATCATGTCTTAAAATTGACCTTAAACAGGTTGAAAAGGTCAGTCCAATCTCAGGATTTACCTGAACCTGATTAATCCCTTCAATTTCATATTCTATTGGGTCTTCTACTGTAATTATGTGTGTGTTTTCTGATTTAATCCTGTTTATTATACTATAGAGTGTGGTTGTTTTTCCGCTGCCAGTAGGCCCTGTTACAAGTATTATACCTTTTCGTCTCTTAATAAAAGAGTCAAATAGCATCCTGTCTTTTTCTGAAAGACCCAAACGATTAATAGAGAGCAGTTCATTGCTCTGATCTAATATTCTGATAGTAACCTTTTCTCCATAATGTGAGGGAATAGTAGAGACCCTGAGATCAATATCTCTATCATCTATCTTTATCCTTACTCCTCCATCCTGAGGAAATCTCCTTTCTGCAATATCAAGTTTTGCTATAATCTTTATCCTTGAAATAAATCCTGCCTGAATCTGCTTAGGTAATTGTATATATTCCTTTAATAGTCCATCTATCCTGTATCTTATCCTTAGACCATTTTTGCATGGCTCTAAATGAATATCACTTGCATTTATATTAATTGCATTGGTGATTATAAGGTTTGACAGTCGTATAACAGGAGCCTGTCTACTCCTCTCCTCTAAAGAGAGTCTCTCATTTGCCGAATTATTTATCTCTGAAATTATCTCAGTAAGCCTATTATCATTATTCTCTATTGTCTTATTAATAATAGACTCTATTGAAGTTTTTTCATTGTAATATCTTTCTATAGCATCATAGATATCACTTTTGGTTGCAATAACAGGAATTATTTTGCATCCGCTGTAAAAAGAGATGTCTGAGATAGATTCAAAAGAAAGGGGATCTGAGATTGCAACTGTAAGATTTCTATTTTTATACTCTATGGGGAAAGCTATATATCTCTTTGCTAAATGTTTAGGTATCTTGTTAAGAGTTTCTGGTTTTATGGATATAGAATTCAGATATACATATCTATAACCTAATTGAAAAGAGAGCGCCTTTGCCAGTTCTTCATCTGATAATAGTTTCCGTGTGATCAGTATCTCTCCCAATCTTTTATTAATACTCATTCTCTCTTCAAGGGCATTTGACAGATCTTCACGGGTTATCAGTCCCTTATCAAACAGTATATCACCAAGTCTCTTTTTTCTGTTTGACGCTATCTCTTTATTAATCATAAATTATACAGCTCTCTATACCTCACACACACTCACCTTTCCCGCAAGGGGATATCCTCTCTTGACCATTTAAGTATATCTATAAATATAATGCGTAAATTATATTGTGAATAGTATTCACTGTCAAGACAAAAATATGCAGACTGAATGTTCTGCAGGCTATTGCGAGCCGAAGGAGAAAATCTTGATTGCACCACCTATTGATAATTAAAGATTTTTTAGAGCCTGTTCAAAGTACACGGTTTTGTTATTTTGATTTGTCTTGCCAAAAATCGCTGTGCTGACAGATTGATTGTTGACTATATTTGTTCTATTTTGTTATAGTGTGTAGGTGGTTTTTTGTGTTCAGGAGGTAATAAGATTGGATAAAAAAAAATCTGATAATCTTTTTTTAAAGGCAAAAAGATATATACCAGGAGGTGTGAATAGTCCTGTCAGGGCATTTAATGCAGTAGGGGGCAAACCGCTATTTATCGCCAATGCAAAAGGATCAAAGATATATGATGTAGATGGCGGAGAATATATTGA
>JBHHUU010000157.1:0-5561 GCA_046753905.1 Nitrospirota bacterium | reverse complement strand
GACTGGTACATTTTTCATGATCATTTCTGGTACATTTTTACATGATTATCAACAATAACGATCCGCCTGCCTCTCTTTTTTAAGATACTTCCCTGCTCTGTAAGATATATAACTGCCATTATCTATCTCTTGATTTTTCCTCTTAATGGTCAGGATACCCAGGATCCTTGAACCTCCATCCTTTTTCTTTACTTTTATCTCCTTAACAGGTTTGACCTGATAAGCTCCACTTCTTAATTCATCCTGTATCTTTTTCAGGTTTGGAAAGATATTTTTATCAAACCTTGTTATATCCATATCATCCGACCCTGCAATACCCTTATTGCCTTTTACCTTATTCCATGCGTCATTTAAGTTCTGTTCTGTGTATATCAGAGGATATAGTCTTTTTTTAAACATGAAAAGTCTCCTTTTTATTTCGGCATGGCTGGGTGATTACTTGAGGATTAATTCCATAATATGACAGGGAGTATGCAGGAAGGAGAGAGCAGTCAGCAGGGAGGAGTTTTTGTCAAAGAACCTATAAGACCATTGAGCATCTTACTAAAATCAACTAAATATCCCCTCAAATTATGGCAGCCATTCTCTTTTAAATATCCCAACCTGAATGAAATATTTGGAACTGATGCCGCTGCTCTCTGAAGTTGACTAATCGATCCAAATCTATCTTTTTTATAAAAACTCTCCACCTTCTTATATAACTCAACAACAAAACCCATACTTGATTTCCAAACTTTAAGGTTCCTATGCGTTTTTTTACTGCCCCCTCCAGCCCAAAGGCTGGCATCGCAATCCCCTATCAGTCGAGGAGCTTCTTATAACTGTTCCTCTTAAAACCCTTTACAAAACAGCATGTTACAGGTCAAGGAAAATAGTGCGTTTAAATTCCCTGTATAGGGGGAGGGTGTAGGATGAATAAAGTTTCATTCCCCTTTGTGCCAATTGATCGGCATATTATTTACCATTAAAATATGTTATAATTTTACGAACTTATGATAACTCATCCAGCCACTATTATAAAAAGGAAATAGATGAATTACAATAGATATCACCTTATAGCTATCTTTTTTATCATCCTCTCTTCATCTATTATCTATTTCAATACCATTCATTCACCATTCCAATATGATGGCAGACCAATCATAGCTGAAAACAAACATATACATTTAGATGAACTCTCATTATCAGGAATAATAGACGCAGGTTTTAAGAGCCCTTCATATCGCAGACCAGTCGCCAATATCAGCTTTGCCATCAATTATTATTTTGGGAGGCTAAATACCTTTGGGTATCATCTTGTAAACATAATCATACATATAATCACTGGCATCGCAATCTATCTGTTTTTGTTTGCTACATTAAAAATAAGTTCAGAATCCCATGTTTTGAGTCTGGAGCTGCAAGGTATAAAAGATAAGTCCTTCTGGATAGCTTTGATTGCTTCGCTTCTATGGGTAACATCTCCTGTTCAGACACAGGCAGTGACATATATAGTGCAGAGGATGACAAGTATGGCAACTATGTTCTATATGCTGTCACTGTTGTGTTATGTGAAGGGGAGGGTGGTGTCAGAAGTCAGAAGTAAAGGTAGGTTAGATGGTCTTCTGGCTTCTGGCTTCTGGCTTCTGACTTCTCTGTTTTTCGCCCTGCTTGCCTTTGGGACAAAGGAGATATCAGCAACTCTGCCTGTTGTAATAATATTATATGAGATATATTTCTTTACAGGCTTTGATCCTGAAAAGATAAAGAAAAGACTGATATATTTTGTGTTAATTATGATGGCTATTATTATACTCAATTTTTTATATATCAATTCAATGGGCAGCTTTTTTGAAGGGTTAAAGAAAATAATAAGCAAGAGGGTTATTGAACAGCAGGAATTTACATCATTTGAAAGGCTGCTTACACAGAGCCGTGTTGTCATCTATTATATCTCACTGCTTATACTCCCATTACCGTCAAGACTGAGGTTATCGTATGATTTTATAGTATCACACTCTATATTTGACCCTATCACTACATTTATCTCAATCATTACTATATTTACATTAATTATATATGCCGTATCTATTGCCAGGAAAAGACCAATAATTTCCTTCTTTATCATCTGGTTTTTTTTAAATCTTGCTATTGAATCAGGGATAATAAGATTATATATAGCCTTTGAGCACAGGCTATATCTGCCATCAGTGGGATTCTTTGTAATAGTTGCTATAGGGATTGTAAAATTAATGAATATGGTTAAATCCAGTCCCAGATACTCTGCCCATAACTACTTACTATTTGCTGCTTGCTCCTCCTTTCTCATAGTTCTGTTTCTTACTCAGTCTATATGGACTATCCAGAGGAATTATGTCTGGAGAGATGAGATTAGCCTGTGGAAGGATACAATAAAAAAGTCTCCCTCTCTTTATATGCCTCATAATAATCTTGGTTCTGTTTATGAGAAAGAGGGGGTTCTTGATTTAGCTGTCAGAGAATATCAGGAGGCGCTAAAGATCAACTCAGATGATGATCGTATACATAACAACCTTGGTATTGCTTATGGGAAACAAGGCAAGGCAGACATGGCTATCAGGGAATACAAAGAGGCATTAAGGATCAATCCTGATAATAGCAACACCCATAACAACCTTGGTGTTGTATATAGGGAACAGGGCAGGACAGGTATGGCTGTCAGAGAATACTTGGAGGCACTGAAGATCGATCCTGATAACAGGAATACCCATAATAACCTTGCTGTTGTATATGAAAAACAGGGGGTTCTTGATTTAGCTGTCAGAGAATATCAGGAGGCACTGAAGATTAATCCTGATGATGGTGGTACCCATAATAATCTTGGTGTTGTATATGAAAAACAGGGCAGGGCAGATATGGCTGTCAGAGAATACTTGGAGGCACTGAAGATCGATCCTGATCATTATCAGGGACATTACAACCTTGGTTCTATATATCAAAGAAAGGGTGAATCAGAAAAGGCTCTTAAAGAATATATAGAGGCAGTAAGGATTAATCCAGACTATTATCAGGCTCATAATGCACTTGGCAATATCTACAGGGATAAAGGTATGCTGGATTTAGCGATTAAAGAATATCAGGCGGGGTTGAGAATAAGACCAGATGATTTTATAATACATAATAACCTTGGGATTGCCTATATGCTTACAATGGAGATAGATCATGCTATAAAAGAGTTTCAGGAGGTTATTAAGGTAAAACCTGGTCACCTTGGCGCACATGTTAACTTGGCAAATATCTACAGGGATATGGGTAAACCAGACCTTGCCATAAGTGAGTATAGAAAGGTGTTAAAGATATATCCTGACTTTAAGGCGGCAAGGGATAATATAGCAGACCCTTAGGAGATAAAAGATTAAATATGGGTATCAAAGATATAGAAAAGGTCAGGGTTTTATTAGATAGGTTTTATATAGAACATAAGGACAATATGGGTAAGTGGATCAGAAACGACCCTATAGAGTTTCCACATAGCTATGATAATCCGGCAGACATAGAGATAGCTGGATTTATAGCATCTTCTCTCGCTTATGGAAGGGTCTCACTTTTCAAACCTGTAATAAGAAAGATACTCTCATTAAGCAATGGGAGTCTTTATGATTTTGTTGTAAACTTTGAAATAAAGGATTTAAGTCGTTTTGAAGATATAAGGTATAGAATGAGTTCTGGTATGGATATAGCATGTTTTATATATTTCATAAGAGAGATATTGCGGAAGCATGATTCTATTGGCCGCATCTTTTATTCCCTTTATAATCCTGAGGATAATGATATAGGCAATACTCTGATAAGATTTGTGGAGTATATGTTAGGAATAGATAGTACGCCTGTTTACGGCAGCAAGATATATCCTAAAGGACTCCTCTTCCTTCTTCCTTCCCCTCAAAAGGGGAGTGCATGTAAGAGACTGAACCTATTTCTAAGGTGGATGGTCCGTTCAGGAGATGGCATAGACTTTGGCCTCTGGAGAGATATACCTCCATCACGACTTATTATCCCTCTGGATACACATATTGCCCAGACATGCAGAAATCTTGGCCTCACAGCATTAAAGACAAATGGGTGGAAGATGGCCAGAGAGATAACAGCTAACCTGAAACACCTTGACCATGACGACCCGGTAAAGTATGACTTTGCACTATGCCATCATAGCATATCAGGGGGATGCTCCCACATAGAAGACAGGGACAGATGTAAAGAGTGTATCCTTGAAGATATATGTATAAAAGGAAAACATAACAACTGAATTGTTACAGGAAAACAATGAAGAGATATGATGCCATTCTCATTATTGCCTCAAGTGAGGTAGATCAAGACCTCTATTATGCCGCCAAATTTCTTGCGCCTGATCCATTTATCTTTATCCAGAGGAAAGAGGAAAAGATAATGGTTATAGGTGACTTAGAGATAGACAGGGCAAAGGTCATTGCAGATGCTGATATTGTCTTATCCTTCTCAGGATATAAAGAGAGGATAAAGAAAAAGAAAGGTGGCGATATATCATTTATTGATGTTGTGGATGAGGCATTAACAGATTTAGAGATAAGGCATATCCTTGTACCTGCTAACTTCCCAATAGAATACGCAGATACCCTCAGGGAGAGGAGGTATATTATAGATTTCAAAAAAGCCCCTTTCTGGGAAGAGAGGGGAGTAAAGTCCAGAAAAGAGATTGAGAATATCTCTGATATCCTGAAGATTACAGAAGAGGCATTAGATGCAGGAATCCAAAAGATCAGAGATTCTACAATAAAGGATGGGCTTCTCTATTTAGAGGGAGAGGTCTTGACCTCTGAAGATATAAAGATGTCTATGAATATCATTCTTATGGAGAATGCCGGTATTGCCAGGCATACAATTGTTGCCTGCGGGATCGATTGCTGTGAACCTCATAATCAGGGAAGCGGGCAGCTGCATGCAGATATGCCTATAATTATTGATATATTCCCCAGATCAGATAAACACAGATATTTTGCTGATATTACACGCACAGTAGTAAAGGGGAGGGCATCTGATGAGCTAAAGAGTATCTATAAGACAGTGCTTGCTGGTCAGGAAGCTGCGTTCAGACTTATAAAGGATGGTGCCGATGGTAAAGAGATACATAAAAGGATACTCAGACTTTTTGATGAGTCAGGGTACAGGACAGGTATTGTCAATGGCAGGATGCAGGGTTTTTTCCACGGCACAGGTCACGGAATTGGACTGGATATCCACGAATTTCCCCGTATAAGCAGGAGTGGCGATATATTACGCAAAGGAAATATAGTAACAGTTGAACCCGGTTTATATTATCCTGATATTAGAGGTGGTGTGAGAATAGAGGATATGGTTATAGTAACAGATGATGGTTGTATAAATATGACACGATATCCCAAGATTCTTGAGATATGAGTTATTATTCAGAGGTGTTGTCAATCTGATATGAGTCTCTCTTTTGGATATCCAAAAAACAGAGATTGAACAGACTCTGAGGTCAAAAAAATACCAGCAATTCTAATTATAACAAGCAAACATATAGAATTTGTTTTTGGATAGAACAA
>JBHHUU010000156.1:0-5568 GCA_046753905.1 Nitrospirota bacterium | reverse complement strand
ATCTGTTTCTTTTCTGTAGGATCAAAACCTTTGTAGGTGTCCAGAAGTTCCCTAATTTCAGGTGTATTCCTAATTTTATTATCAATTCTTCTTTTAACAGCCGATTTAATACCATGGTTAATAGTATAATTTATATCATCAATTGTTGAACCATCCTTTTCGATCTCTGCCCTTCGGTTAGCAGCTTCAGATTTAGGATCTAGAAGCATAATTCGTGTTTTTATAGTTGTGTTTTCTATTACTCTTTCAATGTTTGAGGAATGTGCAACATTTGGATCAAAAAAACTTCGAAAGGCAATTCCCAACAAAAAAATTTCAGAGGAGTTCGTTCTTGCAGCTTCTTCAATAGCATCTTTTAAATCAATATCATCATCTTTTCTGCTGACAAAAATACTCAATATTCCTGCATCTTCACATGACTTAATTATCTTAAAACTCTCCCTATTATGTTTTGACTGATAGTATAAGGCAATTGGCAAAGTTATCCCTAAAGTAAATATGGTTGAGCCTATTGATATAAGGCTTTGAGCGACACCTCCAGACTCAATAAAAAAGGTTAAAGATACGATTAAAAACCCCGTTAGATCAAACAGAAGAAAAGTTGGTCTTATTAAGAAGGGTTTTAGTTCATTGTATTCAGAATTTCTCATAAGCAAGATTATTAAACCTCATCAAGAAATCTTGAATCATTTTTGATACTTTTTATATTTTGTGAATTCTGGTATTCCTCGAGATCTATCCTCTTTTCCTGATTGTCCCCTCACAAAGTTTATGAATTTCCACCTGTTGCTATGTCTTCTCATGTCCCTCTACTCCTCCTCCTCATCCCTAACCCAGCCAATCCTGCACCCATAAGAAGCAAGGTAGATGGCTCTGGGATTCTATTGGTCATTATAATACCCATACCATATCCTGTAATCCGCATAGGTGACACAGCCATCTCCGTCATAGTCAGCCTCTGGGATAAAGCCATTAGTACCGCTACATTTTCCTAATGTGCTGCGAAAGATTTGGTAGTCTGTGGAGTCAATATCACCATCGACATCTAAATCCCCTGGAATAATCTTTTTCTGGATAAAATCCACCCTTCTAATCTCCCCAATGGTTGCATCTACATCCACTGAATCCCCTTCTCCAACAAGTTGATCATCAATAAAGATCTTCCATGTATCATTCTCATATCCAGATGCCTCAAGTACCACAGTATATCTCCCATTTTCTAATATTGTAAGATTATATTTACCATCACTATTTGTATAATCGTTATCTATCCCATCTATAGATAGAAATAGATTGGGTATAGGCATATTATTTGTAAGAACCCTTCCTGTTATGATAGCAGACCTTTCAAATAGATAATAATCGTAATCAGAGGTAGTATATGCATCACTTTCCCAATCTGTTTGCGATGGATCACCTGTATGATATATATAGACATCTTTTAGATAATATGGTCCATCTTGCATATTCCCATATATATATCTTCCATCAAAGTTAAGTCGGATAATCTGGGATTGTCCAGCCGACAGATAAGAGACATTAGATGTCCACAATATCTCTTCATCTTCGTTATCAACCAATCGTCCATTTACTACAACATTCCCCTCATTTGCAGGAATTACCTCCACATCTATAGTTAAATAGTCAAATAAACCGTCACCATCAGTATCAGTTCCATAATCATTATAATTCCCTGTCAAAACAACCAGTGGTTCTTTAAAATTTGTGTAGTCATAACCAAATGTGGAATATGCATCATATTGGGTGTCGATTAAGATGCCACTTTCGTTATACAATAAGATATATTTTAGATTGTATGGACCATTCATACTATGGTTAAATATATCAGTCCCATCGAAGTCTAAGTGTAGAGTTCTATTACCAGTAGTTAAAAGAGCAGAATCCTCTGCTTCTGATATATGATTTCCATTACTATCATATAATTGCCCTATTATATGATAATTTCCATCGGTTATAACATTTAGCATTGTCTCAATCCTTAACAGGTCATAATAGCCATCATTGTCGGTATCTATTCCAGAGTCTGTGTAATTATCTATTACGAGACTTGCTGAACCGGCTTGAAAGTCAGTATATGAATAAACCGAGGTCTGATAAGGACTATATATAAAGTCAACCTTAATATTGTTTCCATTGTATAGATTAAGGGATCTAAGAAGATACGGTCCATCAATTCGATGCTGGCGTATAGCCTTTCCATCAAAGCTTAATAAAACTGATTGACTCCCAGCAGTTAAATCATATCTATTACGCGACCATCCTATTTCATTATTATTAATATCATATAACCAACCTTCTATAACATACTCCCCTGAAGTTATCACATCTGTTTGTATATTTATATTTAAATAATCATATAAGCCGTCACCATTAGTATCGCTTCCATAATCAGAATAATTATTAGTAAATTCACCTCCACCCGTTTCAAAATCAGTAAAAGAATAAGGAGATGTGGTATGAACATCTATTTTATCATCTGCAAAATTATTACCAAACAATGTCAGGTATTTTAAGCTATATGGTCCGTCAACCCTTCGTTGATGAAGGAGTAACCCATCAAACTTTAATGTTACCCTCTGGATCCCAGTCTCTAAATATATATTACTTATCTCATCCCATAACATGTTTCCATGAGTATCATATAAATTTCCTATTATGGAATAGGTGCCTGATGAGACAACATTTACCTCTACATCAATTGATAGGTAATCATATAAGCCATTACCATTTATATCTGTACCGTAACTGAGATTATTCCCAGTTAGAGATGCACCAGTTCCTGTCTCGGTTATTACTCTTTTATAAGATGGATCAGACTGTTTCCCTGGATTTGCCCAATCTTTTGTATGGGTTCCAGTTTGACCAAATCCTTGTATTTCACCATATACCTCCTCATCATCCCCATATGGAAAACCTGTGAAGCTATTTGCATTATTTGGATCAAAGCCATCATGGGTATTTTCCCAATCATCAGGCAGCTCATCATTATCTGAATCTGCCATACCCTCCCATATTCCACCTTGTTGCCAGTTTGCATCAACTTGATGATGAGACCTCTCATGCATTAAGGTATCTTCAACACAATCTACTCCTTGCCCCTTATTATTGAAATTATAACCAGGGATAGAATAATTAAATGCACAACTCATTGAAGCACGATTATAAACAGTATATGTAGGATTAGTAACATTTCCATTATAACCCGCAAAATTACTTCCTCCATAACTTCCACCACCATATCTATACATAGCACTCGTTCTATTATACGAGGCAGCCCCATCGTCTGATATAGACCAATAATGATACCAATTATCAGTCCCATTACCGTCTTCATCCCCATCCTTATCAAAGAATATGTTAAATTCCTTTGATCTTGAATCTTGTCCTATAACACCACTTGATGTATATCTATATGTAATTGTAGCAATTACATTCTTCTTTCCCTGAGTGCCTGCCCCAGGCTTATAAGTATATGGATTCCCATCCCCAGGAATTAAATCACCTGCCCAACTAACATTGGTTATTTCATAACCAGCCATATCAGATATTATTGCCTCCAAAGTTACATCTTTAGTTGTCTCTGGATTATTTGGTGTAATTATAATCTCTTCTATTTGCGGGGAGGTTATAGGGATATTGACCTCTTGGTCAGTTACATCACCCCATGTCCAAGATAGTTCACAAGGGTCATTAGGATCATGACCCCAGCCAAGATTTGTCCTCATATATGTAGGAGAGATAGTATTTGGAGGGATAGTTACTGTTGAGACAAAGCTCATTGTCCCTTGATAGTTGATATTTAGGTATCCTGTCCCTGCCTGGTCTAATACCTTTTCGTTGCTTTCAAAGATCCTATCTCCATCCCAATCTATCCAGACATTGACATATTCAGGACTATTATCATATTCAGGACAGGGTTCGCCTGCTACACAGCCAGTAGGGTTGGCAATATAAATATTCACAGTCACAGTAAGGATTATAGTTCCATTAGGGAGAAGTTCAGTGGTCACATTTGATATATATTCATATTCATGACTTCCTCCATAAGAAGGGCAATAGCCAGGAGCCAATGCAGCCAACACAGGATTTATATTCACAGATATACAGATCATCAGTATTAGTCCCATTAATAATAAAATCATTCCCTTGAGATATATCCCCACATTATTCCCTTCAGTGATCCTCCCTATATCCCTCCTAATCATAGAAATCCTCCTCTCTCTCAATAACTTATAAAACCTCTATTGTTATAGTATTAGATATCACCTTACCTTCCCATATATTCTCTACTCCTATCCTCTCTCCACTCATTTTTATCTCTTCTGCTTGCTGAAATACCATGGTCATTTCATACTGACCTGAGGTCTCTATGTGATAGGCAATACCATTAAAGTCAATGGTTAAAAAAGGATCTGACGGAATATATGCATGATCCAGTAATCTTCCTTTATCCCAGAGTCTAATAGCACCTTCTATCTCTACTTGAAAACTGGCATCCTTCTTTAATAAATAAAGCTCCTTTTTATGGTCTGCCATTACTCGTTCGTATTCTAAGGTCTTTTCAGACATCACAAAATTCCCTTCCTTTTTCCTTATTACCAATGAATCTGGAATCAACCTTTTTTCTTGATAGATGTGAATATCACTATCTCTTTTATTTATGAATTTTGCAATAATCCTAATCTTTTCATCGAGTTTATATCTCTTTTTGTCAGAAGAGATCTCTATCTCCAATCCATCAGAGAGACCTTCTTCAAAAAGATACCTTCTCAAGGTCTCTATGGACTTTGGAGAATTAATCTTTATTAATGCAGTGATTGCATCCTTTCTAACATAATCTATATCAGAGAGTGCATCTTTGAGTGGAGGTATTGCAGGATCGCCGCCAATTTGCCCTAATGCAATTGCAGCATATCTTCGCCTGTCATAGGTCCTATCTCTAAGGAGATCAGATAATCTTCCTATAGCCCTTTGATCACCTATCTCTCCCAAAGCTCTTATGGCATAATATCTTGCTGACTTATCTTCGAGTAGATTAATCAATGGTAGGACAGCATCTTTGCCAATCTTTACTATTCTCTCCTTTGCCTCCCACTTCTCTTTATGAGTAGCCTTAGTAGAGGTAAGGATATTAATATCTTCTTCTAATTGCAATCCACTATTTTCACTATTTGCAGTATTCAAAAAGATAGATAACAAAAAGAGACTTAAGACAAGGGATATTGATAAAATAAGGATGGTTTTATTATCCCATCTTTTTAATAATAGCATAACCTTATCCTCTACTATAGTGAATGACCTAAATAAGTTAACATTTTCATGGTAGCCACAGGCTTTAGCCTGCGTAAAATAACGCAACCTAAAGAACCTGCCCCGAACTTGTTTCGGGGTTGCAGCTACCGATTACCTAATTCCCCTCACTTTGTGCCTGCGTTAGTTACATTATTTCTATCCTTCTTATTTGTTTAGTCTTCTTTCTCATCAAATCTAAACCCTCCTTCTCCTCATCATCCCCAGTCCTGCTATCCCCGCACCCATCAGAAGCAG
>JBHHUU010000155.1:0-5609 GCA_046753905.1 Nitrospirota bacterium | reverse complement strand
GTAGTTACAAGGAACTTTTCCGATATGGAAATCAGTGGAGTTTCTCTATTCAACCCGTGGGAATCTCCATGAAAAATCCACCTTTTCTTTCCCAAAAGGTGGAAAAGTTTCTTCAAAAGGAGAGGCATGATAAAAAGTATAATGGACTGGATGTCAACAATCCGCTATAAATTGGATAGTGACAGCAATATAATCTCTACAGGCTGTTACGGAACATCCTTTTTGTCATTTCAAACGGAACGGAGTGTAGTGAGAAATCTTTTATTATCAATAAGTTGTGCAATCAAGATTTTTTGCTTTGGGCTCGAAATGACAGTTCCTTAACAGCCTGTCAATAATTTTTTGTTGATGTCGAACAAGCTCTTAAGGTATAAGGTCCTTAGCTTGGGTGGTAACTGGAAGCCTTACAATGAACGATACCCCTTTGGATGGGACATTCTTTACCTCAATAACTCCATTATGTTTGGCAACTATTCTATGGGCAATGGCAAGTCCCAATCCTGTGCCTCTGGGTTTGGTCGTGAAAAATGGATTAAATATATTGGCAATGATCTCTGGTGATATACCATCTCCTGTATTTGTAATCTCTATACATGCCTCTTTTTTGGGCTCTGATAATCTCGTTGCCACAGATAGCTCTCCGCCTCCATCCTTTTCCATTGCATCCTCTGCATTAGATATTATGTTAATAATCACCTGTTTCATCTGACGATGATCTATCATAATAGGAGGTATATCCTGCATAAGGGAAAGCTGAACTGTTATCTCTTTCAAAGATAACACCTCTTTATGAAGAGGTATTATCCCTTCAATAAACTTATTTAGGTTTATTTTTTCAAATTGAAAGCCAAAGTCCTTTGAGAATACAAGTATCTCTTGAAGCAGCTTTTCAAGGTGATCTACCTGAACACATATAATATTCCCATATTTTTTTAGCTGAGGGTCATCTGGAAGTTTTTCAATTATCCTGTGAGCAAATCCGCTTATAGAAATAAGTGGAGTTCTTATCTCATGGGCAACAGATCCAACCATCTCTCCCAATGCTCCCATCTTTTCAGACTGGATTAATCTCTCCTGCGTCTCCCTTAGTTCTTTGTTTGCCTCCTCTAATCTGCTATGGATTATAGCATTCTCTATTGTGAGTCCTCCTTCATTGCTCAACATCATCAAAAAGTCTATATCTTCATCTGTGATAGGTTTTTTATTATACATGTTATCTACACCAATGACAGCCCGAACCTTATCTCTGGCTATGAGAGGAGCTGTTGCAAAGTTGATGTCTTTATATATCTGATGTAATACCGGAGTTACTCCTGATTCTTCTCTATAATTTGTTATATTAAATGGTATCTTTTGTAAGACCGTCTGGACAAAGATGTTTTCAGTATCACTCATAGGTATATTCAGTTCCTTTGCTAATTTGTCAAATTTAGACTCCTTTGGTTCAGTAAGATCCCGTTCTGTTATAATCCAGCGGGTAATTTTTTTTACATTGGCGAGCCTTCCCCATATAATCCCTGCCTCTTCTGGACTGTCAGGACCTACCCCTAACATTCCCTGCAGGGAGTTTGACTCTTCATCTACCAATAATAATATAGCCCTGTTAAATCCTAATCCCACGCCTCCCATTGTAACACCTGCCAGAATAATCCTCAGCACCTTGTCTAATTCCAGTGTAGTCTTCATTGCACGGCTGACATCATATAGGATTGAGAGACTTATAAGCCGTTTTCTATTATCTTCAGCCAATCCCTCCAATCTTTTATAAATAATAGCATTTTCAACTGCTATTGACGCATAGTTTGCTAAGGTAGATAAAAGTTGAAGGTCTTTGGGAGTAAATCTGCTTGCTTTAATCTCTTCATCTTCTCTTTTGTCATAAAGACTTATAGTGCCGATAACCTTACTTTTTGAGATCAAGGGCACACACAGGATAGAAGAAAATGCAAGTTTACTTATATGCAAAAAGGAAGGTTCTTTATTAATGTCCTGTATCAGAATAGGTTTAACTGTTTCTGCAACCCTGCCTGATATACCTTCTCCTATATTCAGTTCTGTTACGACCTTATATATATCTTCCTCTGGACCGCAAAATGACCTCATTTTGAGCTGATGTGTGTTTTCCTCGAGTAATCTTATTACACCACCTTTTGCTTTTATGACATTTACACTGTTTTTTATTATCATTTCTAACAGAGTATCTAAATCCAGAGTTGATGTTAATGCCTGTCCTATATTATATATGACAGTCAGTTCCTGTAATCTCTGGTCAACATTATAATACAACTGGGCATGCCTTATTATTCCGGCTATCTCGTTTGCAATTGTTGTATATAATGTAATCTCCTCTGGCAGGAAACTCCATTGAGAGATACTGCGGATATTAATTACGCCTATAATATCATTACCTGTTGAGATAGGGACTGATAGAATTGACCTGTATTGTCTCATGCTGCTATCCGGGACATTCTTGAAACGGGGATCAGACAGGGTATCCTCTATAGCTATAGGAGATTTTTCCTTTGCTACCAGACCAACGATACCTTCCCCTATTGGAAACCTCGTCTTATCTATTGACTCAGGGCTGAGTCCCCAACTCTCCCTTAATACAAGGGTCTCATCATCTTTATTTAAAAGAAAGATACAACATGTATCCTTGCCTGATTTTTCAGCTATGACCTTTGCAATAGCCTTCAGCCTCTCTTTCAGGTCAAGAGTAGAGTTGGCTATGTGGCTGATATGATTTAAGATATCCAGACCTAAAGTCTCAAATCTTTCCTTTATATTATCTGAAGATTCCATAGTTAAGAGTTAGAGAGTTAAGAGTTGAGAAAATCAAAGGGTGCAGTTGTCAGGGTGCAGGGTACAGAAAAAATCTTTAAATCTGCACCCTGCACCCTAATTTAAAAATCTACGCTGCCTTTTTATATAGTTTGATATACTCCTTTGCAGACTTTTTCCATGAGAAGTCTTCCTTCATTGCATTTTGAACAAGCACCTTCCATTGGGTCTTATTTTTATAGGTCTTTATTGCCCTGTTTAGTGCATCAAGAAGGGCACCTGAAAAGTATTCCTTAAAGATGAATCCATTTCCCTTCTTTTTCTTAGAATCAAATTCTTTTACAGTATCAGCAAGACCACCTGTTTCCCTTGCAACCGGAATTGTTCCATAACAAAAACTTATAAGCTGGCCGATGCCGCATGGCTCATACTTAGAAGGCATTAAAAAGATATCGCTTCCGGCATAGATACGATGAGCTAATCCATTGTCAAATCCTATTCTTATACCTGCCTTATCTTTATACCTTTCCCCAACCTCCCTGAATATATTATGATACTTTTCTTCTCCTGTCCCTAAAAGGACAAACTGGACATCTAATTTCATCAGTGAGTCAATCATACCTGCTATGATGTCTATGCCTTTTTGTTCTGTCAATCTTCCTACCATACCAACAAGCGGTACATTTTTTACAGGTAATTTGAACTCTTTTTGTAATTCTGCCTTGTTTACTGATTTGCCGGACATCTTATCAGAAGAATAATTTTCTTTGATATATCTATCAGTTAGTGGATTCCAGTCTTTATAATCTATGCCGTTTATAATCCCGAAAAACTTTTTATTTCGGCTCTGCAAGACACCATCCAGACCATGACCATACTCTGCTGTCTGAACTTCCTGACTATACTGTTTGCTCACAGTATTAATGATATCAGAGAATACAAGGCCGCTCTTTAACATGTTAATCTTTCCATAAAACTCAATACCTTCTGGAGTAAATATATCCCAGCCCAATCCTGTTAAATGCATATCTATATGCCAGAAGACCCCCTGATAACCCATATTATGTACAGTAAAGATAGAACCCGTCTTTGAAAAAAATGGGTCATCCCTGTATAGTGTCTTTAAATACACAGGAACTAATCCTGTCTGCCAGTCATGACAATGGATAATATCCGGCTTAAAATTTAATGCCTTGCACCCCTCCAATATTGCCCTGCAGAAGATTATAAACCGTTCTGCATTATCTGGATAGTCGCCATGCGGAGTCCCGTATAGTTCCGGTCTCTTATAATACTTATCCTTTTCTATGAAATACACAGGAATTGCCTTTCCAAGTCTGCCCTGCATGATATTCATCTCTTCTTTTCTGTCAGATATAGGTACAGGAAGACTTTCTACCATCATCTGTGGTTTGAACTTCTTTTTATCTACAACCTGATACCTTGGCATCATTACCCTGACATCATGTCCTAATTCTTCCAATGCCAAAGGTAATGCACCAGCAACATCTGCCAATCCTCCTGTCTTGGCAAATGGAACTACTTCTGATGCTGCTATTAATATTTTCATAATTGCCCCCTTTCTTTTAAGTACAGATTATATTATATAGATATACAAAGTTGTTTCTTTTTCTTCTTTCTTTAGTGGTTAAGTTACACCAACTTAATCTATCTTTGCCTCTCTCAGGGATTTAGCTGCCTCCTCTGGCACTGTCGGGTTGATATAAAATCCTGTTCCCCACTCAAAACCTGCAACTTTAGTCAATTTCGGCATGATCTCTATGTGCCAGTGATAATATTCATTCACATTTTCTCTTATTGGTCCTGTATGGATAATATAATTATATGGTGGAATGTTTAATGCCTTATCTATCCTCATTAAGATGTTTTTTAATATCTTTGCCAGACTTTCAATTTCATGTGTCTGAAGATGGTCATAACAGGAATCATGCTTTTTAGGGATAATCCATGTTTCAAACGGGAATCTCGGCGCGAATGGTGAACTGCATATAAAGTGTTCATTTTCAAGGACAATTCTGCTTCCTGTCTCTAACTCCTGTCTGATAATATCACAATAGACGCATCTGTCTCTATATCTGTAATACCGTTTAGACCCCTCTAACTCTCTGCTTACCTGAATCGGGACAATGGGAAGGGCGATAAGCTGAGAATGACTATGTTCAAGGGATGCACCTGCTGCCTCTCCTTCATTCTTAAATATTAAAATATATCTAAACCTCACATCCTTTTTTAGATCAACAATTCTTTCCCTATAGGCATGAAGTGTATCTTCCACATTTTTTAACGGAAGCCCTGCTATATTCAAATCATGTGAAGGTCCCTCTATTATTACTTCATGGGCGCCTAATCCATTCATAGTGTCATAGAGTCCCTCTCCGACCTTATCCAAGCTGCCTTCTATCTGTAATGCTGGAAATTTGTTTGGGACTACCCTGAGACTCCAGCCTGGTGTATTAGGCTTTGAACCAGGTTCCCTGTATGACAACACTTCAGGAGGGGTAGTATTTTCATTTCCTGCACAAAATGGGCAGAATCCCCCCTTTCTCTCATTAACTGCATGTTTGAAATCTGACGGTCTCCTTCCTCTCTCTGTAGAAATGATCACCCATCTTCCTATGATTGGGTCTTTTCGTAATTGCGGCATATATTCCCCCTTTTTTTAGTTTAAATGGATTATAATGATTCAGATGTTAACAGTAATGTTTTAAAAAAAAGAGTATACATCAAACATTTATTATTTCCAAGATAATTATTTATCACTATCATATTTTATCACTATCATATATAGTATAGTCAATATCAGGAAA
>JBHHUU010000154.1:0-5768 GCA_046753905.1 Nitrospirota bacterium | reverse complement strand
GGTGACGCTATAAACTCTTTTCCACCCCTCACTCTGTATTAGCTGAATAGTTACGTATAAATAAACCTTTGTTGATTCTTATCTCTATAGTCCTTAAAAATTAGACTCTTTCTATTGTTTTGTAAATAAAGATTTTTTATTTTTGCTCGGAATGGCTGGGATTCTTAATTTTAGCTTGACAATTGGGGACATATTAATGCATACTGCCAATAGAAAGAATAAAAGTAACATAGATTGTAAGGAGGAAATTGCATAATGAAACAATCATGCCGACCAATTGGCACAAACAGGAATAAAAATATGGGTGGTTCACTTGACCACTTGAATCCTCAAATCCTTGAACCATATTTTCGGAGTAAGTATAAACTTTTTGCATGTATAAGTATAGTTGTCTTGTTCGTTATCTGTTGTTCTCCGGGATATGGGGCATCGCTGGTAAATACAGGACATTCTGGAAAAGTTGTTGATGTAATGGATGCTGGAACATATACATATATGCAGATTGATGAGGATGGTAATAAGTTCTGGATTGCTGCCCCTCAGACCATTGTAAAGACAGGGGAGTATGTAAATTTTGAGGAAGAGGTCTGGATGTCTATGTTTAAAAGCAAGACCTTGAATCGTACTTTTGACAGGATACTATTTGTAAGCAAGGTAGATATCGTTTCTGAACAACAATCCAAAATGCCAGAGTCATCATACGGACATACACCGGGAGATAATGCGACAGATGAATATGGTATTCCAAAGTCAAAAACAGCAGAACCTCCTGAAAGAAATTCCATTACAAAGGCAGAGGGAGGATACACTGTAGAGGAGCTATTTTCTCAGAAAAATGAATTGAAGGGAAAGATAGTAAAGGTACGTGGAAAGGTGGTAAAGGTCTCGAAAAATATTATGGGGAGACACTGGGTACATATTAAAGATGGCACTGGTGTAAAAGATGCTAATGATTTGACATTTACATCCGTAAACAATCCTCCAGAGGTGGGGTCTGTTGTAGTAGCAGAGGGCAGATTAGCTGTAGATAAAAATTTTGGCGGTGGCTATAAATATCCAGCTATTGTTGAGGATGCTGCCTTTTCTAAGTGAAAAGCAGATGGTTTTAGAGATTCTTTAAACTGATCCTGTGAGATCAGAAAGAGAGCAGATGAAAATAATATATAAAATAAAAAAAAGGTCTTTTCATTATCAGGAATAATGAAAAGACCTTTTTTTTATGGATCACCCTCACTTTTCACCTCGTGGGAGAGAGTTATTATCCTCACTCTTCCTCTTGTGGTAGAGGATATTGCCCCCTTGCCCTTCCCTCTCCCATTGTGGGAGAAGGTCAGGGTGAGGGAGATTTTATAAATATGGAACACTTAAATGAATAAGGGTAAAGAGGATAGGGTAATATTTGATCGTGATGAGATCAATCGTGCTATAGTGAGGATTGCCCATGAGATTATAGAGAGAAATAAGGGGACGGATGATCTTGTATTGATCGGTATAAGAAGGTGCGGGGTATATCTGGCGAATAGACTGGCACAGAAGATAAAAGAGATAGAAAGGATAGATATACCTGTAGGCATACTCGATATTACCTTCTACCGTGACGACCTATCTATAAAGAGAGATCAGCCCTATGCCAAAAAGACAGAAATAAATTTCTCTATTAATGAGAAGAAGGTGGTATTGGTGGATGATGTACTTTATACAGGGAGGACAATCAGAGCGGCATTAGACAGTATTATGGACTTTGGGAGGCCAAGACTGATCCAGTTAGCGGTTTTGATAGATAGAGGTCACAGAGAACTCCCTATAAGACCTGACTTTATCGGGAAGAATGTCCCTACCTCAAGGATGGAAAAGATTAAGCTGTTTCTGGAAGAAGAGGGAGATATAGACAGGGTGGTGATTATTTAGGATATTTCTATTATGGGTTTTAAGAGAAAGGATCTATTAGAGATAAAGGACTTGAGTTGTGAAGAGATAGAGATGGTATTGAATACTGCTGAGTCATTTAAAGAGGTAACATCGCGTGATATAAAAAAGGTGCCTGCACTCAGAGGCAAGACTGTTGTAAACCTCTTCTTTGAGCCGAGCACAAGAACAAGGACATCATTTGAGTTGGCGGCAAAGAGGCTGTCTGCGGATGTATTGAATATCTCAACATCTGCAAGCAGTATCTCAAAGGGAGAGACATTACTCGATACTGCAAGGAACATAGAGGCAATGATGGCAGATATTATTGTAATACGTCACTCTGCTGCAGGCGCTCCATATATCCTTGCGAGAGAGCTTAAAAGTTCGGTGATAAATGCAGGTGACGGAGGACATGAACATCCTACACAGGCACTTTTAGACCTCTTTACTATAAGAGAAAAAAGAGGCAGGATTAAAGGACTGAAGGTCTGTATAGTAGGTGATATCCTGCATAGCAGGGTTGCCCACTCTAATATCTATGCACTTAATACAATGGGTGCAGAGGTTAGGATTGCTGGACCTGCAACCATGATACACAAGGATATTGAAAGGCTTGGAGTAAAGGTATTCTACAATCTTGATGAGGCGATTGAGGGTTCAGATGTGATTATCATGCTAAGACTCCAGTTAGAGAGACAGATGTCTCATTTTTTTCCGAGTATCAGAGAATATTCTCTGCTATATTGTCTTACCAGTGAGAGGGCGAGATTGGCAAAAGATGACCTGTTAATAATGCATCCAGGACCTATAAACAGAGGGATTGAGATATCACCAGAGGTGGCAGATGGGCTGTCTTCAGTAATTCTGGAACAGGTAACAAATGGTGTGGCTGTAAGAATGGCTGTATTATATCTATTATCAGGCGGAGGCAGGGATGAGGCTATTAATTAAGAATGGACAGATAATAGATCCAGCCAGTGGCAGGAATGAGAAGGCAGATATTCTTATAGAGGATGGGAATATCTCTATTATAGAGAGAGATATTAAGATAGAGAGAACTGGTGCATCTCAATACTCTTTCAGGCTAATAGATGCCTCAGGAAAGATGGTTATGCCGGGTCTCATAGATATGCATACACATCTGAGAGAACCCGGATATGAATATAAAGAGACCATAAAGACAGGGACACTTGCTGCCTCTGCTGGTGGATTTACATCTGTATGCTGTATGCCGAATACATCACCTGTAAATGACAATCAGTCGGTTACTGAATTTATAATAGATAAGGGTATAAATGGAGGATATGTCAATATTTTTCCAGTTGGTGCTATAACAAAGGGGTTAAAGGGTTGTGAGATGGCTGAGATCGGTGAGTTGAAAAAGGCAGGTTGTGTGGCAATCTCAGACGATGGAAATCCGGTCATGGATAGTGAGGTGATGAGGAGGGCAATGGAGTATGCAAAGATATTTGACATCCCTGTTATATCTCACTGTGAGGATACTGCCCTCTCTATGGATGGCGTTATGAATGAAGGGATAGTATCAGCAGAATTGGGTTTAAGAGGCATACCTAATGCCGCAGAAGAGATTATGATAGCAAGGGAGATAGCATTAGCAGAACTCACATTAGCGAGAGTTCATATAGCACATATAAGCACAAAGGGTGGAGTAAGGATGCTTAGAGATGCAAAGGAGGGGGGTATAAGTATAACCGGAGAGACGACCCCTCATTATTTTACTTTGACTGAGGATGAAGTCAGGGGATTTAATACAAATGCAAAGGTCAATCCGCCATTGAGGACAGAGGAAGATGTAATAGCAATCAAAGAGGGCTTAAAGGATGGCACAATAGATGTAATCGCCACAGACCATGCACCTCATGCCATATTTGAAAAGGAGATAGAGTTTGATGCAGCCCCATTCGGGCTGATAGGGATGGAGACAGCCCTTGGTCTGTCATTCAGACTGATAGAAGAAGGGTGGCTCTCCCTTTCTGACATAGTATCTAAACTCTCTCTTAATCCTTCAAATATCCTGAATCTGAATAGAGGGTCATTAAATTCGGGAGCAGCAGCAGATATAGTGATAGTAGATCCTGATAATACATGGAAAGTTGACCCATTAAGGTTTAAATCAAAGTCAAAAAACACCCCTTTTTCTGGATGGGAGCTAAGGGGTAAGGCAGTAATGACAATAGTAAAGGGTAAGATAGTATGGGAAGATAATTGACAATTCAAAATTGATAATTCAAAATTAAAATAGCGGGAGGAGAATAGTGAAAAGGGCAATCCTCGCTCTGGCAGATGGAGCAGTATTTAAAGGATACTCATTTGGCGCAGAGGGAGAGACAGGGGGAGAGGTAGTATTTAATACCAGTATGACAGGATATCAGGAGATCATTACCGATCCCTCATACAGAGGTCAGATAGTAACTATGACCTATACCATGATAGGCAATTATGGGATAAATGATGATGATATAGAGGCTGTTAAACCACATCTGAGCGGTTTTATAGTAAAAGAATACAGTAGATTTTCAAGCAGCTGGAGAAAGAGAGGGTCTCTCGATAAATTCTTAAGGGATAATAATATTGCAGGGATAGAGGGAGTTGATACAAGGGCATTGACCCGACATATAAGGGACAGGGGAGAACAGCAGGGTATAATCTCCACTATTGATAGTGATATAGATAGGCTGATAGCAAAGGCTAATGCCTCACCCTCTCTGATAGGGAGGGACATGGTAAAAGAGGTAACATGCGAAAGAGAGTATCTCTGGGAAGAAGGGGCATGGGATTTTGGAAAGGGGTATGTTTATAATAGAGATGAGAGAGATTATCATATTGTGGTATATGACTTTGGAGTCAAGAGAAATATACTCAGGATGCTGGTAAGCGAAGGGTTTAAAGTAACAGTAGTACCTGCTATGCTCCCGGCAAAAGATTGCCTGAAAATGAACCCTGATGGTATACTCATGTCAAACGGTCCTGGTGACCCTGAAGGGATTAAGTATGC
Source organism: Nitrospirota bacterium (assembly GCA_046753905.1). Classification (GTDB taxonomy): domain Bacteria; phylum Nitrospirota; class Nitrospiria; order JBHHUU01; family JBHHUU01; genus JBHHUU01. The sequence continues at coordinate 844 of JBHHUU010000154.1, read as the reverse complement.
CATAGAAAACACAAGAGAGCTGCTGGGCAAGAAACCTATATTTGGTATATGCCTTGGCCACCAGATATTGGGTCTGGCATTGGGTTTAAAGACATATAGACTGAAGTTTGGCCACCATGGCGGTAATCAGCCTGTAATGGATTTATCTACCAGAGAGGTAGAGATAACCGCACAAAATCATGGCTTTGCCATTGACCCTGATTCAATAGAAAAGAGGAAGGGAGGGATGAGAGTGGAGATCACACATATCAATCTGAATGACAATTCTGTGGAAGGTCTGAGATGCACAGATATCCCTGTATATTCGGTTCAGTATCATCCTGAGGCATCTCCAGGCCCACATGATTCCTCATATCTCTTTAAGATGTTTAGAGAAATGATCGTAACTCACCATAAAAAAATAAAATTGTAAGGGACTGAAAAAGAATAAACTTTATACACTACAATCGGATTTGGGTCAGGTTTGGTCGACAGGCTGTTACGGAACACCCTCTTTGTCATTTCGAACGGATCGGAGTGTAGTGAGAAATCTTTCATTATCAATAAGTTTGTGCAATCAAGATTTCTCTATTTCGGCTCGAAATAATAGTTTCGTAACAGCTTGTCGATATAATCATACGCATTATAAAGTCTTTGGAACCCCTTGCTCTGTATTAGCTGAATAGTTACAGAAAAACATCGTAAAAAAGGTATCAGGATACCCTTTTCATTGATTATATATAAAGATAATTTTATGTCTCCGGCAGAAGACATCTTTTGTATTTCTGTATGGGCATTGTGTTGAGGCAGACCGTAATTCACCATCAAAAAAAGCAAGAAACCTCGTTGATCCTGTAATAACAGG
>JBHHUU010000153.1:0-5804 GCA_046753905.1 Nitrospirota bacterium | reverse complement strand
TTGTAGTAGCATACGACATACCTGATGATAAAAGGAGGACAAAACTTCATGCCGAGCTGAAAAACTTTGGCAGACCTGTCCAATATAGCGTATTTGAGTGCATTCTAAACAGAAAAGAGTTTGAAAAGATGCGAAAGGCTGTTTTAAGGATAATAGACAAGAGAAAAGATAAGGTAAGATATTATCCTCTGGATAATGAAGCCGTAAAAAAGATACTGACAGACGGCAGAGGAAAGGTCACAGCAGATCCTGATGTTATCGTGGTTTGATTGGTTGGTGGAGGGGGAGTTATGAAAGTTTTCCCCTCTTAGGGTAAGAGGGGGTTAGGGGGAGTTATTACAAAAGGGGCATTAAAACTGATGTAGTCACGAATTGTGTTGACAGTTATGACTACATCAGGTAACCCGAGGGGTGGAGATAGCTAACCCTATGATAATAAAGGGATTACAGGTAAAATGACCCATTTTTAAAAAACAGCTTATTTCATCTAACTTATTGATTTTATTAAGGATTATGCCATTTGTAGAGAGTGAGTTTTACTGACATCCCATTTTAAAAAATGGGAAATATCAGAAAAAGTGAGATAACCCATTGATTTATTTGCAATTATAGGCAAATTTACAAAAAAGTGATTACAGTCCCTTGATTTTAAAGGAAATTTAGGCTATTATGAGGTGAAAAAAGGAGGTGATAGATTGCTGAAAAAGGGGATATACATTTTTGCACCTGTAACATGCTGTTTTGTAAAGGGTTTTAAGAGGAACAGTTATAAGAAGCTCCTCGACTGATAGGGGATTGCGACTTTTTCTAATTTATCAATATCACTATTATTCATCGGTTATAAGAAGCTCCTCGACTGATAGGGGATTGCGACTTTACCTTGCACGGCAATAGTGGGGACATAGTCCCTACTTTGTTTGTGATAAAGGGAGAGTGATTAGTTATAAGAAGCTCCTCGACTGATAGGGGATTGCGACTATTTACTAATTGTCTTAATTTTTTTTCAACTCCAATATGTTATAAGAAGCTCCTCGACTGATAGGGGATTGCGACATTAGAATTTTAGCTTCTTCGGGGTTCTTTAAATTACAAAGTTATAAGAAGCTCCTCGACTGATAGGGGATTGCATAATCTACTGGGAGAGACTTCAAAGAAGAAAGAGGTTTATAAATCTCACATAGACAAGGCGGTAGGAAAGCTTATCTCTGAAGATATAGAAATCAAAGAAAAAAATCCAGTTTCAATAATGGCAAAGAAAATTAAGCCTGTATTGGTATTAGATAAACTTATGGATTCATATGCTGATTATATTAATAAAAATATAAGCGATCGTTTAAATCCAGAAGAGATTGAATCTTTTGTTAAAAAAGTTGTTAAACCACTATACCTTGATTTTGATATAGGAAAATATAAGAAAATGATATCTGTGCAAGTTGCCAATAATATAAAAGAAAATAGTGATATTGAGATTGATCTTAAGGAATTTAAAAGAGGCGGAAAGGTAGTAAAATCAATTTTATTACTGTTTTCCGGCATCCAGGTTGCAAATAATTTTCAAAATATTAAAGATAGTGAGAATAGATTGCAAGATACAGTAAGAAATCTTAAACTACACATAGATGCCGCCGATACAATAGTAACCGGAATTAATTTTAAAAGTCCTGATATAGCATATAAAGGTTTAACAAAGAGTCTATCACGTATTTCCACAATCATGGGTATGGTTGATAGTGGATACAAGACATATGATGCCTTTTTAGATGATGATTATGAAAAGGTTATGATGGGTATGGGTGAAACTATCTCTCAAGGCATGATATTACTTGGTGGGATGACCGCAATAGGAGGATGGGTATTATGCGGAGGGTTCTTGATAATGTCCTGCATAGATGCCTATAACAAGGCAGGGATAAGAGATCATTTTGAAAATTATCGGAAAAAGTTTGCAAATGGCCAGCATGAATCTCATTACAATGAACATAGTGTAATTAAAGGTATTTATGATGAAATAATTGAAACAAGAAAAAGTTTAGATGATTCATGGCGCAGTTGGGTCTTATCAAAAGATTCAATTAAAGATTTGGATGCAAAGAAAATACCTCCTCAAGTAATCGCCAAATGGACTGACCTTTCGCATGTAGTAGTGCCTGAAAACGAGAATTACAAAGACGCAGTTTATATGCCAGTAGATGAGCATGGACAATTGATTGATATAAGCAACATGAGCAAAAAGCAAAAGAAGGGTGTAAAATATCATCCATGTTATGCGTTTTCTGATCTGATACATATTGGTAAGGAGGAACAGAATGTGATATTTCTTTATACAGTGTCTGGATCACAATAAAAATAAAAAAACTTGACAATCTCCTATTTTTTGTGTTAATAATTTTTCAGGTTCAAAAAGCAATTTCTTATCATCCAATGAATTCCCGAATGCCTGATGAACTGAAAAGGTTGCACTTATCCTTGATATCAGAGATATCTATCCTTCTAATCTTCTCTTTTTGTCAGACTCTCCTTGCAGAAGATATAATAACCAGCATAGATAACCCTTTTCAGATAGATATAGGGAAATTCAGACAGGGAGATAACCCAGACTGGGCATCTAAAGATATAGATGACTCATCATGGGAAGAGATTATCATCCCTGATAATTGGAACAAGACCAGAAAATCTTATCATGGGATTGGCTGGTATAGATTCAGGGTAAAGATTACAGAAGGACTGAAAGGCAAGCCATTAAGTATACTGCTATTAAAGAGCACTATGACACATGCCCTCTATTTTAATGGAGACCTTATCGGAAAGAGCGGGAGATTTGATCCTCCAGCCCTCACATGGAATTATCCAGCCCTTTACAACATACCCCATAGTATAATCCAATATGGAAAGTATAATATAATCGCTATCAGGTTATTTGGTTTTAAAAACAGCCTGTCAGGCATCCATTCCCCATTGCTTATAACAGATACTGATAGATCTCAGGCCATTTTCGACAGGAGGATATGGTTTCAGGTCTATAGCTCCCAGGTCTTATCTTTTCTCCTGTTAGCCGTCTCAATATATCATCTCATGTTATTTTATAAACGTCCCCGTGATCAGGCCTACCTCTATTTTGGCATCTGCTGTCTATTGGGGGCTATTGGTCTGTCCAACAATTTTCTCAAGAATATCCCTGTCTCTTACATGGTCTGGAATAAGATCCTCTTAAGTCTAATTGCCATATTTGTCCATCTCTTTCTTATATTTACCCTTAGATATTTAGGTGAAAAGAAAAGAAATATCGAACTAATAAACCTCATAATAGGTAGTATAGGTCTCTTATCACTCTCCTTTGCTGCAAGTGATAATTTTATCTTTGTCTCAAACTGCTGGTTTCTATTCTCTATTCTAATATTAATCTACATTATCTATATTTTGATCAGGGCATATTTGAGAGGAAATAGAGAATCTTATATATTAATAGCTGGTGTTATTATAGGTTCATTGGTTGGGGTAAATGATCTTCTGATCAAGGCAGGGATACTATCTGCATCCCATCCCCTTTTGCTCCGTTTCGGCATCCCTTTAATCCTTTTAGCCATAGCATTTTCTATGGCAAACCAGTTTGCCAGGGTCTGCAATCAGCACGAAAGGCTCAGTAGAGAGCTTGATTCCATGGTAAAAGAGAGGACTCAGCAGCTCCAGAGGGCTTATGAAGATCTTCAGAAGGCACAGGCAAAGATCCTTAAGATTGAAAGAGAGTCTGTTCTACAAAAAGAGAGGAGCAGGTTGATAAAAGAGATACATGATGGTATAGGCGCTGAACTTTCCAACATAATTCTATTGAATGAGAGGATAAAAAGGGAGATTAAGAATATTCCCTTAGACATCAATGGGATTAATAATACCATGCATAAGATGGAACAACATGGTCAGGACTGCCTCTTTGAGATGAGAAACACTATATGGGCGATTGACCCTGAAGATAGCTCTTATGGATCTCTTATAGCTCACATCAGGAGATATTGCAGTGAGATATCTGATTCAGCAGGCATAAGATTCAAGTTTATAGAGGAAGGGATGACAGATAACATCTCGATTACTCCAGAGGTAAAATTAAACACCTTTAGAGTAGTGCAGGAGGCGATGAGGAATATCATAAAACATGCCCATACAGATTCTGTTACTATAACATTTACTCTCTCTGAGAATATATTAGAGTTCACTATAACAGATAGAGGGGTAGGATTTGACATAGAAGAGATATCTGATGGATATGGACTGACAAATATGAAGGAGAGGATGAAGGCAGTCTTAGGAAATTTAACAATAGATTCACTACAGAATAATGGGACAAAAATCACAGGAAATATACTCTTGTAAACCTGCTGAAAATCCCATAAATATGGGATATCAATTAATCAGATTTCTGATATCCTTGAATATATATAGGAACTTGAATATTTAGCATAGCTTGTAGGTGTGCACCAGGGTGCAGTTGTCAGGGTGCAGGGTGCAGAGAAGATTTTTATAAGCAGCCCCCTGATAACTGTACCCTGCACCCTTAATTTAATGCTTAGGAAATTGAATGTTTAACTCTTAGCCTCTTAGTCTCTTAGTCTAACTTGAGTATACTATGACAACTCCTGTAAAGATAATGATAGTTGAAGACCATGATGACACAAGGGAAAACCTCATGTTACTTCTCAATGACTATAAAGGATTTAAGGTAGTATATGCTGCAAGGACAGGGGAAGAGGCTGTTAAGGCAGCAAAGGATCTGGATATAGATGTCATTCTAATGGATATAGATCTCCCTGGAAAGATTAATGGAGTGGAGGCAATAAGAGAGATCAGGGAGTATGATAATGATGTGGAGATAATAGTCCTGACGATCTTTGAGGATAATAAAAATATCTTTGCATCCTTAAAAAATGGTGCGAGAGGTTATATCACCAAGTCTTCCAGTCATAATATTATCTCTGCAATAGAGGAGGTCATTGCTGGAGGCGCACCCATGTCTCCATCCATTGCCAGAAGGGTGGTGCAGGAGTTTCAGGCTATAGAGAGGCTTCTACTTAAGAAGGAATATTCCCTCACCAGGACAGAGAGAAAGGTTCTTCAACTAATGGAAAGGGGTGCCACATACAAAAATTGTGCAGAAGAACTCTATGTAAGCCTTCACACAGTGCAGACACATATAAAAAATATCTACCGTAAATTAGAGGTAAATTCTAAGATTGCAGCAGTGATGAAGGCAAGGGAAGAGAGAATAATCTGAAAATGCAGGTTTAACTTGATACATATAAACTGCTATGGTATCTTTAGTTTAAGAGGTTATAAGCAATGAGTATTTCATTATCCCAAATATCACAGATATCAAAAAAATTGAATATTTCCTCAGAGGAATTGATTAATCGTGGACTTCTTGCCTACCTGGAGCGTGAAATCCGTCTGGCTGAAGAGGATATTGCTGACATTCGTGATAAATATTCTGTTGCTGCAAGACCTCAATTTGAAAGAAAGATAAAGAATAAAGAGACATACAGCCACCCTGCATGGGAAGACCTTATCACATGGGAAAACTTAGAGGTATACATAAAAAAGCTAAAGAAAACTATTGAAAGGATTGGATAGTTATCCATAAACTCCATAAACTTTATGACAGACTCAAAAAAATTGCCGAAACAGAATATAGAGATATTATTATATCTACAGATATTATCTACAGAAAGAGTCGAGGTTCCTCCAAATTACGTATCCATTTTATAGATCATACCTTTCTTGATGTATGGGTTAGCCCATCAGGGAAATACTCCTAT
>JBHHUU010000152.1:0-5866 GCA_046753905.1 Nitrospirota bacterium | reverse complement strand
GCATTATAAAGTCTTTGGAACCCCTTGCCCTGAAATTAGCTGAATAGTTACAATATTTATAATTGAAAAATCCCCCTTAATCCAAAGGGGGAGCTGAATAGTTACGATGTAGTTTAAATTAGGAGGTATTTTAGTGAGATATTGGCGTTCTCTTATCTGTTATGGATTGTTTATTATCCTTCTTTTTCCATTAAGCTGTGCTACTGAGTCTCGTATTCAAAGAAAAAAGGCTGCAGAGGCTTATTATAAACTTGGGATATCATATCTTAATGAGAACCTGATACAGCAGGCTTTTGTAGAATTTCAGAAGGGACTGGACATAAATCCAGAGGATAGAGATACCCACTACGCATTAGGCCACATATACTTTCTTCAAAAAAAATATGACAAGGCGATAGAAGAATTTAAAAAAACCTTAAAAATAGACCCGACATATTCAGAGGCATATAATCATTTAGGCACGATATATGAAAGCGAATCAAAATGGGAAGAGGCTATTGCGGAATATAGAAAGGCATTAAAGAATTCAAAATATATTACCCCCCAATTTCCATACTATAATTTAGGTGTTGCGCTGCTTAACCTTAAGAGATATGAAGAGGCGATAGAAGAATTTGAAGAGGCATTGAGAATAGACCCAACCTTTTTTATTGCCTATAATCAGTTAGGGAAGACATATTACAAATTAAAGAGGATAGATAAATCAATAGACGCATATAAAGAAGCATTAAATATTGCTCCTGATTATCTTGAAGCACACTATAATCTTGGATTAGCCTATTACAGAATCAGTTCAAAGAAAAAGGCAATAAAGGAATTTGAAAAGGTAAAAGAACTCCTTCCAGATGGAAAACTGGCAAAAGAAGCCAGCAAATATCTACTATTAATGAAGAATGATATTCCTAAAAGAAAGTGAATACTTAAAAGTTAATCATCTTTTTACACAGGCAAAAGACTTCATAGCATGGAATCACTCGGCAGATACCTTAAACAGATAAGAAACAGTCATGGTAAGACAATAGAAGATGCTGCAAATCATACCAGGGTTGTTCCTGAGTACATAGAGGCATTGGAAGCGGATGACTACTCAAAGATACCAAATGAAGTAATGGCAAAGGGATTTTTGCGTTTGTACGCCCGGTTTCTATCTCTTGATGAAGATGATATATTTGAAAGATATAACCAGTATAGAGAGACCTTTTACCATGGGGAAAATAATGAAGATATAGAAAATATAATTAAAGTAGAACTGCCTGATGGAGAAAAAAGGTCAAGAATAAGTATATGGATCGCTAGTATAATTACCATATCTATTGCCATTATCATTATTATCTCTTTGCATAATAACAGAATGATTGAGACTCGGAATCAAGAGGGATATAAAGATAGTCCTTCCCCCTTACCCTCTCCCCTCTCCGCAGAGGGGAAAGAAGAGATGGGAGAGGGTAAGAAAACTATGATGCCTAAAGATGCCCCATCAGACTTACCTCTGGATACTGAGACAGAAAAGCCCTTTCAAGAAAAAGCTAAAAAACAGAAGTTGACAATTGAAGCGTTAGAAACAACATGGATAGTGATCAAAATTGATAATTCAGAAGAGAGGGAGTTCCTCCTTCAGAAGGGGGAAAAGATAACATGGAAAGCGGACAAAAACTTTATGTTAACAATAGGAAATGCTGGTGGAGTAAAGGTATTTTTCAATAAAAAAGAGTTAGAGCCTTTTGGTGTAAAAGGAGAGGTAGTAAGGGATATACTTTTACCTCTAAGTAAAGTTGGTCCCCTCACTCTCCCCTCTCCCCTTGGGGAAGAGGGTTAGGATGAGGGGGGGGGGAAAGGATTAAATTGAATATAGAATTTCTTATAAAAGAGGCTGAAAAGTCAATGGTAAATGCATTGACAGGTCTTTCTCAATTCAGAGTTGGCGCGGCGATTGTATGTAAAAATAGAAATATCTACACAGGGTGTAATATTGAGTCATCTACGAGTCTTGGGATATGTGCTGAAAGGGTAGCAATCCTCAAGGCATTATCAGAAGGTGAGAGAGATTTTGAGGTCATTGCTATTGTCTCATCTTCCTCAGATTATTGTTTTCCCTGTGGGGCATGCAGACAGATATTATGGGAATATGCACCTGATATTGAGGTAGTAGTTGTTAATAAAACAGGGAAGCATATCTCAAAGGGCATAAAAGAGCTTTTTCCCTTACCTTTTGACAGGAATAATATTATAAAAAACAGGTAACTATTCAGCTAATACAGAGCAAGGGGGGTTCCAAAGACTTTATAATGCGTATGATTATAATAAGTTTATGTAATTACCCAATATGTTATGGACTTAATTTTATCATTCTGTTAGTTCCCTCTCCCCTTGTGGGAGAGGGTTAGGGTTAGGGGGAAATCCCCAACAGATTACAACAGCATCATTTCAGAACAGGTCTCTTTATGAGTATGAGAGCTAAACACTAAGGTGATGCTATAAACTCTTTTCCACCCCTCACTCTGTATTAGATGAATAGTTACAAAAACAGCAATCAGAAATAAGAAAGCAAGCCAGTTATGTCTCTACTGTCCTATATACCATCCTATACCATGTTTTGTTAAAAACGCTGTTACCATAGTAAATGAGTTAGTAAATATCATGATGCCTACAATTAAAAGGAAAAGACCGCTTATAAATGAGATCATCCACATATATTTATGTAATTTTTTGAAGTAGTATAAGAATGCGTCAATGCCCAATGATATAATCAGGAGAGGAAGCCCTAATCCCAGAGAATAGAAAGAGAGGAGCTGTATTCCCTTTAGAATGGAATTTTCTGTGCTGGCATATAAGAGTATTGTTCCGAGAATAGGTCCAACACATGGTGTCCAGCCTGCGGCAAATCCTATCCCTACGAGAAATGAGCCTATATGCCCTGCAGGTTTGTTTTGAATATGTATCCTCTTTTCAGACATCAAAAAGTTTAGTTTCAATATCCCCATGATATAAAGCCCAAATACGATTATTATTAATCCGCCTATCTTTCTTATTGCTCCCTGATATGAGACAAGTACCTGTCCAATGAATGTGGCAGATGCACCAAAGAGTATAAATATAGTAGAGAATCCAAAGATAAACATAAGAGAATTTGTAATAGTTATCCCTTTTATTCTCTTTTCTCCCTCCCTGTTACTCAGTTCATCTACTGAGAGACCAGTGATATACGAAATATAAGAGGGAACAAGCGGCAGGACACATGGAGAGACAAAAGAGAGAAGACCGGCCAAAAATGCAATATATAAAGAGATAGTTTCAGGCATTTCCATCTATGGTTCCTTATAGGTTATTCACCTTACCCTTCCCTCTCCCCCTCAGGAGAGAGGGTTAGGGTGAGGTGGACTCAATAAGTTTTACTATCAGGTCTTTGTATCTGGGTTTTCTCCAGTCTCTCATACCTATAAATCTATTGGTAATTATCCCATCTCTGTCAATCAGATATGATGTCGGCACTGAGGTTACATTATATCGGTCATTAACTATAAAATCAGAATCTATTAACGCAGGATATGTGAGACCAAGTTCCTCCATAAATGGTCGTACTGCCATCTCTCCCTCCAGATCACTTGAAATGGCTAATACAACCAGCCCCTTTTTCTTAAGATCATTATATAATATCTCTAAAATTGGCATCTCTGACCTGCATGGACCGCACCATGTAGCCCAGAAAGTAATAAATACAATCTTACCTCTGTACTGGGATAATGTAAACTCCTGATTATATATACCTTTCAAAGTAAAATCAGGTGCTATATACCCTACCCTTGGCAGTTCAATAAGAGTAGTCGCTGCTGCTTTCTCTCCCTTTTTGTGATTAGATATATCAACCTTTTCTTTACATCCTGAAAGCATCATGAGCAAAAGGGATAATCCTATACACATTAAAATCATTTTAAAAGGGAAAAAAGATGTAAATACATCTTTAATATCTCTATCTTTCTGAATTATCTTTATGGTTTCCACTTATCTATTAAATTAAAAATGATTATAATCATTTAGCATAATTTTATTTTTTTGTCTTAATTCCCCTCTTGAGGGGTGTCAGCCAAAGGTTGACTGGGTGGATTGTTTTTTATCATTTATTTGTAAGAAGACTTTGGACCATTTTCAAGAAGGTCAAATATAGTCTTTAGATTATCCCTTCTTGTCCAGTCTCTTGGTCCGATAATCTTTTCCGCCAGCATCCCATTTTGGTCTATAATATATGTCTCAGGCACACCTGTAAGTTTGTATCTTCTATCAACCTTTCCCCACTGGTCGTGAAAGAGAGGGAAGGTAAGCCTTAACTCCTCTGCAAAACTTGTTATCGCAGAAGGCCACTTATCAATACTTACTGCCAGAATAACAAACTCTTTATCCTTAAAATTATTATATAATACCTCCATTGAAGGCATCTCTTCCCTGCATGGTTTGCACCATGTTGCCCAGAAGTTTAAGAATACTACCTTTCCTTTATAATCAGATAACTGTACCTCTACTCCATCCATCCTTTTCACGTTAAAATCAGGAGCAACAGTTGATACCAGCACAGGATCATACTTTTCCTTCTGGGTCCATACGATTCCTATTATTACAGCCATTATCAGAAGGCTTATAAGTATTGCATTTATATTAATCCTCCTGTCAGATTCTCTTATCTCTTCTATATCTGCCTTTGCCATTTATAGTCTCCAGAAATGCATTATAAAACAAAAGAGTTTACCTGGTTAGAGAGGTGATTCCTATGCATACGCATGCAATCCCGGAAGAATGAAACTAACACCCCAATATAGAAATACTACGGAGAGAAATCCTATTATAGAAAAGATTGCAGTCTTTCTTCCACGCCAACCCCTTGTCATTCTTGCATGCAGGTAGGCTGCATATATAAACCATGCAATAAGAGACCATGTCTCTTTGGGATCCCAGCTCCAGTATCCACCCCATGCATAATTTGCCCATATTGCACCTGTAATAATACCCAATGTCAGAAAAGGAAACCCAAGGGCTATTGATTTATAACTCAATTCATCCAACATATCTATCTCAGGGAAATGAGATAGATATGAATTCTTCTTATTCTCTTTTCCAAATCTTTCTTTTATTAGATAGATTATACTTAAGCCGCATGCTATAGCAAATCCCGCATATCCAATAAATGTAACAAAAACATGTATAACCAGCCAATTGCTCTGAAGAGCAGGATTTAAGGAATCAACTGTCTGGTATCTGTAAGGGAGCAGTGATGCAGACAACATTGTAAGAAATACCATTGACACAATAAAGCAGCCTATTATCTTGATATTATAGAAGAACTCCAATATCAGATAACCAAGCATTATTGCCCATGCCAATAAAACCATGGACTCAAATAGATTAGCATAAGGGGCATGATTAGACTCTATTGTCCTGATAACAAGTATTAATGTATTGGCAATACCCCCTAATACTCCAACTATTGTTGCCAATCGGCCAATTATAGAATATTCGCGATTCCCTTTCTTTCCTTTCTTTTGCGGTCTTATTCCAAAGACCATATATAATATATATAAAATTGATGTCACAAAATACAACCAGAAAGTAACATCAAACCAAAAAAATGAACTGAACATCTTATACTCCTTCTCTTATTTTTCCTGCTGACTTTAATTAGACCCTCACCCTTCCTCTCCCCTGAGAGGTGAGGGTGAGGGTGAGGGGAAACTTTCAATTTTCTAAGCATGAATTTATAATTTTACTATTTTGCACATGGTTTGTAAAGGGAAAAGAATGTCCGTCAGCAATTCACGGTGAAAATTGCAATTACCCAATATCTTGTGGAAAGGTAAATATCAATCCGAAGAACAAATCC
>JBHHUU010000151.1:0-5911 GCA_046753905.1 Nitrospirota bacterium | reverse complement strand
GGGATTTGTTCTTCGGATTGATATTTACCTTTCCACAAGATATTGGGTAATTGCGGTTTTACGATACATTATCTACCTCTTTCTCTGATATCCTTGTAATCATAAACTTTCCGTTTGAGAACCGATAATCGATAATATAGGTCTTCATGCCATCTTCTGTCTTATGGTCCTCAGAATATTCCCTCTTTAGACCTGTTACCTCTATCTGAGATTTATCTTTGTATAAGGTGATCTTCTTTATGTAAAATAGGCTTGTAACATTTCCTGTAAGCTCTATTGTGTATTGTGTCGGCAAGGTCATAAAAGACCCTCATGGCTTCAGGAAATGACTCAGGGGCATAAATAGTAAGGGTGCAGTTCCTTTTCTACGACGTTAACTCTATATAATTATTGACATTTACGATATGATGTCATATACTATGCTTAATTTATCCAATACTTAAAATGAAGTTCTATCGTTGCTGACTTCATTTTTTATTCGCATTTGGCAGAAGAGTGAACAATAGGACTCCATTAATTGACTTTTTTTGTAGCCGCAGAGGAATATTTTGCAAAAATGGTGAAGAGCTTGCGGGGCAAGGCAGCAAAAGAAAGCCACCTTGATAACCTTGAATATAATTTATCGAAAGAAGCCCGAGAATTGGCTCGGCTTCTATTGCAAGGACATATTGATTCTCGAAGCAACACTAACATAGGAGCTTCAGTTATCTCCGCTGAGGGGGTTAACCTGAATCATAAAAGAAAAATGCAGAGGCACCTGTACACCGTGTTTGGCAAGGTCAATATCAAGAGGGTTGGTTACTCTAAGCGAGGACATAACAGCATTTTTCCATTAGATGCTTCATTAAATTTGCCTAGTGGGTGGTTCTCATACGGAATGCAGCAGATGGTTGCCCGAGAGATAGCAAAAGGGTCATTTGAAGAGAGCCTTTTGACAATCGAACGTCTAACAGGAGTACGGATTGGCAAGCGGCAAGCCTTAGATATCGTAAATCAATGTGCTATGGATTTTGATGCATTCTACCAAGAACAGTTATTAACAACTCAAGAAGGTAAAGTTGATAAAACTTCACTTATGATTCTTACAACAGATGGTAAGGGAATTGTTATGCGTTCAAATGGTCTTAGGGAGGAAACAAGAAAATGTCAAGAAGAATCCAATCAGAAACTCAAGCATCGTTTGTGCAAAGGAGAAAAGGGAAACCGTAAGCGTATGGCTCAAGTAGCATCTATCTACTTCATTGATAGATTTATTCGCACGCCCAAAGATATCACCAATGAATTTTTGAGAAAAAAAGCTATGCAAACACGTCCCCGGCCATTAAGAAAAAGAGTCTGGGCTAGTGTCGAGAAAAAATCCTCTGAAGTAATTTTAGAGTTGTTTAGTGAAGCTCAGAAAAGAGATCCTAAACATTGCAAAGAATGGGTAGTGTTAGTTGATGGGCACGGGTATCAGTTAAGTGAGATAAAAAAAAATGCAAAAAAACTAGGAGTAAAAATCACAATAATCCTCGATATCGTACACGTAATTGAATACATATGGGATGCTGCTCATTTGCTCTTTGATGAATCAAGTCAGTCCTGTGAGAACTGGGTTGGAACTAAGCTGCTTGATGTTTTAAACAGCAATGGGCGGAAGGTAGCAGGGAGCATTAGGATGTCTGCGGCTAAACGGGATTTGTCCGAAAAACAGAAGAAACAGGCAGAAACTTGTGCAAACTACCTTACAAAAAATAAACAATATATTGCTTATAAAACTTATTTGCAGAAAGGCTATCCAATTGGTACTGGTGTTATTGAAGGAACATGTAGATATCTTGTCAAAGATAGAATGGATATAACAGGGGCTCGTTGGGGTGTTGAAGGTGCTGAAGCGATATTAAGGCTACGATCAATAACCAAAAGCAATGATTTTGAAAACTATTGGAATTTTCACTTAAAACAAGAATTTGAAAAAAATCATGTGTCAAAATATCAAAATATTGATCAGATTTGCACCGCTTTTTCGTCGTAGAAAAGGAACTGCACCCTTTTCATTTTGAGGGGGGGACGATGCACCAAACATCTCAGAAGATGAAGCCTGATAAAACTTTGTCTTTATCCCGCTTCTTCTTATAGCCTCAAGTATCCTTGTTGTTCCTATGGCTGTTATATCTCCTGTATATTCCGGCACTTCAAAACTGACCATTACATGACTCTGGGCACCTAAATGGTAAACCTCATCAGGTCTTATATTATATATAATCTCTGTTAATTGCCCTGCGTCTGAAAGATCACCGTAATGCAAAAATAACCTTGCACCCTTTTCGTGGGGATCTACATATATATGATCAATCCTGCCTGTATTAAAGGTGCTCGCTCTTCTTATTATTCCATGCACCTCATATCCTTTGGATAATAATAGCTCTGTCAGATAACTGCCATCCTGTCCAGTAATACCTGTAATTAATCCCTTTTTCATCTATTCTTTCCTCCTTATATTATACACTCAATGGATGTAAAGAGCTTGGAATTTTTATTTACTTACCGTTCCATAGCAGTATTACTATGTATAGTAGTAAGGACAGTTGGGCTAAATGAGGAGATGGCTCCGCACTACTGCACTACCTTTGTCTTTTCTAACTTCTTTACTTTTTTTACTGTATCTTTTAATAACCTGTCCTGTTTTGTTAATACTCTGTCCTGTTCATCTATCTTTACAGTTAATTTTGTGCCTAAAGAATCTATAAGTTTTGATATGCCTGTAATTCTGTTTTTCAGTTTCTTGATCTCATTAGTTATTGAGGCATTTTCTCCCTCAAACCTCTTTGAGAAGATATCTGTTGATTCTATTAAAGGGGTGATCTCTTCATCAATGCGAGAGGGGATCATCTCTACCTTGTTGGAGAGTTCTCCGACTATCTTTCCTTCTTCAGTAAGCTGACTCCTTACTTCAATCTTTTCATTCTCAAAATCTCTTAACAGGTCTTCTAATCCATGTGAGACCTCAGATATCATGTGGGTATCTCTCTCTAACTTTCCTTGAATAATACCTATATCTACATTTACCTGTTCGATCTTCACATCTAAATTTGCCTGAATCTTCTGTATCCCTTTAATAGATTTTTCTATACCTTTCACTTTTTCTTTAATGGTATTTAAACCTATTTCTATTCTCTCCTGAATCTTTTTTTGATCCCTCTTTAACCTTTTTATAGATAGTATTATTTCATCTTCTTTGTTAATATCAACTATTCTCAAATTGTAACCAGCGCAACTCTCCAATAACATTAAAAAGAGCATAAGAGATATTATATATATTTTTTTAGTTAAGTTATCTTTTATAAATTTGGTGACCATGCTGGACTCGCATTATTTGAATTGTTAAATGTTATCCTTTCTATCTCAGAGCCATCAATCTTCATTAAATATATATTCTTCTTTCCATCACGGTTTGAGCTGAATGCAATCAATCTGCCATTAGGCGACCATGAAGCTGACTCATCCTCAAAGGAACTATTTGTAACAAGTATAGTTTTTGTTCCATCCGGAGTAATCAGGCATATCTTTAATCTTCCGCCTCTCCTGCATGTATAAGCAATCCAATCACCTTTTGGGGACCATGAGGGGGATGTATTGTAACTCCCATTAAATGTTAATCTTCTGACATTTGTCCCATCTGATCCCATAATGTATAGTTGAGGTGTTCCACCTCTATCAGATATAAAGACTATCTCATTTCCTTTGGGAGACCATGTAGGAGAGAGATCATCTGCCTTATCAAAGGTCAGTCTCTTAAGCCCCTTTCCATCCTTATTAATGGTGTATATCTCGGAATTTCCATCTTTTGTCGTGGCAAAGGCGAGTTTATCACCAGAAGGTGACCAGACCGGAGATATATTGAGATGCGGAAAGGATACAATCATCTGCCTTCTGCTTGTAGTTGTATCTAATATATATATATTGGGATTACCATCCCTATAGGAGGTATATGTAATCAATTTCCCGTCAGGAGACCAGTTTGGAGATATATTAATACTTTTGTCGCCTGTGATAGGAAAGCTATTGTTTCCATCATAGTCCATTAAATATAGCTCTTTATTATTATTAATATCAGAGACATACGCTATCTTTGTCTGTGCGATCCCTCTTTCCCCTGTATATCGATAGACTAACTCATCAGACAAACGATGAACCATCTTTCTGAATAGGTTCTGGCTTCCTACATATCTCTTTCCAAAGACAAACCTTGCTGGCGCAGTCTCAAAGACCCTGCTTTCCATAATAAGCTCCTTGTCTCTCCAGAACAGGTCTCCCCACACCAACAGGTTTATCCCTGAACTGCCTGCTTTGTTTATTAATGGTGTATCAGGTGGAGTCTTTATTTGTGATTTAATTCCAAAAGACTCAATCTCTATTATCTCAAATACATCAGATTTTATCAGATCATGCTTTAAGATGGAGAGAGTGTTCTTATCCAGATCATTGATATGTGTTGAATTTACAAAGTCAAATATGCCAATTGGTACTTTTTGAAATCCTGTCCTTTTTGTCTCAAGGAAGACATCTCCTGCAAAGGATAATATCCCTCCATTTAAATAAAAAATCAATGATACAATAAACAAAAGCACTATCTTTTTGAAGGAAACTTCTACTTCTCCCCCTTTGTCAAAAGGGAAGAGGGGAAGTGTAATGCTTCTATATGATTCATTAGAGTTATGGATGTTTCGTTCCAAGATCAAGACCTTTTCTCAATAACAAAATTGAAGTGGACTTTTAGAAAATCTTTGTTAAGTCTCTCAGGAAATGGGGGAAGAGGATTAGATAGGTAGACTGCCCTGAGAGCCGATTGGTCATAATAATTATTCTTAGAGCTATGCTCAATCGTTATATCTTTTACCTCTCCTGTTCTCAGGATAGTAAACCCAATCGTTACAGTAAATGCCTTCCCTTCTAAAGGTGGAGAAGACCACATACCACTGATCTTGCTTTCTATTCTCTTTAGATAATAGGGAAACTCAAAATCTGTAATATCCAATGAGATATTAGCCTTTGGTATAGTTAAAGGCAGAGATGACTCTCTTTTGTCTATTACCTCTGATTCAGCAGGTATGATTACTGCCTCTGTCTTTGTAAGGCTGTCTTCATCTGGACGGACTTCCTCAATAAGAGGCGGGATAACCGGAACCTCTGCATCCATAGTTTCTGCACTCATTTTTATCTCCTTTTTCCACCAGTCCTTAAGGCTTGCCTCTTTCTTTTTATTCCTTTTCCTGATTACTCTATCCTTATTTACCTTTGACACCTCTAACTTTTTTGCTATTACCTTTTTTTTAGCTCTTTTCTTCTCTATAGGAATAGTTGTTGTAACCTTTTTTTTTAGCTCTTTGATCTCTTTTTTTTCAGGAGAAATATCAACTAATGTTACCTCGTAAGACTGAAACCTCTGCACCTTTTCTCTAAAATATATCAGAGGATATAGCAGAATAACAGAAAAAAGGAAGACATGACAGATGGTTGAAATAACAAACATTCTGCCGATATGTTCTATCCCTCTATGGTTTTCATCATAAGGATAAGCAGGATAAGAAGAAACCATCTTCCCCCATTATCAGGTTAGAAGTGCCTAAAGTGAATCAAATTTTAAAGTTTTAATTCTTTTAACTTTAGTTCACCTCACACTTTAGACATTTCTAACCTGAATGTTCTATCTGGCGGGGTCGACGAGACTCGAACTCGCGACCTCCGGCGTGACAGGCCGGCGTTCTAACCAGCTGAACTACGACCCCGCATATAAAAGTTATGAGTTAAAGAGTTACAGCGTGTCAGAGTTAAACAACTCCTCAACCTTATAACTCCCACACTCTCCAAAACTCATGGTAGGCGGAACAGGGCTCGAACCTGTGACCTTCGGCTTGTAAGGCCGACGCTC
>JBHHUU010000150.1:0-5916 GCA_046753905.1 Nitrospirota bacterium | reverse complement strand
CCTTTATGGAAATTACTTTTTTGCTAAACAGATCCCCTATTAATGTACTACGTGACATTTCTAAGCAATTGATTTCATTTTTTACAATCTCTTTTTCATCTCTCTTATTCATATTCATAATTATTTCCTCCTTTCTGTTTATTAAGTCTTTTATCCAAAAAGCCTGACACCTGCCTCTCTATTCCTCTCATGCTCAGCTCACCACCTCCTCTTTATATAATTATAACATTGAGTTTATCCTGAATTAAAGACAGTATAGATAGTATTTTTGATTTTAACTGCTATTTATAATGGTATCTGCTGAAGAACAGGGTATCATCAGGGATGATGTAATGTAACAGCGTTAACTGAGGGTGACAACCAAATATTTATAGTTTGGAGGCAGTTACCTGACCCGGTTTTTGCAGTAGAGTCAAAGATTAAATAACTTGAGTACGTTAAAACAACAAGCAGTCTCATTTAATAAGGTATTTTATTATTCAGATAGTAAATTGGGCATTGTTAATTTAGTATAAATATGTTAAAATTTAACCAGACCTTATCAAAAGGGATGATTTGTCATGGTTAAATGCTCTAAATGTGGCTATGGAGAATGTAGGAAAGATGGTATTGTTACCTATCTGCTACAGGCAGAACGGCAGCGTCATAAATGTAAATCGTGTGGATATAGACATACAGTACCTTGGTAAGAGCTTGGCAATCAAAACGACAGGCACTTGGACTTTACCTTGAATGCTCTATAGGATGATTTCTTAAGTGCAGCCATGTTGCTGTTTGCAAGCTATACTAAATTAACAATGCCCAAGATAGATGTTACATTTTGTGATCAGATTGAGGTCAAGGTTGTCCAGATAGAACCATTACGAACACGAAAGAATAGTGAACTATTTTGAGAATTTCGTGATGGCTGCATCGGCACTTAAACAGTTTTATGGATTAATGAAGGGTATTTTATCTATTTTCAAATTTATAAGGAGGTGAAAAAAATGGCTGATTGGGATATGGCCAGAAAAGCATTAAAGGCAAAGGTTACACCAATGTCCTCTTTTTTAGTTTTTATAGGAATAGTAATGGGAATAATTTTCACAAGCAATCTCCAGTTACATACTGTTGGAGAGGCTGTAGATGAAAATGGGATTAAAGGTGAGAATGCTGCGTATACAGCTCCTCTTCAAAATGAGCAGAATTTTGTAAACGCTGTCAAGTCAGCAACCCCAGCAGTAGTAAATATCTCTACGACAAGAATATTAAAAGGAGAAGAGGGAATACCATCAACACCACTCTTTGAAGACCCATTTTTTCGTCGATTTTTTGGAGATGATCTCTTTCGTCAGTTTAATATACCAAGGAAAAGAAAGGAACAGAGCCTTGGTTCAGGGGTAATTGTAGACCCTTCCGGATATATTGTTACAAATAATCACGTTATATCCAGAGCTGATGAGATCAAGGTGCTGCTCTCTAATAATAAAGAATATATAGGAAAAGTTGTAGGCAGCGACCCAAAGGCAGACGTGGCAGTAATTAAGATAGACGCAAAAGACCTCCCTACTATCCCATGGGGAGATTCTGATAGTCTGCAGGTAGGGGAGTATGTTCTGGCTATAGGAAATCCCTTTGGGCTAAATCAGACAGTAACTATGGGAATAATAAGTGCAGTTGGAAGAGCAGATGTGGGAATAGCAGACTATGAGGACTTTATACAGACTGATGCAGCAATAAATCCGGGAAATTCAGGTGGTGCATTAATAAATATTAAAGGAGAGTTGATTGGTATTAATACTGCAATATTTACCCGGAGTGGAGGGTATATGGGCATAGGATTTGCTGTGCCAAGCAATATGGTAAAATCAATAATGAATAGCCTGATTAAGGATGGCAGAGTTGTAAGGGGTTGGCTGGGTGTCTCTATTCAGGAGATAACCCCTGAGCTTGGAAAGCAATTTGGGATAACAGAGGGAAAAGGTACTTTAGTTAGCGAAGTAATACCAGATACCCCGGCAGAAAAGGGAGGAATTCAGAGGGGTGATGTAATTATAGAATATGATGGTAAGGCAATAAATAACACAAGGCATCTGAGGAATATGGTAGCCCAAACTCATATAGGGAAAAGAGTCAGGATTAAGGTCATTAGAGATAGGAAAGAAAAAGAGTTAGAGGTGATTATTGGAGACCAGTCTAAGGCTATGGCTATGACTAGTGCTACAGGATATGATAAAAATAAAAGAGAGTTCACTAATGTATTAGTGGGTTTAGAGGTACAGAATATTACACATAGCATTGCAAGGCAATTAGGTCTGCATTTTGGAGAACAGGGAGTAGTAATTACAAGAGTTGAACCTAATAGCCCTGCTGAAAGTGCAGGAATTTTGCAATGGGATGTTATACAGGAGATAAACAGACATATAATTAGAGATGTGGATGACTATAATAATGTTGTATCCAATGTAAAGTCTGATGAAACAATTTTACTATTAGTTAAAAGAAAGGGAAGAAATATATTTATTCCTGTAGCTCCATAATCACCTCCAAACTCATTTGACTCTTTAGCGGAAAGTGGTATTCTTAAATAGAGAATATAGGTTAGGAGGTGATAAAAATGGAAAGGTGGATAAGACTCTCATTTTTTAGTATTATAAGCATAGTTGGATGTTTTTTTCTCTTTTATAGAGAAACAGAAGGGTTAGGATATCTTGGAATAGCAACAGGTTTGTTTATAGGAGGTCTGGGGATAGTAACAGAATATCTTATAGAAAGGTCATCTTTAAAATCAACTTTAGGTGGTTTTTTTGGTTTATTAATCGGGATTTCTACGGGCAAACTATTATTATCGATTGTAGGACCGATACTGGCTGGCGGGATAATAGGTAATATATTCTTTTCTCTGTTTTCCACACTGACATTTGGATATATAGGATTTGTTATAGGTATTAAGGCAGGAGAAGAGCTTAAAATACCTAATTTGATCTCTGAGAAGCCATCTGAAGGAAAAGAGAGAGTAAACAATCTTGAGATTGATACACTTGATAATCTCAATAGAGTAAATGATAAGATATTAGATACAAGCGTTATTATTGATGGAAGAATTGCCGATCTATGTGAGACAGGTTTTTTGGAAGGTGTGTTTATTATTCCGCAATTTATTCTGCAGGAGCTTCAACATATTGCAGACTCCTCTGACCATCTGAAGAGAGCAAGAGGAAGGAGAGGACTGGATATATTAAACAGGATTCAAAAGATGGGAGATATTGATGTAAAGATTATTGAGGATGACTTTAATAATATTAAAGAGGTTGACTCAAAAATTGTTGCACTCGCTAAAAAGATAGGTACAAAGGTTATGACAAATGACCTCAATCTGAATAAAGTGGCTGAATTTCAGGGTGTCAGGGTATTGAATATAAATGAGCTATGTAATGCCCTGAAACCAGTAGTTCTTCCCGGAGAGGTAATGAATGTATTTGTCCTGAAAGAGGGAAAAGAGATGGGTCAGGGTGTGGCTTATTTAGATGATGGAACTATGATTGTGGTGGATGATGCAAAGAGGTGTCTGGGCAGGAATATAGATGTGGTAGTTACAAGTGTATTGCAGACTACCGCGGGAAGAATGATCTTTGCCCGTTTGAAGGAGGAGACAGAGAAAGAAGAGCTCAATTTTGCAAGGACTTGAAAAAAATAATAGGTCTATCCGCTTGACTCATGCTAAAATTGTGGTAGTGTAGAAAACAGAAGACCCTGATAATTTTCTCCAAACCTTCACATCTAAAGGGAATACATGTGATATATCTCCTATTTGATACGCTGCCAATGGTTTAACATCGGTTTAACATCTGGGACTCTCTTGTTGCGATAACAAGGATATTCTGTGCATATTGTTACAGATAACTATAAGTTAGGTGGAGCGTGAGCGAAGACTAACAAAGGCGTTCAGCGAAGCGACTGAGGGCAGACATATAGGTCTGCCCCTACATTAATAATGGCAGGTTGGTTATAGAGATAGGATTTACCCTGATTTTCTGTAAGGGGTCGAACCTGTGTGTTTACCCTTTGCGTGGGGATGTTCGCCTAGTTAGCTATTGCAAGATTAGTCTCTAATTGTAAGAATAGTTAAGTTTTTCTGTTTGCTCTCTCCATCCATTCCCCTTAGCTTACCATCACTCTCCTTACCACTTACAAATTGCCTCTCCTTAAAGAAGTTCCCCTTTACATACTTTATATCCCTGTCTCTACTTTACCTTTGTCATTGGGCTTATATATCCTGCACGGTTATAAGCTTAAAACTATAATAGTCTGCAAACTCTTTATACATCCCCTGTCTGCTACAGGCAGGATTGATAGAACTCCTATCATCTAAAATCCCCCTTCCTCTTTTTAAGGAAGGATTCTACTATATTCACACCCTGTTTTTTTACCTCTTCGTAACTATGGAATTGTCTGGACACTAACCTATGGATTTTATTTTACCTCTGAGGCTTTTATCATAATATGAATATGAGATTTCAATCTCATGAGATAGGAGTCTATACCTCTATAAATCTTACCATTTGCCAATATTTATTATACAATTCCCTCTCTTTTAAGTAAACATACATGAACGAGTTGTTCACCCCCGGGGATGAAAATCTATCACTCTCCCCTTAATCCCCTCCCATCAAGGGAGGGGAAAGTTCCCTCTCCCCTCAGGGGAGAGGGTTAGGGTGAGGGGTGGTTTAGGTAAGGGGGGATTTTCATAGTAAATCGTTTTTATTGTTTGGGGATGAACCCTCAGTAAAACATACATCTCTTGCCTTTCCAACGAGTGAAAAGGCAGGGGAGAGGGACTAAACTAACCGTTTTCGATATTCATCTCCTATTAATATATTTAATAATAACTGATGATCAAGGACTTATATATCAATAAAACATGGATAATCGTATTTGTAGGTTCTTATTTTTATTAGGATTAATAATACAATAGTTTATAGGAGATTTATGTAATGGTTGTTTTAGCTAAAGAATTAGGTGGGAGGATAAAAAAGATTCGGAAAGCTGCAAAGTTGACTCAGGAAAAACTTGCTGAAAAGACAGGGTTGAGTGTGGAGTATATAAGCAGGTTAGAACGGGGTGTAGCACAACCATCATTTAAAACCATGACCATAATAGCAGAATCTTTAAGTGTTACTATTAAAGACTTCTTTGATTTTAAAGGACCTATTATATTAAAGGACAGAAAACAGGAGGCTTCTCAGAAAAAAGAGTATATTGATGCGATCCTCTCTGAATTAAAGGTGATGGAGGTTCGCGAATTAACTATAGCTTATAATACTATAAAGGTGTTGACAGGTAAATAAATAGTTACGACGGTTTTTTATATCTCAGACCATTTAAGAACTTTATTGAACAGGCTCTAAGAAAACTTTATGGAAAAATCACTAAAGTTTTTAAAATATTTACCGATAAGGAATATGAGGAGGTTTGGATAAATATGACTGTCTCACCATTTCAGATACATAATGTCTTAAGGACATATAATGATGTGTTAAGGTTTCACAAGCTTAGCTCAAAAGAGAAGACAGAAGATTCACACCTGCCAGAGGATAAAGTGACTATTTCAAAAGAGGGAAAGGATAAACAGATTGCAAAAGATAAAGGGGTTAATAAGTGAGATGTAAATTCGTCAAAAAAATGACGAAAATCTCTCTTTTTGACTGATGATCCTTTTTTTGCTCTTTCTTATTTCCCTGTCTCCTTTTCCCTACCAATTAAGCTCACATCAATAAAACAAGCATAAAATCAGAAGACTATAAACACAACCAACAATATCTGAAACCGCAAAACTAAATCTGGCATTTTTCTTGCATAAAAAGAATAATAAAAGACAACTTGTAACTATTCAGCTAATACAGAGTAAGGGGTGGAAAAGAGTTTATAGCGTCACCT
>JBHHUU010000149.1:0-6027 GCA_046753905.1 Nitrospirota bacterium | reverse complement strand
TGAATTACTGGAATAGGGAGGGTGATAGATTTTCATCCCCGGGGGTGAACAACTCTTTCATGTATGTTTACTCAAAAGCAGCGATAGAGATTCTCTTATAGTTCCCTCTCCCTTGATGGAAGAGGGTTAGGGTGAGGGTGCTTTTTGATCTGTAAAAATTTATTGACTTAATAGAAGATCATAAATATACTTAAATATGTGATTAGATATGAAAACAATTACAGAGATGATCAGACTATCTTTATAATACCCCTTATATCCTCCTGTCTTATCAGGGGAATAATTCTCTTTATCCTTCTCAGCCTTTTAATATCAGAACCATCTTTAATCTTTGCTGCCCAGAAGGAGGATGAGATCAGGAATCATCTCGAGAGGGGTTTTATACTCCTTCAGAGGGGAGACCTGAATAATGCATCTAAGGAATTCTCAGAGGTTATCTCTTTAGATAAAGATAATCCTTATGCACATCATAATCTTGGTATAGTCTATACAAAGAAGGGGAGACTGAATGATGCTGAAACAGAATTCAAAAAGTCGATGGAACTTAAACCCGACTTTGTTGCTCCATACTTCAGATTGGGAGTGCTATATAGAATTCAGGGGAAGATAGATGATGCGATTTCCGAACTTAAGAAGAGTATAGAGATTGATCCGACCTTTCAACCAGCCCTGTTACAGTTAGGTCTTATTCATGAGTCAAGAGGGTTTCCTGAATTTGCAGTAGAGAATTATCTGTCTATTATTAATATCAATAAAGAGACCATTCAGGCAAAAAAGGCAAAAAAGAGGATGGAACAGATAGGTTCTACTCCTGATGAGGCAAAGAAGGTCAAAAACCTTGTTAATGAGGCAAATGGTTATCTGAAAGAAGGGATGTTTGATAATGCCGTAATGGTTTTAACGAATCTTGTGGATATTCTGCCAGGTATGACATTTGCCCACCATAACTTAGGTTTTATATATGGGGGGACAGGGAGGATACAGGAGGCAATAATAGAGTTCAGGAAGGCAATAGAGGGTAACCCTCAGTATATCCCTTCCCATTTCTTATTAGGAAAGCTATATGAGAGTCAGAAAATGTTAAAAGAGGCAGTAGAAGAGTATAACAACGTTCTGTTATTAGCAAAAACGAGAGAGATACCTGAGGCTAAGGTGGCAGAAAGTAAACTCTTTATACTTGGAGAGAGGGCAGAGATGTTGGGTTACTTTGAAAAAGGGGAAGAGTTTTTAAGACAAAAAGATATAAGCTCAGCATTGAATGAGTTTAAATCTGCTGTATTGTTATCTCCTGATAACTATCTTGCCCACTATAATCTTGGGCTATTTTACAGCAGGATAGGAAAGTTAACTTTTGCTGTTTATGAGATGGAAGAGAGCATAAGGATTATGCCTGATTTTTTACCATCATATCTTGCCATAGGAGATATATATGAACGTCTTCATTATTTCTTTAGATCGATCCAGTATTATCTCTCTGTCCTCTCTCGAGACCCGAAAATAAAGAGCAAAGATGCAGAAAATGCAATGAAAAGGATTATGAGTGTTGCAGGGAAGATTCAAAAGGCAAAAGAAGAGGTAAAGCCATATATAAAAGAGATAAAGAATATGTTTGCTGATGAAGATAAAGATATATTCTATGAAGAGATATTACAAAAACTTCAGGCTGCTGCCTCAATATATCCGGAGGAACCGCTGATTCATTTATATAGGGGGCTGATATATACTGAACAGGACAAAGAGACCACTGCCATAAATGAATTTAAAACGGTATTAGATCTTAATCCTGATTATCTAAATGTACATCACTATCTTGGTAAGATATATGAAGATCGTCATAACTATTCTGCTGCAATAGACCAGTATAAGTCTTTTATTATAAAGTCGCGAAGCATGGATGTTGAAACAGAGATATCAGAACAGGAGGCGGCAAGCAGACTTGAACGGTTAGAGAAAGAATTTAAAGAGATAAGAGTAAGGTCAAATGCATTGTTTAATAAGGGGGTTAAATTCTCAAAAGAGGGAGATACTGAGAGTGCGATAGATGCATTTATTGAGGCATTATCGTATGAGCCTGAAAATATTTTTATACATAACAGCCTTGGTATAGCCTATTTCAGGAATGGGAATATTAATGAGGCAGTTGAAGAATTTAAAAAGGTAATAACTCTTGATCCTGAACATTATGAGGTACATCTGAGATTAGGGATTATATTTGAAAAAGAAGGTTTCATCAAGAACGCAATAAGGGAATATAATACCACTGTTCAACTTGCTGATAAATCAAGTGTTGAGGCAGAACAGGCATTGGAGAGACTAAAGAAGATAGATATAATGATAAAGAATAAAAAAAGGGCATTATTTCACTTTAAGAGGGCAGTTAGCCTTGGTAAGCTGAAACAAAAGGAGATGACTGAGAAAGAATTGAATAAGGCTGTCTCTCTTGATCCTGCTAACTATCTTTATCATTATAATCTGGGCGCTTTTTATCATCGTAACGGTAATATAAATAAGGCGGTTGAGGAATACATAAAGACAAATAACAGTAATCAGCGATTTTTTGAATCCCGTTTCAGGCTTGGGACTATCTATGACAGCAAAGGACAATTTTCACAGGCAATAAAGCAATATGAGGCTGCTATGAATCTTATAAAAGATAAGGATAAAAAGGAGACAGAACAGATAAAGACCAGATTAAAGACATTGAAAAAGAGACTATATACAACCCTTAACTACTCAACAAGCTATGATAATAATATCAATCCTTCAAAAATAGATAAGAAATTTGACCTTATAAGCAATCTCTCTTCAGATTTCACCTACTATCTTTTTAAAGGAAGGAATATAAATCTTACCTCTGGAAATAATATACAGATAACCAAGTTTCACAACTCACAGATACTCATAAACAACAACAGGACATCTCTTGATCTTAACCACAGGATATTCTCAAATATTATATATGCCGTTGGGTCAAGTCTTCAATGGCAGATAATAGAAAGGGACGGACTCATATCAACCAATACTGCTGTTATGGGAGAGATAACAAAGAGAGGCAATCTGCCCACAAGCACAACCCTGCATTTTGACTATCTCGATTTTAGCTCTAAAGACAATCCTCAGTTTGATGCAAAGAAGTATACATGGAAATTGTCCGTTTTTCAGCAGTTTACTCCTAAAGACCAGATCAACATATCTTATAGCTTTTTACAAAGTGATGTAGAGGCAGAGGCACTTTCATCTGAATCACATATAATTGCCCTCAATTTCTCAAGAAGAATATTAAGTGACATAAAAGTAAATGCAGGGGTCAACTATTCTCCCCGCGATAAGTTTGTTAATCCGGTTCCAGGCACAGGCGGTCTTTACAGAATAAACAAAAGTCTTTTATATTTTCTTGGCTTTTCGTACTCAGCAGAGCCGGACTTTACAATCTCTGTCAACTACTCACACAGAATAAACCGTTCCAATCTTAGCGATATATTCAACGCACTGGAAGAAGAAAATCTGGTAGATATTGTTACAGAACAGACATCAAGCCGCGGAAGCTATGAAAAGGATATTATTACTGCAGGGGTTAACCTATCCTTTTGAAGTATTTTCCCCTCACCCAATACTGTTCGGCATGGTTTTTGCCTAACATGTCTTAAGGAGTAAAGTTGGGGAGGGAGAATAGATGGATAGCCAATATTCCCCACTTATGTAAGAGAATCACCAATACTTCCCCCTCTTATGTAAGAGGGGGTTAGGGGGAGTTATTTAAATGGAGAGTTATTGCAAAGAATATCAGGGGGGATTTTCATAGTAAACGCTCATGAGCAGACTTGCTCACCCCCAAGTATGAAAATGTATTTTCATAGTAAAATGATACTGTTCTATTTAAACAAACCTACTATAATCATACGCATTATAAAGTCTTTGAAACCCTTTATTGGATAATTACCTTTTAAACAACTCATTGCGAATAGACATTTTCAATCGTTTTTATTGCATTGTTTAACCTTGAAAGAGTCCTCTCTTTTCCTATGAGGAAGAGGATATCATAGATTCCCGGACTTACTGTCTTTCCTGTTATAACCGCCCTGAGGGGTTGAGCGATCTTTGCCAGTTTCAGGTTTGTCTCCCTCATTAACTCACCAAATACCCTTTCCAGATTATCTTTTTCAAAGGATACCTTGCTCAATTTTTTGTTTATAAGTCTAAGGATAAGGAGTGTCTCAGGGGTTAGAAACTTCTTTGCCTTATCGTCCATTTCTATATCATCACAGAAAAAATAATAGGCTGACTCTGCCATCTCTTTCATAGTCCTGGATCTCTCCTTAAGTGCTGTAATCACATCTATTAATAAGGATTTCTCATCTGAAAATGATTGTAGATAATATGGAAGCAGCGCTGACAACTCATCTGAAGTCTTTGTCTTTATATAATGAGCATTTAACCAGAGGAGTTTTTCTGGATTGAAGACAGCAGATGACCTGCCTACCTGTTCTAAGGAAAACTGTTCAATCAGCTCATCTCTTGAAAATATCTCCTGATCCTTATGAGACCATCCAAGCCTGACAAGATAATTTACCATTGCCTCAGGAAGATAACCCTCTTCGCGATAGTTTTGCACTGAAGTTGCCCCATGTCTCTTTGACAGCCTTGTTCTATCTGCGCCCAATATCATAGGAAGATGCGCAAATTCCGGTGTATCATATCCTAATGCCTTATATAACTGCATCTGTCTTGGTGTGTTATTCAGATGATCATCTCCCCTTATCACATGAGAGATATTCATATCAACATCATCTACCACAACGCAGAAGTTATATGTGGGTGTCCCATCAGACCTTAGGATAATAAGATCGTCCAGATTGCTATTATCAAATACAACCTTTCCCTTAATTAAGTCATCTACAACTGTCTTTTCTTCAAAATTTGCCTTAAACCTGATAGCATGGGATCTCCCTTCTATAGGATATTTAAGTTCCCTGCATCTGCCATCATATTTTGGAGTCCTCCCCTGTGCAAGTGCATCTTTTCTTCTTGCCTCTAATTCCTCAGGGAGACAGTAACATCTATATGCCATATCCTTTTCAAATAACTCATCTACCTTCCTCCTATATATATCCAACCTTTGTGCCTGTCTTGCCGGATCTGACGGCCAATCCTCCCACCTGTCCCAATCTATACCCAGCCACCTTAATCCATCTATGATGGCATCTATAGCCTCATCTGTAGAACGTGAGAGATCAGTATCTTCTATCCTGAGAAAGAATTTACCTTTATGGTGTCTTGCAAACAGCCAGTTAAACAGAGCTGTTCTTGCTCCGCCAATATGTAGAAAGCCCGTTGGGCTTGGTGCAAATCTTACCCTTATCTCTTTCATATTATCCTTTCAAAGTCAGGTAAAAATAGTTTCAGGGATTTAAATTCTGTATTAAACTACATTAAAAATTAACTGGTGTCAAGCCAAAACCAGGGCTATGTCATTTTCCAGACTAACTATCTGGAACTAAAAAATAAAATAAAAAAAGCTGATTTTTTAAAAGAAATAATGTAACTATTCAGCTAATACAGAGCAAGTGTTTCCAAAGACTTTATAATGCGTATGATTATAATAAGTTTATTCAGATACAACAGCATCATTTCAGATCAGATCTCTATGAATAGTAAGAGCTAAACGCTTAAGGTGACGCTATAAACTCTTTTCCACCCCTCACTCTGTAATTAACTGAATAGTTATCCTCATCTTTTGCTTATTCATAGTAAAGTCTTACTCAACCTGATGATCTATTCACCTGATTTGTCAAAGAACATTTGCCTAATGACTCAAATTTTTATAAACTCTAAAAAAAGGGGGGTGCGGGGAGTCAAATTTATATTAAGAGCCTGTTCAAAATCTGGTTGATATTTTTGTGCGCTCAGGTTTAGGTAAGGTGATGGACTGAACCTGAGATGCAGAAGATGTTAACCAGATTTTGAACAGGCTCTAAGGCAGAAGGTGAAGAAAGAGAGGTAATACTTGTCAAAAAGGGTTATTATACC
>JBHHUU010000148.1:0-6121 GCA_046753905.1 Nitrospirota bacterium | reverse complement strand
TAATAGTTCAGAGGGTGCAGTTGTCAGGGTGCAGGGTGCAGGTTTAAAGATTTTTTTTCTGCACGCTTTTAACTATTATTTACATACATCCAAATCTCATCCAGCACCCTGCACCCTGACAACTGCACCCTCTGAACTTACAAAAACATAAAAATCTTTTTTACGAAAGGAGAGACAATGACAAATTTTTCTCGCAAAAAGGTTCTTGTAACAGGCGGTGGCGGATTTATCGGTAATCATCTGTCTGAAAGATTACTTCAGCTTGGTGCTGAAGTTACAATCTATGATTGCCATTTTCCCGATGGAATCAAAGAAGATATCGAAATAATCCATGGAGATATAAGGGATTATCAAAAGATTGAGGAGGCGGTCAAAGGGAAAGAAATTGTGTTCCACTTAGCTGGATTACTGGGGGTAGAAAATATTATCGATAAACCAGTAGAGGTGCTCGACATTAATCTGGGAGGTACTATCAATATACTTAAAGCATCTATTAAAAATTCGGTAGAAAGATTTATTTTTAGCTCTTCATCAGAGGTATATGGGGAACCACTGAAACTGCCAATTTCAGAAAAGGATGCCACTTCTCCTGTATCGACTTATGGGGTAAGCAAATTATCAGCAGAACAATATTGTTTAGCCTATAATCAGAAGTATGATCTACCTGTTACTATCATTAGATACTTTAATGTATACGGGCCAAGACAAAAAGAAAAATTTGTAATATCTATATTTATCTCAAGAATAGCCAAAAACCTTCCACCAATTATTTATGGAAATGGAGAACAAATTAGGTCTTACACAAATATTGATGATGCGATAAATGGGACTCTATTAGCGGCTACC
This sequence comes from Nitrospirota bacterium, assembly GCA_046753905.1. Classification (GTDB taxonomy): domain Bacteria; phylum Nitrospirota; class Nitrospiria; order JBHHUU01; family JBHHUU01; genus JBHHUU01. The sequence continues at coordinate 5,275 of JBHHUU010000148.1, read as the reverse complement.
TCGGAAAAGGGCGTGGGTGAGGTCTTTAATATCGGGAATGATCAACCAGTTGCTATTAAGAATCTTGCTTATTATGTATCAGACCTATTTGACAAGCAAATAACTCCTGAGTTTAGATATTTTGGAAATGGGATAAGACATAAAGAGCGTGAAATAAACAAAAGAATTCCTGATATTTCTAAAGCAAGATTCATGCTTGATTTTCATCCAAAGATAGATTTTCAGACAGGCGTCAAGCAGTTTATAGAATGGTATAAGGATTTTGGAGTTAATTATTCAAACAATCACACCTTAAAGTAAAAATATCATGAAAGGTAATAGTTCGGAGGGTGCAGTTGTCAGGGTGCAGGTTTAAAGATTTTTTCTGCACGCTTTCAACTATTATTTCCTTTTGACTTAATTAGCCCAACCAGTATGGCTGATATTGCTCTGGTTTCTTTTATCTCTGCACCCTGCACCCTGACAACTGTACCCTCTGAAATAATATCATGAAAGTAATCATGATCAGTCAGGACTATTCCCTTGATGCAAGGGAGATGGATAATGAATCTAACCGATTCAGAAAGCTTTTGGCATCACTTTGTCAGCATTTAGATGAGTTGCATGTCATTCATAGATCATATAGAAAGGAAGTAAAATCCTGGCAGGACAATAATCTATTTGTGTATCCCATTCCAATGGTGAATAAGTTCTTAAGACCCTGGATAATAATCAAAACAGGCATATTAATTTTGCGAAGGCATGAGATTGGTCTGATAACTGCTGGAGATGTTCTTGGTATAGGATTGGCAGCGTATATACTGAAAAAGATATATAAGAAACCGATTGTGTTGGAGCTTCATGGAGACTACCTCGATAACAATTACTATATTAATAAAGGAATTGAATATAAGGCAGCAAATATTTTTGGGAAATGGTTGCTCCACAAAGGAGACCTTATTCGTGCCACCAGCCATAAAATAAGAAACTACCTGCTATCTTTTGGTATCCCGGAAGAAAAAATATTCCTTCTTCCTCACAGGACTGATATACATATATTTAGACCAGGTATAGAGACAGATTCACTGTTAAAATCTCTTGGAATTAATCAGGAGAAAATATTGCTTTTCATCGGCAGATTTGTTCCTGTGAAAAACCTTCGGATGATGATAAATGCATTCTCCCTCATTGTCCGATCTATTCCCTCAAAATTGATTTTAATTGGTGGTGGGATAGAAAAGGAATCCCTTCAAAAATATGTTAATGAATCAGGGTTATCGTCTTATGTTCTATTTCTCGACAGTATCCTTTATAATCAAGTGCCTCCTTATTACAATCTTGCAGATGTATTTCTACTTTCTTCTATTTCAGAAGGTCGGCCCAATGTAATTCAGGAGGCAATGGCATGCGGGGTTCCTGTAATAGCGACACGACTTAGTGGAACAGAAGAACTTGTCGAGGATGGAAAGACAGGATTTCTGGTGGAAGTAGGAGATGAGAAAGGAATGGCAACGGCTATAAAAAAGATATTGGAGGATAGGGATTTGAGACAAAAGATGAGTGAACAGTGTCGGATAAAAATGGAAAACGATTGGACTTGGGAAAGAGGAATATGTGAATATATTAGAATGATACGATTAGGGTCTGGTAAAGGATAAAATGATCTCTCAGAGAAACTCCCCAAGGCATATTTTATATGACAGCGTCTATTTTGACCGTCAGCAGCAGTTTGGGTCAAAGAAGGGTTATAAAGAGGAGGCCGACCAGATTATCCATGGCCTTCAAATTACCGAAAAGGATCTGGTATTGGATATAGGATGCTGCACAGGGATTGCTCAGCAATACATCAAGGATAAAACAGGGTGTCGTATAGTTCCTCTTGATTTTCCCCTGATTGGACTGAAGATGTTTTACAATCCAATCAGGGTCAATGCTGATGCTCATCACCTTCCTTTTAAAGATACTACATTTGATAAGATTTATACCTTACATACCATCGGTCATGTCTATTCCCCTTCTTATGTCTTAAAAGAGATCCAGAGGGTCTTGAAACCTATGGGAAAATTGGGTTTGGTAACACCAAATAGCTGGTATGTCTATGCTATGAGGCCTCTGAATATCTTGCGAATTATCAGATATAATCCTGATCCAACAAGAATCAGATGTTATTCTGCTAATTCTTTAAAGAGAGAGATTGAATCAGCAGGTTTTGAAATAATTGATCTATATACTTATGGAGAGTTGCCAAACCTTTTCCAATTTCTTTCACCAGTTTCCCTCTCCCCTCAGGGGAGAGGGAAGGGTGAGGGGGTGAGGGGGAAATTAAGGTCTCGTATCTTTGCCTTTGCTGTAAAAAGATGAATATTCTAATGTTAACCCCAGAAGTAGATCTGAATGACGATGTTAGAGGATTTATCCATACCTGGGTAGAGAAGCTTTCTGAACATTGTACTGAACTCCATGTCATTGCCCTGAATGTCAGGGAGACCAATCTTCCTCAAAATGTTTTTCTTTATTCTCTTGACTATGACAAGAAAAAGATAAAAGCATTTCTTAAATTAAATAGATTCTTTATTCATATCTTCTGGAGTAAAAAGATCGATATCATCTTTACCCACATGATGGACACAGCCACCTTTGCTGTAATCTCTTATACAAAACTGCTCAGGAAGCCTATAATCTGGTGGAAAACTCATGGACATGTCAGCCTGAAATTTAAGATACTTAATAAGATGGTTACGAAGGTATTAACTGCTTCTGATCGTTCTTTCAGAATAAAGAGCAAGAAAAAAATAGTGGTTGGACATGGAATTGATACTGAATATTTCAGGGCTGCAGAAAGTGATTTATGTTCAGACATAAATTCATTTAATCTGCTGTCAGTAGGAAGGATCTCGCCATCCAAAGATTATGAAACTATGATTAAAGCTATAAATATATTAGTTAAACAAAATAAAGTCCCTTATATCAAACTAAAGATCGTTGGCTCACCTTTCTGGAATACTAAAAAAGATGTGGAGTATTTCAATAAAATTAAATCATTGTCAGAGATACTGGGGCTTCAAAAATATGTGGAGTTTTGCGGGGATACTCCTTACAGGGAAGTGGTTGAACATTATCAGAATTGTTGCCTTTCCATAAATGCCAGCCATACTGGAAGCGTGGATAAGGCAGTGCTTGAGGCTATGGCGTGCGCAAAACCGGTATTAACCTCCAATGAGGCCTTTTATGAAGTCCTGGGAAAATATTCAGATAAATTAATGTTTGAAACTGGGAGCGAAGAAGGTCTGGCAAAAAAAATATTTACTATACTATCCATGCCCTCCCATCAGTACAAGGAGTTAGGCAGCCATTTAAGAGAAATTACTGTTCGAGATCATAGTCTTGACAGGTTAATGAAAAAAATCACAGATATTTTCAAAGAAACAATTCATTCTGATGCCAGAACTATCCTTGAAGCACTTGGCGGATAAAAAGATAAATTTCCTGAAAAGGATTTCATCTTATCTCGATAGATTAACCAACAGGGATGGAATTCTGCTCTGTCCCTATCATCACCTGGAACATACAGGGAAAAATGTATATTCTTCTGTGATTGATATGAGGTTATACGAAATAACTGGGGATGAAAGCTACATACATAAGGCTAAGGAGAGATGCCTGCGGACTTTAGAAACCATTTACAAAAACCCTGATGGTCAAGTCTGGGTCTTTTATCCAGGGATGTTTGATGGGAGAAATCTATCAGATAATGTCATAGACTGCGGCGCTTGCGTTGATGCCATTTCCAGCTTCTATCTCCAATATAAAGAAGGTCTATCTCCCGGTGAGTCTGACAGATTTCTTGATATTATTTATAAGGTATCTGACTCCTATTTAAAAGAAGTCGTAATAAAGAAGCCTGTCACAAATCGGAGACTCTGGGGCGGAACAGGGTTATCAGCAGCATACAAGATTTTCAAAGAATCAGTCTGGAGAAATGCATTGGAATGCTCTATTGAAAAATCAGTCAAAGAACAGAATGGAGACGGTGGTTTTCCTTATCATTATCAATTTGATTTTCCCGGGAAAAATGATGTCTCTCCATACTATCATTCCAGGCATCTATCATTTATTTATTATATCTTAGGAAACATTGACCCGGATAATCAAATCCTTGAATCTATAAAGGACAAGATGATAAAAGGTGCAGACTACCTGATAGCTATGATCAATCCCAATGGCATAAAAGAGATGAATTTGGAGATTAAAAGGTATTACTGGAATCCTTATTACGAAATTGCCTCCAATACCTTTGATATTTACGACCTGGTTAAAACCTATGAATTAACGAACAATCCTGAATATCTGGAATATGCCAGGATCGGCTTTGAACAAATACTCAGACATCAAAACGAAGACGGGGGAGTAATTGGATCTATATATAATAATGAGGATTTTAAATGCAGGATATTTGTAAACGCACAGATGGCATGGCTTTGCCGTGTAATTGATAAAATTCCTGATGAACCAGTTTATAAAGTTAATCAAGGAGCAAATAAAAAGTGGCAGGTTTTTCATGATAGCGGACTCTGTCGATATAGGGATGAGGAGATGTCAGTGCTATTTAGATATAAAAAGAAACCCTTCAATATTACCTGGGGGAGTCTGATTGGGGGAGGGAGTGTCATCTATTTTGGCACTAAAAGAAATAACTGGGAAAACTCAATAAAGCCACTAAATGACAGTGAGAGAAGTAATGGAAATTTTATTTTCTTAATCAATAGATTTGACTTGATTAATGGTTTAAAAAGGTTTCTCAAGGACAATCGATGGGCTGACATATACTTCAGGCTTGCCCTGTCCAGAATTGTTTTTAAAACAGGTTCATATATAAATGGTATCCTCTATCCTTTCAGAACGATATTACTTCCTTTTTTTTATTATCTTAATGAAAAATATACTACACAATGGGCAATGGATTCAATGGCTGAGGTCAATGGGAGTTTGGTTAAATTTCGATCTCCTGCTGCCAGACAGGACGGAATGGTATGGAACAGAGCTATAGTGGAAAGGGTATACCGAATAAATCAAGATTCGCTGGAAATAAGAGAAAAAGCTGAAGTAACGCAAAAATGTTCAGCAATAGTTTATATCTTGCAGAAAAATGCCTCTGAATTGGATATAGAAACAGATCTTCGATACAAGATTCGGAAGAGAAAGATTATCTTCAAACCAGTCAGGTCTTCGTCTGTAATTAAGATAAGGTATAATATTAGATAATGGATAATAGTTCAAAGGGTGCGGTTGTGCGGGG
>JBHHUU010000147.1:0-6215 GCA_046753905.1 Nitrospirota bacterium | reverse complement strand
ACAGAGCAAGGGGTTTCAAAGACTTTATAATGCGTATGATTATAATAAGTTTATTAAGATACAACAGCATCATTTCAGATCAGGTCTCTATGAATAGTGAGAGCTAAACACTAAGGTGACGCTATAAACTCTTTTCCACCCCTTACTCTGTATTAGCTGAATAGTTACAATTTATCATTTAATATTTTCATTTCTTATCCTTTATCTATTATTTCTCCGCACCTCTTACACTCTCTAAGCTTTTTCCCATCCTCTGTTATCTTCATGCCTATCCTTGTAGTCTTTTCACAATTATTACATATAAGCATTATATTAGAAATATGGATTAATCCTTCTCTTTCAATAATTCCACCTTTACTCTGTTGACTCTCTTTGGTATGTCTCTTTACAATATTCACCCTTTCAACAAGTGCCTTTTCCTTTTTTCGTAATACCTGTAAGACCTTGCCTCTCTTACCCTTTTCTTTACCTGACACCACTATTACCATATCACCCTTTTTTATTCTACATTTCTGTATAGCCATTACAATCCTCTATTAAGCTCCATAATTTAAAGCACTTCCGGTGCTAACGATACTATCTTCATAAACTTTTTCCGCCTGAGCTCTCTTGCCACAGGACCAAATATCCTTGTCCCAATAGGCTCTCCCTGTGCATTTATCAAGACTGCCGCATTTCTGTCAAATCTAATATAAGAACCGTCATTTCTCCCTATCTCTTTAGCAGTTCTAACAACAACGGCTTTTACTATATCACCCTTTTTTATAGATGTACGGGGTATCGCCTGTTTTACGGCAACTATTATTATATCCCCGACTCTTGCATACCTTCTCCATGAACCACCAAGTATTCTGAAACACATAACCTTTTTAGCGCCTGAATTATCCGCTACATCAAGCATTGTCTGCACCTGAATCATACTGCTATCTTTCCTTTCAACTTGTAGTATTCATTCACATAGTAAATGTCCATTCACGAATGGATATTTACTATGTGAATCCCCCCTTACCTAAACCACCCCTCACCCTAACCCTCTCCCCTGAGGGGAGAGGGAACTTTCCCCTCCCTTGATGGGAGGGGATTAAGGGGAGGGTGATAGATTTTCATCCTCGGGGGTGAACAACTCGTTCATGAATATTTACTTGATAATATCTATTACTCTGAAAGCCTTCCTTTTACTAAGAGGTCTTGTCTCAACTATCTTTACACTATCACCTATCTGGCACTCATTTTTTTCATCATGTGCCATTATCCTTGTAAACCTCTTAATTACTTTTCTATACACAGGGTGCTGGGTCAGCCTTCCCACCTTTACAACAATACTCTTATCCATCTTATTGCTGACAACTTCACCTATATAAGTCTTTTTATTCATTTACCCCTCTCTGTTTGCCACCTTATCATTATAAACAGTTTTGACCTGAGCGATCTCTTTTCTTACCTGTTTAACCCTTCCCGGACTTTCCATCTTTCCCAGTACCATCTGACATCTCAGGTTAAACAGCTCCTTTTTTAATTCACTTTCCCGCTCTAATAATTCCTCTTTAGTAGATCCTCTGATCTCTCTGATATTCATTAATCCAGGTCCCTCGATACAAACTGTGTTGAAATAGGCAATTTAAATGAAGCCAACCTCAATGCCTCCTGAGCAAGTTTTTTTGGCACACCATCTATCTCATAAAGTATCCTTCCAGGTTTAACAACCGCCACCCAGTATTCTGGACTTCCCTTTCCCTTTCCCATTCTAGTCTCAGCCGGTTTTCTTGTAATAGGCTTATCAGGGAATATTCTTATCCATATCTTACCGCCTCTCTTTATATATCTTGTCATAGCAATACGGGCAGCCTCTATCTGACGGCTGGATAACCATGCAGGTTCTAATGCCCTCAATCCAAATGACCCAAAATTCAGATTACCGCCCCTAAGCGACTTTCCATACATCCTGCCTTTCATAATCTTTCTATGTTTAACTTTTTTTGGACTAAGCATTCTTTTACTCTCTCCTTACATCTTTCATTTTGTGATAAACCTTGTTAATCGTTAAAGAGAATTAACCCCTTTTGGAGGCAGAACTTCTCCATTATATATCCATACCTTTACTCCAATATTTCCATAGGTAGTCCTTGCCTCTGCAAATCCATAATCTATATCTGCCCTCAAGGTATGAAGAGGAATTCTTCCCTCCTTATACCATTCTGTTCTGGCAATCTCTGCACCTCCCAATCTCCCTGCACAGGCAATCTTTATGCCCAATACCCCAAATCTAAGGGCAGTAGCAACACTCTTTTTCATTGCCCTCCTGAAGGCTACCCTCTTTTCAAGCTGCAAAGATACATTTTCAGCAACCAATTGAGCATTTAACTCAGGTTTTTTTATCTCTTTTATATTTATATAAACCTGTTTTTTTGTAAAACTCTCCAGTCCATTTTTTAATTTATCTACCTCTGTCCCTTTTCTGCCGATTATTATCCCTGGTCTGGAGGAATAAATGCTTATCTTTATCTGATTCCCAGCCCTTTCTATCTCTATCTTTGATACACCAGCATGATATAGCTTCTTCTTTATAATCTCTCTAATCTTAATATCTTCAATTAATAGCTTTCCATACTCTCTTTCAGAAAACCATCTTGAATTCCATATCTTAATATACCCCAATCTAAACCCTAATGGATGAACCTTCTGTCCCAATCTATACCCCTCCAATTATCTTTTATCTTCCTCTGTAGAAGAAAGCACTAATGTAATATGACTCGTTCTCTTTTTAATCATACTTGCCCTGCCCATCGCCCTTGGCATAAATCTCTTATAGACTGCTCCATTATCTACTACTGCCTTGCTTATCCATAGCTCATCCATATCCCCTATCTTTCTATCCTCGGCATTGGCAACCGCTGATTTAAGGAGCTTGGTTATTAACCTTGCGCAATCTTTTCGTACAAATCTCAGGATAGTAAATGCCTCTTCTACCTTTTTCCCTCTGATCAGATCAACTACCATCCTTGCCTTCCGAGGAGTTACTCTTGTATATCTTAAAATCGCCTTTGCTTCCATTCTTCTTCTACCTTTATTTTAATCTCGTTGCCTTCTCAGTTTTTCCGCCACTGTGTCCTCTGTAAAACCTCGTAGGCGAAAATTCTCCTAACTTGTGCCCTACCATATTTTCAGTAATATAAACAGGGATAAACTTTTTTCCATTGTGTACCGCAATGGTTTTTCCTATCATCTCTGGAAATATTGTAGACCTTCTCGACCATGTCCGTATGACCTCTCTCCTATTATCCGTTGCTTCGATCTTTTTCATCAGCTTCGGGTCTATATATGGTCCTTTTTTTATTGATCTTGGCACTTATATTCTCCCCTTTTAATTAAGTGAAAAGTTTTTAGTTTTTAGTTTTTAGTTTTTCACTCATTCATTTAGTCTTTTTTTTCTTTATTATAAATTTATCCGTATATTTATGTCGTCTTGTCTTATAACCTTTTGTTGGTTGTCCCCACGGAGTAACAGGATGGGGATTTCCCTGACCTGCCTTGCCCTCACCACCTCCATGAGGATGATCAACAGGATTCATTGCAACACCTCTCACTTTTGGCCTCTTCCCCAACCATCTTGATCTTCCAGCCTTTCCTATCTGAATATTTTCATGATCTATATTCCCAACCTGTCCAATAGTAGCCTTACATTCAGCATGAACCTTTCTTACCTCTCCGGACGAAAGTTTAAGCTGGACATAATTATTCATCTTACCCATAATCTGCACATATGCACCTGCACTTCTTGCCAACTGTCCGCCTTTCCCCTTTTTTAATTCAATATTATGCACAATTGTTCCTACAGGTATATTTTTTAGCGGCAAGGCATTGCCAACTTTTATCTCAACACCCTCTCCTGACATCAAATTATCATCAACCTTTAATCCATCAGGTGCAATTATATACCTTTTTTCACCATCAATATATTGAATCAACGCAATAAGTGCACTCCTGTTTGGATCATACTCTATAGCTATAACCCTGCCTGAAATATTATCCTTCTCCCGTCTGAAATCAATAATCCTGTATTGTCTTTTATGTCCTCCACCCTTGTGACGCGCAGTCATTCTGCCATTATTATTCCTTCCGCCTGTAGATGGGAGAGATACTACCAGGCTTTTTTCAGGCCTTTTTTTTGTAATCTCCTTAAGTGTCAAAACCGACATATTTCTCCTACCCGGAGAGGTAGGATTATATTCTCTTATAGCCATAATTTATGCCTCAAAAAGCCCAAGTTTTTCCCCTTTTTTCAGGGTGACCATAGCCTTTTTCCAATCAGGTCTTTTACCCTCAAACCTGCCTAGTTTCTTTTTTTTTCCTAAAAAATTCATAACATTTACCTTCTCAACCTTTACCTTTAAGGCCTTCTCTACTGCCTTTTTCACTTCAACTCTGTTTGCGTCCTTACTTACAACAAAACATACCTTATTCTCTTTTTCTTTCAGAACAGTAATCTTCTCTGTCAAATAAGGCCTTTTAAGAATATCATACGGATCTCTCATTATGAAAACATCTCCTTTAACTGCACAATATCTCTCTTAAGGATAAGCATATATTTATGAGATAACAGATCATATACATTTAAGCACCGCATATTTATAAGTTTCAGGTGAGGGATATTCCTTGATGCCCTCTGTAAATTTTCTCTATTATTATTTTCTCCAATCACAAAGAGCGTGCTATTTAGATTAAGTCCCTTCAGGATACCAGCCATAATCTTTGTCTTTGGGTCATTTATTTCTAAATCATCCAGTATTATTAATTCCCCTTCTTTTACCTTGCTGCTTATAATGCTTAATAAGGCAGATTTTAACATCTTTTTGGGAAATGCGCATGAATAATCTCTTGGCCTTGGACCAAATACTGTGCCGCCGCCTTTCCATACAGGAGACCGCGAAGAACCCGCCCTTGCCCTTCCTGTCCCCTTTTGTCGCCATGGTTTCTTTCCACCGCCACTAACTTCACCCCTTGTCTTGGTAGAAGCTGTTCCTTGTCTCTGAGAAGCCATTTGTGTAACAAGAGCCTGATGGATCAGCGGCTTTTTCACCTCTCTCCCAAATATCTCCTCATTTAACTCCAGACTGTCAACCTTTTCATTTTTTGTGTTTTTTACTTCTACCTCTATCATAACTATCAGATTATCCCTTCAGATTTTTTTTATCTCTATTATACTTCCCTTGCTTCCAGGTATAGCCCCTTTTATAAAAAGAAGATTATCCTCTTTTCTAATATCTATTATCTCCAGTCTTTTTATCGTAACCTTTTTATTCCCCATCTGCCCTGGCATTTTTTTATTTTTCCATACTCTTGATGGATACGCACTGTTACCTATAGAGCCCGGCACCCTGTGAAACATTGAGCCATGAGTTGCAGGTCCGCCTTTAAAGTGATACCTTTTTACTACACCGGCAAACCCTTTTCCCTTTGAAATAGATGTCACATCAACCTTTTCACCTTTCTCAAAGATATCTATTGATATCATCTGCCCCAACTCCACCTTAGAGACATCACCCTTTACCTCTCTTTGATATCTCATTGGAGATACTTTAGTCTTTTTAAAATGGCCTGACATAGGCTTATTAACCTTCTTTTCCTTAACCTCTCTGAACGATATCTGAATTGCATTATAACCATCATTTCCAATAGTCTTTTTCTGGGTCACCCAGCACGGACCACCTTCCACAACTGTAACAGCAATTACACTGCCATCCTCTCTATAGACCTGTGTCATTCCTAATTTCTCACCTAATATACCATTTATCATTTCTTTAGTTCCTTAGCTTCAGACTTCAAATTCACAGTTTAATCTCCACATCAATACCTGCTGACAGATTCAGTTTCATTAAGGCATCTATAGTATCCTGTGTCGGTTCTAATATATCAATAAGTCTCTTATGTGTTCTTATCTCGAACTGCTCCCTTGACTTTTTATCTACATGAGGAGACCGTAACACAGTATACTTCCTGATCTTTGTTGGAAGAGGAATAGGACCTGCTATAGTTGAACCTGTTCTCTTCACAGTCTCAACTATCTCTAATACTGACTGGTCCAATACCCTATAATCATAACCTTTTAATCTTATCCTGATCTTCTGCTCCACTAACTATCTCCTCTTCCTTGTTTAGGTAAACATTTCATTTTTCATTCTATAATCTGGCTAATCACACCAGCGCCCACAGTTCTG
>JBHHUU010000146.1:0-6224 GCA_046753905.1 Nitrospirota bacterium | reverse complement strand
ATTCAGATAGAAGAGCATCATTTCAGATCAGGTCTCTATGAGTAGTGAGACCTAATCTCTAAGGTGACACTATAAACTCTTTTCCACCCCTCACTCTGTATTAGCTGAATAGTTACGAATTGGGAATTAGGAATGAAAAAAACGCATATAAATCTATTAACTGAAGATATTGCAGGAGATAGATTTCTGACCAAAAAACTAATTATATTGTCATGCCTATTTATACTTATAGGATTAATCATCATGAGCTATACAATCAAATTAAAGGAGAGCAATAGTTTAAAAAAAGAGAACGCATCGCTTATTGTAAAGAGAGATATATTAAAAGGGGAATTAAAAGATTTAACTACAAAGATAGGAGAGATTATTAAAGATAACAAGGCAACTAAAGAAAAAGAAAAAGAGGGAATAGAAAGAATAAAAGAGATATTAAAGACCCGATACTTCTGGTCACAGATATTAAGAGAAATAGGACAGATAATACCAGAGGGGGTATGGTTAACTGACACAGAGAGTATCGAGATAAAAAAAGGGAATAGGGCAGGAGAAAAGGGTGTAAGATTCGTAGGCTTTGCCCATTCTCAATCAGATATTACAAACTTTATCTCATCATTAGAGGGGTCAGAGAAATTTAATAATATAGAATTGATATATACGAGAGGAAGAAATGGGACAAAGAGAGAGTTGATCAATTTTGAGATTATGGCAGGGATTGATAATGGTTGATGAGTTGATATTACACAAGGTGCAGGGTGTAGGTTTAAAAATTTTTTAGGTTATATTCCTGAAGAGACAGCTAAAATAGGAGAGAAGAGTTGGAATTAAAAGAATTGTTTGCAAAGATTGATTTTTCAAAATTGTCTAAGAGAGAAAAGATTATTCTTGTAATAACTGTTGTTTTCTCTGTATTCTTTCTTTTTAACTCTCTTTACCTTCCCAAACTCAAAGAGGTTAAGAGGCTTACCCATCAGGGCAATTCCCTGAATACAGAGATCATAAATCTATCTAACCAGTTGAATGAGTTAAGAAACAAGGTAGGAGAGATAGATGATTCAGAAATAATAAAAGAAAGGCAAAAGGAAGTGTTTTTTATGGAAGATAGGCTTTCCATCTTTTTAAGAGAAGTTATCAGATTGGGGAGATCGAAAGATATAGAGATTATCTCATTCAGGCCATTGGAAAGAGAAGAGAATGGAGCATATACAATGCTCTCTATCAGCATGAATATGAGATGCAGGTTTCAAAACTTAAACGAATATATTGAGGCGCTGGAGAACTATTCAATACCAATAGTGATAAAAGATATCAAGATTACAACTAATTCTGGACTTACTCCATATATCCTGACTGAGTTAAATGCAACAACCTTTATGAAAAAAGGATAATCGGCATGAAGATAGAGATGAGAGAAAAGAATAAAATTCTAATATTAATAATATCCTTCCTTTTGATATTTCTCTGTCCATCTTTTGTCTCATCTGAGTCTATATCTGATATAAATATCGAGTGGTTAAAAGAAAAAATTAATATTAATTCAGGACGGGATCCCTTTGATCTCCCTGTTGAAAAAGAGAATTTTCCTGAGATAGAAGTGACTGAACCAGAGGCGAAACCTGAAATAAAGATAAGTGGTATCATCTATAGCAAAGATAAAGGGATTGTCATAATAGACAATCAGATATTAAGAAAAGGTGATACTTTTAAGGGAATAAAGATTATTGATATATTGGACGATAGAGTTATTATCAGGGATAAGGATGGTAAGAGAGAGATAAAGGTAAATAAGTTAAAGATAATAATAAAAGGGCAAAGACCATGAATAGAATAACTATAATTTTAAGAGGTATTATAGAGCAGGAGAAAGATTGTTATAAGCTCTTACGGAGATTACACTCCTACTGCTCTACTGCTTTACTGCTCTGCTGCTCTACTGCTGCTCTGCTGCTCTACTGCTCTATAATACTCCAAATAGAGTCAGCAAGGGCAGAGGATGCGGTTTCTCTTACACTTGAGATATCTAAATTAGATAAGGCATCTCTCTTCTCAATGGAATTCAAGGATGCAGATTTAAAGGATATATTGAGAGCAATAGGGCAGGAAAATAATATGAATATAATTATAAGTGACAATATAAATGGAAAACTCACATTAAGTTTTCAAAATGTCACACTTATGGATGCCTTCCGATCTATCCTGAGAATAAATAATCTCACCTACTTCCAAGAGGGTAATATTGTCAGGGTTATTAAGTCACCCTTTTTAGATGGAGAGAGAGACCTTATTACAAGAATAATTCATGTCAATTATGCCGATGCAGAGGAGATATCAGATGTTATAACAAACCTGTTAAGCAAAAAGGGTAACATCTCTGTCAATGCCCGGACAAATTCAATTATAATAAAAGACCTTACTGAAAATGTAGATAAGATTACAGATATCATTGAGGAACTTGATACCAGAACTCCGCAGATATTGATTGAGGCAAGGATCGTTGAAGTAAATACAAATTTTACAAGAGAACTTGGCATACAGTGGGGGGGGAATTTCCTTAAAAAGACATCTAAAGGGTCATATCAGGTGACAGGCGGTGTAACACAAATAAGCTCAGGGTCTACTCCGATTCCTCAGACAAAGAGTGTCGGGTTAAGCGGAAATAATCTGGTTGTTAATCTGCCAGCCAATGTAGGACAGGGAAGAGGGGGATCGATCGGTATGTCGTTTGGGAGTATCTTAAATACCTTTCAACTTGACCTTCAGCTCTCTGCGATGGAAGATACAGGCAAGGGCAAGATACTCTCCAACCCGAAGATACTGACTCTGGATAACAAAGAGGCTAAAATATCAACAGGAACAGAGATATTGATTCCTACTACATCATTGGCAGTAGGAACAGTAGCAACAGGAAACACCGGGGGTGCTGCAGGGGCAGCAGGTCAGCAGACCAACACAGGAGTTACAACAATAGATGCAAAGTTAGAGCTTACAGTCATTCCACATGTTACATCTGACAATCATATATCCTTATACGTAAAGACAGACAAAAAAGATCCGGATTTTAACAGACAGGTTCAGGATATACCGCCACTCACCACAAGGACAGCAGAGACAAATCTCCTGATAAAGAATGGTGAGACAATAGTAATAGGTGGGATATATACAAAAAATGAGGCATCCGGGGAGAGTGGAATACCATGGCTATATAAACTTCCCTTCATAGGCAGACTATTTAAAAAAGAGACAAATATCTCCAATCAGGCTGAACTCCTGATATTCATTACTCCAACAATTATAGAGGATAACTCCTGATCCAGCGGGCAGGTATAATACTCCACAATATCCGGACATATTATTAATTTAAGTGTCACTTACAACATAGCAACAAACCATACAATGAGGAATGCCAATGTGTCATGGCTCTGGCGGAATTACAGCAACATTACCGTTTTGGAGCACAGACACTTAACTACATTACCTCCAGTACATGACAATGAGCAAAATACCGATGACCATCAGAATGAAAAGGAATATTTCTTTTATCTTTTCTAAGGTTTCAGTTTTCATCCTTTAATTCCTTCAATTTCTTTCCAGGTGAAACTAAAATAGCAAGTGTTCTCAACAAGCCAATAACAAAAAGAAGAATGGCAATGGCTTTTATTTCATCTGCATTGTTCTCCATAAAGTTTGAACAGGTATTTAAAAAATATATCCGATGAATATGACAGACAGACAGCAGAAAAGTGAATTCTTTGTGAAATGTATAAAAAATGATGAAAAATGTTATGCCTTTTGCAAAATAGTATCAGTTCTGACTTTATTTGCTCAGGTTTTGTTTCATTCAGTTAGTGCCTTTAACATTGCCTCTGCTTTGAAAAGGGTCTCATAATATTCTCTCTCTGGATCAGAGTCTGCCACAATGCCTGCACCTACATGTATATAGGCATATTTATTCTTAATAATGATACTCCTTATAATAATATTCATGTCCATGTCACCAGAGAGACTGATATACCCTATAGAACCAGTATATGGACCTCTTGTTACAGGCTCAAGTTCGTTTATAATCTCCATACATCTTACCTTTGGCACACCTGTTATAGTGCCTCCAGGGAATACTGCCCTGATCAGATCAAAGCAATCCCTCCCTTTATGCAGTCTCCCTCTGATATTAGATACAATATGTATAACATGAGAATAATATTCCGGGACCATAAATTCATCTACCCTTATGCTTCCATATTCACAAACCCTCCCCAGATCATTCCTCTCAAGATCAATAAGCATGATATGTTCTGCCCTCTCTTTTTCATTTGCAAAGAGTTCTTCTGTAAACCTTGTCTCCTCATGCTTATCTGTTCCCCTTGGCCTTGTGCCGGCTATTGGCCTTGTTTCTACATCTCTCCCTCTCAATCTTACAAGGCGCTCAGGTGAAGAACTGACTATATTTAAACCATCAAAGTCTATATAGGAAGAAAATGGAGATGGATTTATTCTTCTCAGGAGAGAATATATCTCTATTGGGTCTCTCTTCACTATATTAATGCAGAATCTCTGAGACAGATTTGCCTGAAATATATCACCTGCCTTAATATATTCTTTGCACCTCTCTACTATATCCATGTATTCCTCTTTTGTAAATGAAGAAAGAGGTGTTGCTCCCACCACTCCATCTCTTTTTATTATTGCTCCGTTTTCTGCATTTTTTTTGCATTTTCTAAGCCTTTTCTCCAGATATTCTATCCTCTCAATCCCTTTATAATAGAGCATCTCTCTATCTTCTTTATAAAACAGGTCTCTTGCAAAAGAATAGATGATCTTTACTCCCTTTTTAAGGTGATCAAAGACTACCACACTATCCACAAAGATGAGATAGATATCAGGGAGATTGAGATCATCCTTTGCATTCTGTGGTAACTTTTCAAAGAAATGGACAAGGTCATAGCTAAAGAATCCAACAGCACCTCCAAAGAAGGGAGGAAGGTCTATGTTATTCCTGTATATCCTCTTATCTCTCAGGATATCTTTCAGGATATCAATCGGACTTCCAGATATTATCTTCTTCTCATCTTCCTCAATTATCTCTATCCTCTTACCTTTACTTTTAAATATAAGGTACGGTTCTGTCCCTATAAAGGAATATCTCCCTATACCTTCTGCACCTTTTGTACTCTCTAATAAAAAGGAATATCTCCCTGAAGATACTTCTCTAAAACAATCAAATGGAGATAGATCATCCATCTCTATATCTATATTTTTATAGATAGGCAGAGGTATATTACTTTTTATAAACTCATTTTTAGACGGGAAACAGGACATTTGGATACACAGGTTAAAAGGTCTTGACTTATACCTTAATCGCTTACGGCAGAATAATTGACGGTTCTATAGTCTTTCTCGTTTCAGCTATCTCAGCTTTTATACTTTCTTCTGCATGAGGAAAGATATTATTGATCAAATCTATAAGAAATTCTTTAAAAACAGATGAGTGCATACTCTCTCCCGATATCTTATTGATCAGGCAGATATATCTGTCGCAGACATTAACAATGCAATTATTATCAATGGGAGGATTTTCTGGATTATCTCTTTCAGATTCAATCACTTCAATTAAACAATCTCCAACATCTGATTTAATCTGATATGGTAATTTTATCACTGAAAATTCATTTTTAAGAGCCTCCACTCCCTTTCTCAGATCATAATCAGATATATTACTATGTATGTCACTATGATTGTGGTGATAATGATATATAGACATTCCAATTGTGCTAAAGGTAAAAATACCACTCTCTCCTAATTCTGACCCTATTGAATTGAGGGTATCTATATATAATTTGTGACATCCTTTCTCTATCCTTTTCTGATAATAACTCTTATCGCCAACCAGATAGTGGCATGTATCAGGACAACGGATTTCGCTTTGTCTGTTTTCTCCGCAACATGAGTGACAGATATATCCCTTCAGGATAGGACAGGAACGTTTACCCTTTTTTTTACTACAATATACACATTTTTTTGACACAGTCTTATATCCTTATAGAACACATCAAGAGAAGCCGAGCAAGACTCAACACAGGATTCAACATTCGGTAAAAAGGTAACATACAATATGAAGTCAGGTCAAGTCAAAATTTTCTCCCAAAAACAGAGATTGGAAATAAGTATAACCTAATCGTAACTATTCAGCTAATACAGGGCAAGGGATTCCAAAGACTTTATAATGCGTA
>JBHHUU010000145.1:0-6245 GCA_046753905.1 Nitrospirota bacterium | reverse complement strand
CTCATGAGCAGACTTGCTCACCCCCAAGTATGAAAATGTATTTTCATAGTAAAATAGTAGTCTACTGGGATAGATATTTCCAAAATGAAGGATTTTTCTATAGAATTATATTTTTGATATGACTCACCGTGCATTGTTGGTGTTATGGTATTGCATTTTATATTATATTTGTTATATATTTACATTGCCCTCTCCCTTTGTGGGAGAGGGTTAGGGTGAGGGGGGATTTTCATGGTAAAAAAGGAGAAGAAATGGCCAAGTTAGTATTATTAAGACATGGTAAATCATTATGGAATATGGAGAACAAATTCACAGGATGGGTTGATATCCCCCTTACTGATAAGGGAAGGGAGGAGGCAAGGAGGGCAGGAGAAAAACTAAAGGGGATACAATTCCATAAGGCTTATACCTCCCTCTTACAAAGGGCACAGGAGACACTGACGATTGTATTAGAGGTTATTAATCAGGAGAACATTAAGGTAGAAAAGGATATCGCTCTGAATGAAAGACATTATGGAGATTTACAGGGATTAAACAAGGCTGAGACTGCAAAGAGGTTTGGAGATGAGCAGGTACATCTATGGAGAAGGAGCTATGATATTGCTCCACCAAACGGAGAGAGCCTAAAGGATACAGGAGAACGGACACTCCCATATTTTAAGGATAAGATAATGAAAGACTGTAAGGAGGGAAGAAGTGTTCTCATATCAGCACATGGAAATAGTTTGCGTTCAATTGTTATGTTTCTTGACAAACTCTCTAAGGATGATGTATTACACTTAAATATAGCTACGGGTGTCCCAATTTTGTATGACTTTGATGATAATCTTAATATATTATCAAAAAAGATTATGGGGTAAAAAAGTCCATATACACTTATAGGAAGGAGGAGATATATGTTGTTTTCTAAAAGAACTATGCTAAAAACATCACTCGTATGGTATTTAATAGTTGCATTTTTTATAATTACATCTCTGCCATCTGATTCTCTCGCTATGTTTCTGCCATCTAACTTTTACTTAAACAATAAAGATTCTAGTTTTAACAGAAGTGAAGATATTAAAAAGATTCAGAGCTTTCTTGAGAAAAAGATTGTCTCACAGAGATTGGCAGACCTGGGTTTGACAAAAGAAGAGATAAGCAGTAGGTTAAGCCGCCTTTCAGATCGCCAGATTCATAATACTGCTGCTGATATCAATACATTATATCCTGGTACCGGCGGTGATGCATTAGGGGTAGTAGTAACCCTTTTAATTATTACAATACTTGTTGTAATCTTACTTCAGATAACAGGGCATAAGGTTATAATCACTAAATAGATAGACACTGGAGTAAGGAGTCAGAATAAAAAAAATCGCATCTATTCTAACTCCTTACTCTTAATAAGATGTCTATAGCTAAGGAATGGCTGACTCCCTATCACGAAATAAGTGTAATACCTATCTTTACCTTTCCTTCCTTCTTTTTCTTATCATAAATGGCTGCAGCCATTCTGTTGTGATTACAGAAAACAATAAAGAGGATATCCATTTCATTCGAGATGTCCCGTTCTTCCCTGACGAAAATAGATTTTGCGGTCCTTCTTCTCTTGCCTCTATATTTCACTTCTGGGATGTCCCTATACCTGTTAGGGATATAGCTGAAAAGGTTTATCTCCCTAAAATCAGGGGGACATTGAATATAGATATGGAGATATATGCAAGAGGTGCCGGGTTTGATACAAAGAGCTATAAAGGAAGTCTGGATGATATAAGGGGGCAGGTATCAAAAGGTCGACCATTGATAGCATTTATTAATTTAGGCTATAAGATATTTCCTATAGGGCACTATATTGTAATAATAGGGTATAATGATAAAGAAAGATATATTATAGCCCACTCAGGGAAAGATAGGGCAAAAGAGATCCCCTATGATAATTTTTTAAAGGCATGGAAAAAGACAAATTACCAGACATTATTGATATTACCGCGGCAATAGGATTCTTATCATTTTTATTATTATTCTCAGGGTGTATCTCTCTGCCAAGGATTATTATATTAAATGACCCCTTAACAACAGAGGAGCATATATCATTAGGTGTATCTTATGAGTCAGAGGGAAAGCTTGATTTAGCACTCTCAGAATATAAGGAGGCATTAAGAAAAGAGCCTGATTATGCCATTGCCCTTATATATATTGGAAATGTCTATTATCAGAAAGGAGACTATGAGAAGGCAAAATGGTTTTATAAGGATGCTCTTAAGAGAGAGCCTGATAATGGGGGTCTATATAATAATCTATCATGGGTATATATTTCACAGAACAAAGATATGGATGAGGCAGAGAGACTTATCAAGAAAGCAATTGATGTAGATCCGAACAATCGTGTCTATTATCTGGATACACTTGCATCCATATATATAAAAACAGGCAGATTCAATAAGGCATTGGAGAGATTACAGGAGGCAGGGTTATTAGTAAAAGATGATAATGAAGAATTAAAGAGAAGCATAGAAGATAATATAAAAGAGATATATAAAAAGACAGGAGAGAGTTATTAATGCAGAGACCAACTATAGCTGAGATTGATCTTAGTGCAGTCTTATATAACCTCTCTCAGGTAAGAGAGAGAATTGGAAGAGACAGATATATATTAGCTGTGGTAAAGGCTGATGCCTATGGACATGGGGCTTTGAATGTCTCAAAAACCCTGATCTCAGGAGGCGTTAATATGCTCGGTGTTGCCCTCATAGAAGAGGGTGTAGAGTTGAGAGAATCAGGGATAGATATTCCTATATTAGTGATGGGTGGAATTTTCAAAGACCATACAGAAGAGATTGTAAGATACAATCTTACACCTGCTGTCTCCAGCAGAGATACAATTATGGGGCTGGCAGATGCCTTAAAAAAAGAGGGCAGAAAGAGTATCAGGATTCATATAAAGATAGATACAGGGATGGGCAGATTAGGTTTTTCCCATAAAGAGGCTATCAATACCATAAAATGGATTTATGAACAGCAGGGTATATCCATTGAAGGTATAATGACACACTTTGCAGATGCAGATATTAAGAATAAAGAATACGCACAGATGCAGATCAAGCGGTTCAGGACGATGCTGGACTCTATTAAATCTCTTGGCATAAATATCCCACTTTGCCATACGGCAAATAGTGCTGCCATAATAGATTATGAAGATGCTTTTTTTAACATGGTCAGGCCTGGTATTATGCTGTATGGATACCTTCCTTCTGACAGGATGGCAGGAAAGATAGATATAAGGTCTGTGATGAGTCTAAAGACTAAAATTGTCCACCTGAAGAAGGTCTCTCCATGTACAAGTATCAGTTATGGGAGGACATTTACAACAAAGAGAGAGAGTATAATAGCTACCCTTCCTGTCGGATATGCAGATGGATATAACAGACTCCTTTCAAATTGCGGAGAGGTAATTATTAAAGGTAAAAGATTTCCTGTAATAGGCAGGGTATGTATGGACAATACCATGATAGATGTAACAGGGTATAAAGATATAAGTGTAGGAGATGATGTCATTCTTATAGGAAGAGATGGAGAAGAGGTAATTACTGCATCTGATATAGCAGGTAAGATAGGGACAATTCCTTATGAGGTGCTATGCAATATAAGTAAGAGGGTTCCAAGGATATACTTGCCATAAGGATACCTCACCCATATCTCAATCTCTATATCCTTGACACCAGCATTTTGTTGGTATAAACTTTTTCCATTAAGGGAGGAGAAGTTCCCTCTCCCCTTGTGGGAGAGGGTTAGGGTGAGGGGTATTTTCAGAAAAAAATCAGAGGATATGCTTGTAGCATTCTATCTGCTGCTGTTACAAACCTTAAGGTTACTCAGCGGAGGTAGAGAAGGCTATAAAGCAGAACTTGATAAAAAAGTAAATGTTATCTCTTTATAGTGAGGATAATTTATATGTCTGATAGATCGATCTATATAGCATTTTTTTGGCATATGCATCAGCCTTTTTATAAAAATCCTATTACAGGAGAATATTCTCTCCCATGGGTGAGGCTGCACGGTATAAAAGATTATTATGACATGGTCTCTATTTTAAAAGACTTTCCTGATATACATCAGACATTTAACCTTGTCCCTTCATTGATAGAACAGATCAATGACTATGTGGATAATAATAAATCAGATACCTTTCTTGATATCTCCGCCAAACCTGCAAGTGAACTAACCCCTGATGATAAGGTCTTTTTGTTAAAGAATTTCTTTATGGCCAATTTTGACAATATGATCAGACCCTATCCCAAATATCATGAATTATTGACAAAGAGGGGAGATAGTGTTGATAAAAAGGATCTGGAGAGGGTAAGTAAAAATTATGACACACAAGACTATTTAGATCTACAAGTATTATTTAATCTTACATGGTTTGATCCTATATTTAAAGAGAATGACCCTTTTCTGAAAGAACTCATACAAAAAGAAAGGGAGTTTACAGAAGAGGAAAAGGATATCTTATTAAAGAAACAGATGGAGGTGCTCTCCCTTATAATTCCTGAATACAGGAGTCTGGCATCTACAGGCAGGGTTGAACTTACTACATCGCCGTATTATCATCCTATATTGCCCCTCTTATGTGATTCAAACTCAGCAAGAGAGGCGATACCAGATATAACCCTGCCCAAAAGGAGATTCAACTACCCACAGGATGCCCTCTCTCAGATAAAAAACGGTATCTCTCTCCATAAAAGGGTTTTTGGCCATCTCCCTGAAGGGATGTGGCCATCAGAGGGTTCTGTGAGTGAGGATATAATCCCTCTTCTTATTGAAGCAGGGATTAGGTGGATAGGAACTGATGAGGAGATATTGGCAGAGTCATTAAGGTATTCTCTACAGGGTGAGGATAATATAATGACCCAGGAGAGACTATATACGCCTTACTCAGTAGAGAGAAATGGCAAGGCTATTTCTATAATCTTTAGAGATAAGAGACTCTCTGATCTTATAGGGTTTGTATATTCAAAGTGGGATCATTACAGGGCTGTTGATGATTTTATAGAAAGGATACACAGAATAAGGGAAAACCTCTCTTGCAGTCCTAAAAACCATCTGATATCTATCATACTTGATGGGGAAAATGCATGGGAATATTATAAAAATGACGGGAGAGACTTCTTCTTATATCTATACAAGAGGTTAAGTGAAGATCCATTAATAAGGACTGTTACTATAGGTGAATATCTTCGTGAAAATCCTCCTGAGGAGAAGTTAAAGAGGCTATTTGCAGGTTCATGGATAGGTCATAATTTCAGGATATGGATAGGTCATGAAGAGGATAATACAGCATGGGATTTATTGAGTGAGGCAAGGGATGCCTTGATAGAATATGAGGCGGTATCTGATAAAGAGAATGCGGATAAGGTTGCAAGTGCATGGGAGGAGATATATATTGCAGAAGGCAGTGACTGGTGCTGGTGGTATGGAGATGACCATACTACTGAGTTAAGGGATGAGTTTGATGAGATATACCGATCCCATCTTGTAAATGTATATAAATTAATAGGTAAAGAACCTCCGTCCCGACTCATGATACCTATACTGAGAAAGAAGAAGGTACTGAGGCCTACATTAGAACAGGCAGGATATATAGCTCCTGATATAGATGGCAAAGTTACCAGTTATTTTGAGTGGCTGTCAGCAGGCTTTTACGATATCACTAAGTCAGGAACTGCCATGCATCAGGCATCAAGGATATTATCCCATTTTTATTATGGATTTGATTCTACAAATATATATCTACGTATAGATATATTCAAAGATATTAAAGAGAATGATATATCGGGTCTTGTATTTAAGCTGCATTTTCTCCAGATAGATTCAAATAACTACAGGCTTGATATAAGAATATTCCCTGACAAAAAGGAGAATAATGTAAAATCTACCATGTTTGAGGAGAGAGAGGGAGAGTGGAAAGAGATTGAAATCAATAGTCTTATAGCAGCAGAGGATATTATAGAGGCGTCTATTCCCTTTGCAGCCATTGGTGTTAAGAGTAATGATAAGATTCTATTTTTTATAAGTGTTATGGATAAAGATACAGAGGTAGAGAGATGGCCTCAAAATGGTGCCATCACTATAAAAAACCTGCCTAAAGATTTTGATACAATGTGGTATGTATAGATAAGGATTTAATTTTGTCGGGGCGTGGCGCAGTCTGGCAGCGCACACCGTTCGGGACGGTGGAGTCGAAGGTTCAAATCCTTTCGCCCCGACCA
>JBHHUU010000144.1:0-6377 GCA_046753905.1 Nitrospirota bacterium | reverse complement strand
ATTAATAGAATGGAAGGGATATACTGATAAGAGATATAAGAAAAGATAACTTTATTAGATATCGACAAAAGGAATTCACAATGCAAAGGATAAAAATACGTAACTATTCAGCTAATACAGAGCAAGGGGGTTCCAAAGACTTTATAATGCGTATGATTATAATAAGTTTATTCAGATACAACAGCATCATTTCAGATCAGGTCTCTATGAGTAGTGAGAGCTAAACACTAAGGTGACGCTATAAACTCTTTTCCACCCCTCACTCTGTATTAGCTGAATAGTTATGTTGAAGGAAAAATTGTAAGGTCTGTTTTTGGGTAATAGAATTGTATTGAATTTAAATATGAAAGTATGATAATAATATATATCTTAAGGCGGCGTACCCAAGTGGTTAAGGGAGAGGTCTGCAAAACCTTTATTCAGCGGTTCGAATCCGCTCGCCGCCTCCAATATTATCTAAAAAAATCAATAAGTTAAAAGCTTCTCTGAAAATTACAGACATTTTTCCCCTTGCCTTTATATATAAATTAATTTATTATTTAAAAGTTTATTGTTCTTTGACAGAATTTTTGCTACACTGCCACATTATTTTATAGAAAGTAAATCTTATATTATAATTGAGAAGGTAAATGTATCCCTTAAAATCATGAAAGGTGGTGAGGATTATGCTCAGACAAAGGGCAAGGATAATTTCAATTGGAGTGTTTTTGATTGATTTATCTCTGACTATTATATCATTTTTTCTTGCTTACTTTGTACGAGATAGATTGGGTTATATTAATTATGGGCATCTGCTTCCAATATCTGAATATTCTGAATTGCTATTTTACATTTTGCCCATCTGGTTGATAATATTTCATTATCTTGAGTTATATAAATCTCAGAGGACTAAGACTTTTTTATCTGAGATAGAAAAATTATTCATAGGGGTGATACTTGGAGCATTATCAATAACTACTATTATCTTTGGACTGAAATATATACATATTAGCAGACTTTTTCTCCTCATTTTCCCGGTAATTGATTTTATTCTGTTATCTTTTGGAAGAATATCAATCAGGATATTTGCTAGGTATGTCAGAAAGAGGGGATATAATTATAGATATATTCTGGTAATAGGGACAGGCAAAAGGGCAAGGCAGATAATTAACCTGCTAAAGGAACATAAGCACTGGGGTTTGCGACTTGTAGGTATAATCTCAGATCAATCTAATGGAAAGCGGGAAAAAATAAATGGTTATCCTATTATAGGGGGAATTGATAATATCTCTAATATTCTTGAGAAGCAGGTAGTAGATGAGGTGGTATTTGCTGTGTCAAGAAAGCGGCTCGAGGAGCTGGAAGACATATTTTTATTATGTGAAGAGCTTGGAATAAGGACAAGGGTGGCTGTAAATTTCTTTCCCAAAATGATAGCAAAGGTACATTTAGAACAGTTTTACAACATACCTCTCTTAACTTTTACTACTACTCCATATAATGAGACATTATTAGCGTTAAAGAGGGGATTTGATATAGTGGTATCTTTGGCATTATTAATAATTCTATGTCCCCTGTTTATAATTGTAGCTATATTGATTAAATCTACATCAGAGGGATCGGTTATATTTAGTCAGGAGAGAGTAGGTTTAAACAGGAGAAGGTTTACCCTGTATAAATTTCGTTCTATGGTGAATGATGCAGAAGAAAAGAAAGGTGAGGTTAGTCACCTCAATGAGATGAATGGACCTGCTTTTAAGATAACAAACGATCCGAGAATCACAAGGTTTGGAAAGATTATAAGACGTTTGAGTATAGACGAATTTCCTCAATTAATAAATGTCTTGAAAGGAGACATGAGCATTGTTGGTCCCAGACCTCCCATACCAGAAGAGGTAGAAAAATATGAAAACTGGCAGAGAAGAAGATTGAGCATGAAACCAGGCGTTACATGTCTATGGCAGATTAGCGGAAGAAATAAGGTAATTGACTTTAATAAATGGATGGAGATGGATTTACAATATATTGATAATTGGTCGATTGGATTAGATATCAAAATATTCTTTAAGACTATCCCTGTTGTCTTTACAGGAAAAGGTGCAGCATAAATGACTTAGTAATCTGGATGGGATGTGAAATTTATTAGCCTGTAATAGTTCAGGGGTACAGTTGTCAGGGTGCAGGGTGCAGATTTTTTCTGTGTCTTTTCAACTATTATTTCCTTATTCGCTACAAGAGCGTTTAGAACCTGTTAAATATCTGGTTGGTATTTTTATACACTCAATCGTGCTTCCTTTTTTCATACATATAAATAAAAAATCTTATCCTGCACCCTGCACCCTGATAATTATACCCCTGAACTATTATAATACACTAAACGTTCATGACTCTAATGAGTCGCCCCATATCATGAATATCTATCACCCTTCCCTTTATCCCCTCCCATCAAGGGAGGGGAAAGTTCCCTCTCCCCTTGTGGGAGAGGGTTAGGGAGAGGGTGAATTCGGACTCAGATAATATGAAAGAGAAAAAGATTATTATAAAAGGTGCAAGGGAACATAATCTGAAAAATATAGAGGTTGAGATACCGAGAGATAAATTGGTAGTAATTACAGGTTTAAGCGGTTCAGGTAAGTCATCATTGGCATTTGATACCATTTATGCTGAAGGACAGCGAAGGTATGTTGAGTCTCTCTCTGCCTATGCCAGACAGTTTTTAGAACAGATGCAGAAGCCTGATGTAGATTCAATAGAAGGTCTCTCTCCAGCAATCTCTATAGAGCAGAAGACTACCAGTAAAAATCCGAGGTCTACTGTTGGCACAGTAACTGAGATATATGATTATCTCAGGTTGCTCTTTGCGCGTATAGGAAGGCCATATTGCTATAAATGCAGAAGAGAGATTACTGCCCAGCCAATGCAGATGATGGTAGATTCTATACTCTCATTTCCTGAGAGAACCCGATTTCAGATATTAGCGCCAATAGTAAGGGGGAGAAAGGGAGAATATAAAAAAGAGCTCCTTCAGATGAGAAGGAAGGGGTTTGTAAGGGTAAGAATTGATAATAAGGTATGGGACCTGTCAGACAATATTCTGCTTAATAAGAACAAAAAACATACAATAGAGGTGATCGTTGACAGATTAATTATCAGGGAAGGGATAGAGAAACGGTTGACAGATTCATTGGAGACAGCATTAAACCTTGCTGAAGGGATAGTAGTGATAAGCAGGGATAAGGAAGAGGATCTATTATTCAGTGAAAAATTGGCATGTATTGAGTGTGGAGTAAGTTATCCGGAGATATCTCCACGTATATTTTCATTTAACAGTCCTCATGGCGCATGTCCTGAATGTGATGGGTTGGGAACAAAGAGGGACATAGATCCAGACCTTGTTGTTTTTAACAAAGAGTTGTCAATAAGGCAGGGTGTAATAAGGCCATGGGAGAAGAGAAGCTCTATATATTATTATCAGATGCTTGAAGCCCTGTCCAAACATTATGGATTTAGTCTCCTCATGCCTTTTAAATCTCTCCCTGAGAAGATACAAAGAGTCATTTTATATGGATCAGGCAATGAAGAGATAACTTTTTATTTTGAAAGAGATGGGCAGAGATATTTTTTCACGAAGAGATTTGAGGGGGTAATAGGAAACCTTGAGAGGAGATATAGGGAGACTCAGTCTTCAATAATAAGGGAAGAGATAGAACGATATATGAGGCTACATCCATGCCCTCGATGTAAAGGTGAGAGACTAAAGCCTGAAAGTCTGTCAATAAAGATAAACGGAATGTCTATTATTGAGATAACAGGATTTTCTATAAAGAACGCAGATAAATTCTTTAAGGATATTAAACTTAGTGAAAAAGAGGAATATATTGCCAGTCGGATATTAAAAGAGATCAGGGAGAGGCTGAGTTTCCTTATCAATGTAGGACTCGAATATCTTACCTTGGATAGGACAGCCTTTACCTTATCAGGTGGTGAGGGACAGAGGATTCGACTTGCTACACAGATTGGATCAAGCCTTGTTGGTGTCCTCTATATCTTAGATGAACCAAGTATTGGACTCCATCAGCGGGATAACTTAAGGTTGTTAAATACACTGAAAAGATTGAGAGATATAGGGAATACAGTACTGGTAGTAGAGCACGATGAAGAGACCATAAAATCATCTGATCATGTAATAGATATGGGTCCAGGGGCAGGTATACATGGAGGAGAGATTATAGCACAGGGAAAGCCCTCTGATATAATGAACAATGAGGCATCACTTACTGGAAAATATCTTAGAAAAGATATTGTCATCTCTCTGCCAAAGAGGCATAGAAGACCAAAGAGATTCCTCACTATAGTTGGAGCAAGAGAGAATAATCTCAAGAATATTGATGTAAAGATACCATTAGGTCTATTTACCTGTATTACAGGGATATCAGGTTCAGGTAAGAGTACTCTTATTATAGAGGTATTATATAAAAACCTCTCCCAGAAATTATATAGATCATCAGAAAGGCCAGGCAGGTGCAAAGAGGTAAAAGGGATAACAGATATTGATAAGGTCATAGATATAGATCAATCACCTATAGGCAGGACACCCAGGTCTAATCCTGCCACATATACAGGCATCTTTACTCCTGTCAGAGAACTCTTTTCTCAGATTCCTGAATCAAGGATGAGGGGTTATAAACCAAGCCGATACAGTTTTAATGTAAGAGGAGGAAGGTGTGATGCCTGTCAAGGGGATGGTGTGATTAAGATTGAGATGCACTTTCTTCCTGATGTATATGTTACCTGTGAGATATGTAAGGGTATGAGATATAAAAAAGATACTCTGGATATTAGATATAAGGGGAAAAATATTGCTGATGTACTTAATATGACTGTTGAGCAGGGGTTAGATTTTTTTAGAAATATTCCATCTATAGGTTCAAAATTATTGACATTAAAAGATGTTGGACTTGGCTATATAAAATTGGGTCAGTCAGCAACCACATTATCTGGCGGGGAGGCACAGAGGGTAAAACTTTCCAAAGAACTTTCCAAGCGTGCTACAGGCAAGACTCTCTATATTCTTGATGAACCTACAACAGGGCTTCATTTTGCAGATATCCAGAAACTGCTGGATGTTTTAAACAGGCTTGTGGATGCAGGCAATACTGTTGTTGTAATAGAACACAATCTTGATGTAATCAAGAATGCGGATCATATAATTGATCTTGGACCTGAAGGCGGTGATATGGGAGGAGAGGTCATTGCATCTGGTCCACCTGAGGAGATAGCAGATGTGGAAAGGTCTTATACAGGGAGATTTTTAAAAAAGGTGCTGTGAAAATTTCCCCTCTCACCCTCACCCTAACCCTCTCCCATCAAGGGAGAGGGAACTTTGAAAGAATCTCTATCTCTGTTTTTGGGTTTGACATTGCAGGATTAATTACATATTATGTGATAGTAATTAAGGGAAAGGGATTAGAATTTCAATTAGTTAGTAAAATATAGTTTTCCGTAAAAGACAATATATATTGGGTTAGGAATTATTTGAGCAACGGACATTAAAATTCAGACTATGAGTTAAAAATCAAAAGCGTAACTTAGGGGTTTGTTTGGGTTTTCTGTTTCAAACGCTGCCATTTTATAGTGAAGTTAGAGAGAAGAAGATAAACTTGATCCATATTGGGGTAGTGAAAAATTAGATTTAGATATTGGGAGGAGAAAGAAGATTATGAAAGATAATATTATCAAAATATTAGATGAAATTGCAGTAGATCTTCAAGATGAAGAATCTTGTGAAAAATGGACATCTGAAGTCAAGAGTCGCATCGTTACACTTGGAGAAAAGCAAGGTTATTGGGTATATACTGATTCAAAGGTAATGATGAAATTACCTAATGGTGGAAAGAATCGTGATGTTGATGTTGGTGAATGGCTCTACGATTTAGTCTGGTTAGAATATGAAGAAGATGTATTAATTAATACTCATCTTCTATTAGAGTCAGAGTGGGATACTACACAAAAAGAGATAGATGATGATTTCGAGAAACTACTTTTAGGCAAATCAGAACTCAAAGTTATGATTTTCTCTGCAGAAAATAGAACTGATTTTCTGCAAAAAATTAATCGTATGAAAATGAAGATTCAGGGATTCAAACACACTCAATCTGGAGAGAAGTATTTATTCTCAGGTTGGGTTTATGAAACAAATCATTTTAGCCACGAGTATTATGTTGTTAACCAAACTGAATAGAAATGGAAAAATGTAACAAAAGACATTTCATATCACTAAGTCCATAGTGAAAATTTGTTATTTTTGCTTACTATCATAAAGCCGAAAAACACCCTACAAGAGAAAACAAAATTACAAATCAAAAATTTGATAATGAATTGATTAAAAATAAAATCAA
>JBHHUU010000143.1:0-6405 GCA_046753905.1 Nitrospirota bacterium | reverse complement strand
CTTATTATAATCATACGCAGTAATAGCTGAATAGTTACGATATAAGAGAATAATAGATAAGGGACTAAACATTTATTAAAAGGGGATTTTTATGTGGAAAATGGCATCTTTTATGAAGAGTTTTATTTTCCTGTTCTTCTTTCTCTTTTTTGTCTCTATTATTGGCTGTCCGGAGACTTCCAATAAAAAGACAGAAGAGAAGAAAGCTGCTTCTTCAGAAGATATTGAAAGGTATGGAGGAGATCTCCATGAATTAAGAGCAAAAAAAAGATTACGAATAATTGTCCGCGAGGAACCGATCGCTTCTCTTCCAAGAAATGCTGAGCCTGTCTCTCTAGACAGAGAGATAGCTGAAGATATTGCAAAAGAGCTTGGATTGAATTTAACTCTGATAGTAGTAGAAGACTATGCTCAGATGATCGATAAACTCATTCAGGGGGAAGGAGATATTATTGCCTCGGGACTGGCTGTTACCAAATCACGAACAGATCGCCTTGCATTTTCTACTCCCTACCTCTATACAGATGAGCTTCTTATTACACAGGTCAGCAGTACTATGCCAGGAAAATTGGAAGATATGCAGGGTATTCAGGTATGTGTGAGAAAGTCAAGCTCTTACTTTGATGCACTTACCAATCTTATTAGGAATAAGAAGATTCTGATAGATATAAATGAGATGCCTGAAAATCTTAATACTGAAGAGATCATAGATAAGGTTGCCAGAGGAGAGTGTTTCTCCACGGTTGCAGACTCCAACTTATGGACGGCGATATCCCGCTCTTATGATAATTTGATCGCTTCTGTTATCATTACCAATGCCAGACCCATAGCACTGGCAATGCGTCAGGAGTCAACAGTCCTTAAACAGAAGGTTAACGAATTTCTGATTGCGCGGGCTTTGACAGGTCATCGTCAGGAAGTATATACAGATGACATGGATAAACTAAAGGAGAGGAAGGTAATTCGTATGATTACCCGAAATAATGCTATGACCTATTTCATATACAGAGGGATGCAGATGGGTTTTGAATATGAACTGATAAAACGATTTGCCGATCAGCATAAGATGCGGTTAGAGATAGTAATTCCACCCGGTCATGCAGATCTTATCCCCTGGTTGAATGAAGGACGGGGAGATATCATTGCTGCTGCCATGACTATTACTGAAGAACGATCAAGGCAGGCATTATTTACGAACCCTTACAACTACATAGAAGAGGTTGTAGTGGTCAGGGAAGATAACAATGATATTGCCGGACCTGATGATCTTGAAGGGAAGACAATATATATAAGGAAGAGCAGTTCATTTTATAACACCCTTCTGGATTTGCAAAAGAGAGTACATGGACTCAATATTGCCTTTATTTCAGAAGATATTGAGACTGAAGAGATCCTTGCAGGGATAGAACAAGGTAAGTGGGAGATTACAGTATCTGATTCCAATCTGCTTGAGGTTGAGCAAACCTATGGCAGAAAAATTAAATCTGCTTTCAGTTTGAAAAAGACCCGACTGGGGTGGGCTGTTCATAACCAAAACAGAAAACTTCAAAGGGCGCTTAATGACTATATTAAGAAGGAGTACAGGGGGCTTTTCTATAACATGATGAAAAAGAGATATTTTAATAACAAAAAAAATATCAGCAAGGCTCATAATGAGTTTAGATCTGATCTTAGCGGCAGAATCTCTCCCTATGATGATATAGTAAAAAAACATGCAGTTAAATATGATCTGGACTGGAGGTTGATTGTATCTCAGATGTATCAAGAGTCAAAATTTGATCCTGACAGAGTAAGTTGGGCAGGGGCAGTAGGGTTAATGCAGCTTATGCCGCGAACTGCAAAAGAACTTGGGGTGAAACATCTCAAAGATCCTGAGGCATCTATCCATGCAGGGATAAAATATGTGCATAATCTTATTCAGAGATTTGATCCAAAAATAGAACTGAAAGATCGGATACGCTTTGCCCTTGCATCTTACAATGCAGGAATGGGTCATGTTGTAGATGCAAGGAGACTGGCATCACGGATGGGATTGTCTTCCAATAAGTGGTTTGGCAATGTAGAAAAGGCAATGCTATTGTTAGAAAAGCCCAAATATTACAGACGGACATCTTATGGATATTGTCGTGGTTCTGAACCTGTCAAGTATGTCAGCAGTATCCAGAGCAGATATGATGCCTATGTGGAACATCTACAGGATAATTCCTCTTGAATACTGCTGCTAATTTCATTTTTCAGGCATTATGCTCTCGCCTATAAATCCTCCACCCACACTAAGTACATTACCATATACATATTTAGATTCATCTGATCCCAGAAATACCGCTACATGGGCTACATCTTCCGGTTTTCCAATTACACCCATACTAGGCATCTTAGTTTCACTGAATCGGGACATAACCTTTTTCATTAGCGGAGTTTCAATAGGTCCTGGTGCTATTGCATTCACATTGATATTATACTTATGCAGTTCTATGCCAATGAGTTTTGTCATGGCAATCACACCCGCCTTTGCAACTGCGTATGCTGATAATCCAGCGTGTGCAATTGCCGCTGCCAGAGTGGCAATATTAACAATTTTACCGCCTCCACCCTTTACCATCTCCTTTGCCGCTGCCTGACTGCAGAGGAAATATCCATTTAAAGAGACCTTCATTATCTTATCCCATTCCTCTTCAGTAAACTCAAGAAATGGCATCTTTTTTACATAAGTTGCATTATTTATCAGGATATCTATCCTGCCAAATCTCTCTATGGCAGTATCAACCATCCTTTTTACCTGTTCAGAGCTGGATATATCTGTCTCAAGGGGTATTGCATTACCACCTTTTTTCTCTATCTCTATGGCAGTATCCTTTGCACCCGGCACATCAATATCAGCGATAAGCAGATCTGCCCCCTCTTCAGCAAAACGGATTGCAATCTCTCTCCCTATGCCACTGCTCCCTCCTGTAACAATTGCCTTTTTCCCTTTTAGTTTCATTTTATCTTTTCCTCCTTTTGTTATGTTACGTTACTATGTTACAAATTATGCATCGGACAGGCGGACTTTTTGCCATCAGCCCTCCTTTTATTTCTTCTTTCAATATGTATTGTTCTAATCGCCCTTATCAGCATATAGGCTATAATAGCTGCTAATAACGCCTTTACAAGAAAGACCCATGTTCCAGCAACAGGTTCTGACATAATCTCCATATTTTTATTCAGGAATGGAATATTCATCATGAACTGATGGGGATATATGAAATTGATGAGATATATCATTACCCGCACAGTCATTGTCATAAAGAGTATCATCATAGCCAGACTTAAACCAAGATAGATAAAGTGTGTAAATATCAACATGTGAATAACGCTTTTCATTATATACGACATCCTGTTATTGCACCTTATACAGGAAACAAACAGGAGGGTCAAAAATATGATTAAGGATTTG
The DNA here is from genome assembly GCA_046753905.1 of Nitrospirota bacterium. Taxonomy (GTDB): domain Bacteria; phylum Nitrospirota; class Nitrospiria; order JBHHUU01; family JBHHUU01; genus JBHHUU01. The sequence goes on along the minus strand of JBHHUU010000143.1, from coordinate 2,969 downwards.
CCCAGTATATAGGTCACAGCAGTATCTATAAATATCCTTTTACTCTGAAAAGGGATATGGGTTAATCTAAAAAATCTCACAATATCAATCCTCCTCAAGTGTAGAGGTATCACCCTCAGGAAGTCCAAGTTCTCTTGCCTTTAAAAGCCTTCTCATGATCTTACCGCTTCTTGTCTTGGGAAGCCCATCCATAAACTCTATTTCCTTTGGGCAGGCATATATAGACAATTTTCCCTGTACATACCTTTTCAATTCTGTCCTTAATTCTTCAGAGGGAGAATAGCCATCTATTAAAGAGACAAATGCCTTTACCACTTCCATACGCATGGGTTCTGGTATTCCAATCACCCCTGCCTCTGCAACAGCAGGGTGCTCAACCAGCACACTTTCTACTTCAAAAGGACCTATCAGATGACCTGATGTATTTATTACATCATCTGCTCTTCCTACAAACCAGAAATATCCATCTTCATCCTTCTTTGCCTTGTCACCTGTTATATACCACCCATTTTTAAACCTTGAGTTATAAAGCTCTTCCTTATTCCAGTATGTTTTGAACATGGACGGCCATCCTACTTTTACTGCAAGATGTCCCTCTTTCCCGGGTGGAAGTTCATTTTTATAGTCATCATCTAATATTGTAGGATATACACCCGGCATAGGCCTACCCATTGAGCCAGTCCTTATATCCTGACAATTATAATTTGCTATGAGTATGCACCCTGTCTCTGTCTGCCACCAGTTATCATGAAACGGAAGCCCAAATGCCTTTTCTCCCCAGACAACTGCCTCAGGGTTTAATGGCTCTCCCACACTTGCCATGAATCGGAGTGAATCCAATTTATGCCTGCGGCAGACCTTCTCTCCAACCTTCATAAGCATCCTTATTACAGTAGGGGCAGTATACCAAACACTCACATTATATTCTTCTATTAAGGAATACCATTTGTCTGCTCTCAGCCCTCCTTCGTATATCAACTGTGTGACACCATTAGACCATGGGCCAAACATCCCGTAAGATGTGCCTGTAACCCATCCAGGGTCAGCAGTACACCAGTAGATATCCGCCTCCTGAAGGTCTAAGGCATACTTTGCAGTCGCATATTGTCCTATAATTGCCCTGTGGAGATGGGCAGCGCCCTTTGGTTTTCCTGTTGTGCCAGAGGTATAGTGCATAATGGAGAAGTCTTCCTCTGTAGTCTGTACTATCTCAAACTCATCCGGGGCGAAACGTATTGCATCTTCATAACTGACCTCTCCCTCCTTTAACTCATATTTCACACCCTCTCTGTTAATGATAATAATATGCCTGAGATCAGGGAGGTCTTTCCTGATAATATCTATCTTATCTATAAGCTGAGGAGATGTTATCAAGACCTTTGCACCGCTATCCTGAAGGCGGTCTTTAATTGCCTCATGCCCAAAGGCACTAAAGAGAGGACCTGCTATAGCACCCACCTTTAATATGCCAAAGAGAGTAAAGTACAGCTCAGGTATCCTGCCGAGAAACAGAAAGACCCTGTCCCCTTTTTCTACACCAAGCTCTTTTAAAACTGAAGCAAATTTATTGGTCTCTATTCTCATATCATTAAAAGTATACTTTTCTTCATTACCATCTTTGCTAACCCAGTAAAATGCAATCTTATCTCTCCTGTTAGTATTACAATGCCTGTCAATAGATTCGTATGCCTTATTAAACCCTCCTCCGGGCAGACCATCCAGCTCACTCCTAATCTTATCCCAGATAAAACTATCCCTCATCTCCTCGTAATTAGTAAGGTTTGGTTTTACTTTCATCTCCTCTATAGATGATTTTTTTATAACCTCATAATCCATGACATTTCTCCTTTATTTAAAAATATTATTTGTAACTATTCATGCTAATACAGAGCAAGGGGTTCCAAAGACTTTATAATGCGTATGATTATAATAGGTTTATTAACATACAACAGCATCATTTCAGATCAGGTCTCTATGAATAGTGAGAGCTAAACACTAAGGTGACGCTATAAATTCTTTTTCACCCCTCACTCTGTATTAGCTGAATAGTTACTATTACTTTACATACCTCATTATCTCCCTGAATTCCCTTGTGCCTGCCCTCTCAAGAAATTGAAATATGATAGTCTCTGAAGAAGTAATAGCTGCCCCTGCTCCATGCATCAGGTCAAGACCTACTCTCCAATTATCCTCTCTCCTTGAACCTACTGCATCCTGAGGACAGTGGACATTATACCCCATCTTTAATAGACCAATGGCTGTCTGAAAGATACATATATGTGTCTCTATACCTGTGAGTATTACCTCTTTCTTTCCCTTCAGGTCATTTAATCTTTTCTGGAATTCTTGTTTTTTAGTACAGTCGAATTCCATCTTATCAATGGGATCATAATAAGGAAGTTCATCTTTAATCTCATAGATAGTATCCTTTAGCCATTTTGGATACTGTTCAGTAAGAATGATAGGAAGATTGTATAACTTTGCAAGTTTAATTAGCCTGACAATATTTTCCTTTATTACATCTTTCCTGTTAATTACCTCCAGTAATATTGACTGAACATCTACTATTATTAATCCGCCAACCTTCCCTGGAATCAATACCTTTGACAGGTTGTTTAAGTCTACCATAGCTATTTTTATTGTAACTATTCAGCATAAACTCAGCTAATTACAGGGTAAGAGATTCCAAAGACTTTATAATGCGTATGATTATAGTCAGGTTTATTTAAATAGAACAGCACCATTTTAGAACATATCTCAATGAGTAGTCAGAACTAAACGCTAAGGTGACCCTATAAATTCTTTTCCGCCCCTTGCCCTGTAATTAGCTGAATAGTTACTTTTTATTTTTCAAACAATTGCAATCCAATTATAAAAGGCTATAATCTTTATGTCAAGGTCAAAACAGAACCTGTGTTAGTAACAAGTAAACTGTCCTGTATTGTAGCACATGAATTGTCCGATTAAAA
>JBHHUU010000142.1:0-6406 GCA_046753905.1 Nitrospirota bacterium | reverse complement strand
CTGTGTGTTTTATGAAGTATATCCATTTCTCTAATTTGCTGGATATCTCTGCCTCATACCATATACTACGTTCATCTTTACATCTTACGTCTACAAATGAGTCTTTTGAAAGACGCACTCTCGGCGCCTGATAGGGATTCAGTATTTCTATTTCACATATCAGGTATCCTTTTGATAGCTTAAGGATGGCGTTTAAAAATGATATGAGTATCTCTTTGGCTTGTTCATTGCCGAATATCTTTTTGAAGGCAAGGTCTGTTCTCGGGTCTATGAATTTCATGTCAATCCAGCCATCCCTCATCATCACTATAGGCTATACCATTATCCCTGCAATGTCTTCTGCATTTATAGTTCGGGATTACCTATTCTCTCCTCAAGATAGTATCTTTTTGTCTGCATGATAAAAACTGTTTTTATGAGTTTGGGAGTTCTATATCCTTATGTAAATCTGTTTCCTGTTTTTTATCCTTTTTAAGATTTTTGCGGCGCAACCTCTCTTTAGCCTTTTCTTCTGCCACTATTCTACGGCCTGCAGAGATGTCGGGACGGAGTTCATTCATAAGTTTTCTCATTTCCTCTCTCATTAAAGCACCTTCCGAGACATAACGATATCTTTCCCTTTCATCTAAATCTACCATTTAATCTCCTCCTATTTTTATAAAACTGGTTACCACCTTTTTTCAACCATTTTCGCAGCCTTTTCAATCAGTCTCCCCTGAAATCCAACTATACCAGTCTGGGGATTTAAAAATAATATATTCTCTTCTATTAAAAATCTCAAGGCATCTTTCTTTAAATCCCTTTGGGTAATCTTTTTATCTCCTAAGAGAGCAAATATTGTTTCTTTTATATCTTCTATCTTTATTTCTATTTCAATATCGCTTATCACGATCTTTGGTTTTATTATCTCTATCTTGCCAAACATCATCTCTATCCTCATAACCTCATCCTTTAGTATCTCTTTAAGTGCCTCTTTTTCGCTATGAATTATCCTCCTTTTTGCTTCAAGCCTTATCATATCTCCGATCTTACCTCCGATATAATCCCATATCCTCTCTACCTCATTAAAACCCATTCTTTTAGAGACCTCAAACGCCCTCTCTTTATCCAAGTCATCCACCAAAAAGTAATCTGTTCTCCCTTCAAGCCTTGCATTTCCATATATCTCTTCTATAAATAGGCAGTCGCTGGTTAATATAAGACAATGGCAGAGGTGGGTCTCCTTTGTCATTCTTACCATAAAGTTGAAGAGTCATGGATCACATATTCATTTTTCTTTACCTCTTTTACCATCTGAAGCTCATCCAATACTAGTACAGGTCTCTTACCTTTTTCCATCAGTCTTCTGAAGAGTCTCTCCAGATAATTAAAGAGATCATTCTCTTTCGTATCAGTATTAAAAAATGCCCTTAAAACTGTAGATGGCAATTCTATCCTGTCATTGTATGTTTTTGCTATCTGCTCTACAAATTCTATTGCTGAACTCATAATATCCACGTTCTTTTTCAGTTTTTCCCATACGCTATCCTCTCTTACCATAAACATTGCCCTGATAAAGTCTTCATAATATCTAATCTCTACTCCCCTGAAATTCATGTAAAATATCCTGTATTCTTCTCCAAGTGTATGCAGGGTCTTTACCATCAGAGAGGTCTTTCCCGAGTTTATCGGTCCATACACAAAGTATACAAGGTTTGGCTCGCTCTCCAGAATCGACCTTAGTCCATTTTCTTCTCTCTCTCTATCATAAAATTCTGCCATTATATCCTCCTGTATCCGTCACCATTCCTGTATCTGAAATCTTATATATAAAATAACCGATCACCCTCTCCCCTCTTTGTAGGGAACAGGCATGCCTGTTCCCTACAAATCATTCGAGAGATATTCTGCTATATGATACTCTTTGAGAGTTCGGGCATGTGTAAATATTATTATCTCTCCAATTAATCCAATAGATAGTGATTGGATGCCTAAAACCATCAGGATTACTCCTAATAATAAAAGTGGCTTGTCAGCTATACCGCCAAACTCCAGAAGTCTGTAGATGCCAAGGTAACCAGTTGTTATACTCCCCATCCCAAATAATGATAATCCGATCAGTCCAAAAAATCGGAGAGGTTTCATGGTAAATTTCGTAATGAAAAATATGGTAAGGATATCAAGCAGACGTCTGGAATATGAACTTATGCCTATTCTGATACCAGTATCTTCCTTTCTCTGCCGTACCTTTACCTCTTTTACTTTAAAACCATATTTATGAGCCAGTATAGGGATAAACCTGTGTAAATCTCCGTATAGATTAATCTCTTCTAAGACCTCTCTCTTCATTCCCTTGAGTCCACAGGATATATCGTGAAAATGCATGGATGTTATCTGCCATGTCAAGAAGTGAAATATGTATGACTGAAGTCTGTTGAACCTCGAATCTATCCTCGGGTAACGCATTGTTACTACTAAGTCATATCCTTTATTTAATCCATTCCAGATACTATTTATACCCTCAGGTTCTACCTGAAAGTATGATGACAGGGTAAAGATATATTTTCCTTTTGCCCTCTCTATTCCAATTGACAGGGCAATTGACTCGCCAAAGTTTCTGATAAGCCTTATTATCTCTATGGCAGGATAGTCCAGTTTCATCTTTTTTAAGTCCTCAAATGCATTATTGAATCCGCCATCTACTACAAATATAAATTCATATAATCTTCCTAGTTTATCAAAGGCAGAGGAAAATTCAGAGTAAAGTTTATGAAGATCATCATATCGCTCTACTACAGGAACAATAACTGAGATATCTAAGGTTTGATTGTCAGACATAGAATTAGTCTTGTAATAGATAGTTATAATCTCTTGAGCAAAGACATATCAATCATGTCTTTTTGTTTAAAGTCGCCTGTTTTAAGGATCATTTCACTGAGCATAGCCAGAAGAAAGAAATGAAGAAATAGAAAAATGAACAAGCATGATATTAAAGGAAGAATTATCGGTAATGAATCAAATAGCACTGGATCCAAATATAACTTTACTGAAAATGATAAAAATACTATCCCTGAGATCAGAAAAGGGAGGCTCAATGTCAAGAACAAGATGCTAGGTCTTGTGGAAAAACCTATCAACATCTTTATTGTAAGCATGTCAAGCAAGACCTTCCATACCCTTGATATCCCGTATTTGCTCTTTCCAAATCTTCTGGGATGATGATTAACTACAATCTCTGTGTGCCTTGCTCCAGTCATTGATGCCATTGCAGGGATAAAACGATGCATCTCTGAGTAAAGTTGTGTCTTTTTTATGATAGAACTCCTGTACGCCTTCAATGAACAGCCATTATCATGTATCTTTATCCCTGTAATCAGACTGATCAATCCATTGGCTATTATGGAAGGTATCCTGCGGGAGATTAGTCTATCCTGCCTGTTTTTCCGCCAGCCGCAGACTATATCATAACCCTCTTCAATCTTTTCAAGAAATTTGGGGATATCTTCAGGGTCGTTTTGCAGGTCTCCATCCATACTTATGATTATATTGCCTCTTGCATGGTCAAATCCAGCCTGCATGGCAGGTGTCTGTCCAAAATTTTTCCGGAACCTTATTACCTTTAAATGAGAGTCTTTTTGAAAGATTTCTCTTGCCTTTTCAAAGGTATTATCACTACTTCCATCATCTATAAATATAATCTCATATCTTTTTCCTAAGCCTTTCATTACATGAGTAATAGAATTATAGAGGGGGTAGATGTTTTCCTCTTCATTATAAATAGGGACTACAATTGATATATCTATAGGAGACATGTTATGACTTAGCGAGTTTGGTAAGAGTTAAGAGAAATTAGGAAACAAAAAAATAGAATATGATAAATCCTATACTATCAAGTTATTTGAACCTTACCTCTATCCCTGACTCAACCGCAGTTCTGTAAATTGAAGGGTAATAATCCATCCTTTTTATCTCATCGAGTGTGAAGGGAAAGAGATCAACATGTTCAAGGTCTCCATCAGCCTGACCTAACCAATTCTTTCCCCTATTAGACATAGTCATTAGACCCATAAATTACAATCTGTTGACTGCCTTTAAAAATTCATAAAAGATATCTAATCTATTCTCGATTATATCTTTTATAATATCAAGGTTTAGTTCTTGATAATCATGTACTGCAATATTTCTAAATCCTACCATCTTCTTAAGTTCATCACATAGATCTTCACTTATAATCTCTACCTTTTGAAGCAGGTCAAAGCCTTCTCTACTATCCTGTGGGAGTCCAAGCCTTTTTACACTTGCAACATGCATTGCCATATCTATAGATGCCTCGCATATCCTCTGCAGGTTTAAAATTATTGAATCCTGTCGGGTAAAATTTTCATACAAATTGCTTTCATCATCTACATATTCCTCTTTTATCCTGTGTATACACCGATCTATTATAGCGGTTTTGTTTAGTATTATATCATCGTGCATATACTAATCCCTCTCTTTTTATCCTTTCAATAATCTCCTTACGCTCTTCATTCAATCTGGCATAATCTGAGAGACTGAGCATCTCAAAATTCTCTCTCTTCTTTTTATCTGATTCATATATAGATAATCCATTAGTCATTATCTGGGCTTTCATAACAGTTGAAACACCTCTTAGATCAATCAGGTCTATATCTCTCTTGAGCTTATCTGCCAATATATTGGATATCTCCCATCTTGTAATATTATCTAACCCCTCTTCTGCTAAAAAGGCTATATCAATATCACTATCCTTTTTATATTTACCCTCTTCTATATATGAACCGAAAAGATAAATACAAAGAAGATCTTTGATCTCTCTATTTAATATATCTACAATAATATGATTTACCATTTAATCTCTCATATTGTCTCTATGTAAAATGGTACAACTTTAATTAATACTTTAAACCTCTCCCTCCAATTACACCTACTGCCACCCCTATAGTATTATGTACTACATCCGTTAATGAAGACGACCTGGACACAAGAAGGTACTGTAGTGATTCAATGCTCACGCTAAATAGTAATCCTATAGCTACAGCACTACATATAGCTATAATAGACGATTGATACCATCTCCGGAGATGAATATATAAAAAGAACCCAAACGGTACGAAAAATCCTATATTTATTATCATGTCCTTAAGGTGTCTGAAATCAAATACAAAATTCTGATAAGGTGGTCTGAGAAAAACCTTATTGCTAACCTCTATCGTCTCAGGTATCTTAAGGTCTAAGGATGGCATCAGCCTGCTATGGTCTTTTACAATATTCCCACTCCCCTCATTAAATAGATAAAAGACAGACAATCCATCCTTCACACGTCTCTCTCTGGCAATAATAGGCGATGAAAAGGAGATACCTGCCTGATAGTTATGTAATACCTCTATAGCAGATAATGCACGATTATAGATTGCCATGAGGAACAGCTTACCCCTCCATTGACGATTGCCAGTAGACTCATTTCCAAGTACCAGATTATACGATGAATCCCAGTCTGAAAATCCCCCCTTAACATTTTCTATTCTTAATCGTTCTGCTCCATTCAGATATACTGCCTCTTCAAAAAGATCGTAGGTTACTACAAGGTGTTGAAGACTATCAGCAATAAATATATTGCTCACAACCAATGGAGGGATTCCATTAAGATTAGTCTCCGTAGTGCGTAATCTAAATACTATATCTTTCCTCTCCTGTCCAAGTGTAAAATTCCTGAGATATTTATTATATGAATATGATACAATCCTTGCTGGTCCATGCTGCCATACATTATTGGTGCTCAGCCATACCTCAATGGTAATACCTCTATCTTTCACGAGCATATCATACAATCTTTGAGGAGTGGCAAGGGAAGAGATCATACCACTTGAAGGTATCTCAACACCACCTCTATCAGAAGACCACCCCACATCTGTCTTAACAGCAGAGACAGGATATTGAAAGTCAAAAGGAAAGAGCAAGAGGAATGTGAGAAATAGAATATATATAAGGGCTGACATCTTTAATAAATTCAAGTTTATACTGAATATCTCTATTAGATTGTCCCTCTATTCTATCTCTTCTCTACTGCAAATATCTTTTTTGCCTGATAATAATCAGATCGACCAATATTGAATTGTAAAAATAAAATGTATTTTCTAAGGAATTATCTGTAATAGTAGCAGATCAGGCCTTCAGTAGGACAGCTACTATGGTAACAAGGATCGTTATCTGTATACCTATGAGCCAGAGAAAGTATCTTGAAAACTTCTGGTCAAGTGAGTCTATCCGTGAGGATAATTCATCCCTGAATCTGTTTACCTTCTGATCAAGTGAGTCTATCCGTAAGGAGAGTTCATCCCTGAATCTGTCTACCTTCTGGTCAAGTGAGTCTATCCGTGAGGATAATTCATCCCTGAATCTGTTTACC
>JBHHUU010000141.1:0-6563 GCA_046753905.1 Nitrospirota bacterium | reverse complement strand
ATTTTCATAGTAAATTGATGGAAGAGGGTCAGGGTGAGGGTGGGGAGTTGTGAAGTGTAATGATAAATTTGCTTCCTTTTCCTATCTCACTCTCCACAGTAATGCTGCCTTTATGTGCAGATGCTATCCATTGACATATTGAAAGTCCAAGTCCTGCACCTCCTGATTCTCTTGATCGTGCAGCATCTGAACGATAGAATCTATCAAAGACCTTATTTAATTCTTTTTTATATATGCCTATCCCTGTATCTTTTACAATAGTCTGTAAACTGCTATTATCTTTGCTGATAGAAATATCTATCCTCCCTCCCTCTTTAGTATACCTCACCGCATTCTCTAACAGGTTAACGAATAGCTGTCTTATCTTATCCTTATCTCCTATCATTTCAGAGTCTTTTTCCCCTGTAAGAGTCATATCTATCCCATTTTCTCTTGCTGTATCTAAAAAATCCGAATATAGATCATGGATAACATCATAGAGATTCATTGGTTCTTTTGCAATACCTATCTCTCCACTATCTACCCTTGCAAGCATAAGGAGGGCATTGGTAATTCTGGATAATCGGTTTATCTCTTCAAGATTGCTCTCCATTATCTGGATATATTCTTCCTGACTCCTCTTTTTCCTGAGAATGACCTCAATATTCCCTTTCATAATAGTCAGTGGAGACCTTATCTCATGAGAGGCATCTGCCGTAAACCTCTTTTGTGCCTCAAAGGATTTTTCAAGCCTGTCTAACATCTCATTTAATACATCTATTAATAGCCCAAGTTCATCATTGCCTCCTATCGGCTTTAGCCTTTCTTTCAGATTTTTGTCAGTTATATTCTGAACGGTCTTTGTTATCTCATCTATTGGTTTTAATGTCTCTTTCGCAAGGATTATGCCTCCAAATGCTGAAAAGATGAGTATACATATAGAAAGAAGTACTAAAAGATAGAAAAAATTTGATAGGGTCTCATTAATATCATGTAATGAGAGACCTAATTGAAGGATAAATTCTATCCTGTTATCCTTTTTTAGAGGGAAAAATATCTCCCTTACATTATTTCCTTCAAAATTGTATATGGTAGTATAGATTATCCTCCCTTTTAAGGCATTTGAAAATGCCTGATTATCTACAGGGAAGACCTTTGCTGTAAGCTCTTTTGATTGGAATATAACCTTTTTATCCCTATCAAGTATCTGTATATATTTGTTGATATCCCTTAACTCTTCATCAAATACGGTATAGCCATGATTTTCACTGCTTATTTTAGAGATGGCATCATCATGTTTTTCCTCATGAAACTCATGTTCTATATCCTCTGCATATATACTCAGTGTTGCCTCTACCTGATTATACATGAGATTTTTCAGGCTAAAGAAGAGGATTATATTCATGACCACAAGAAGAAAAAAGAGGATTATAGAATGCAATAAGGCAAGTTTATGACGAAAAGATATCTTTGTTTCCATTATTCAGCTTTCATGATATATCCTACACCGCGGATAGTATGGATTAATTTCTTTTCAAATTTTCCATCGATCTTATTTCTCAGATGATTAACATGTACATCTATAATGTTTGTATATGTGTTAAAATTATAGTCCCAGACATGTTCCATTATATTTGTCCTCGTAAGTACCCTATTCTTATTTTTCATCATATATTCAAGAAGACTATATTCCTTAATAGTAAGCTCTATCTTCTCACCCTCCCTGATCACCTCACGAGTAGAAGGTCTTAACTCAAGACCCTCTATTATAAGGGCATCATCTGTTTCAACTCTTCTTCCACGCCTTAAGATTGCCCTCATCATTGCAAGAAGCTCACTAAAGGAAAATGGCTTTGTAATATAATCATCTGCCCCGCTATTCAACCCCAATATCTTATCACCAACACTATCCCTTGCTGTCAACATTATTATGGGTATATCATTCTTTTCTGCCCTAAGCTCTTTACAGAGGGTAATACCATCTATTACAGGAAGCATAATATCCAGGATGATGATATCATATTTATATGTAGATGCCATAAATTTTCCTTCTTCCCCGTCATATACAGCATCAACGGTATAAGACTCCTCTTTAAGTCCTTTTTTTATAAAGTCAACAATCTTTTTTTCGTTCTCTATTATCAATACTTTCATCTATTATCCTCTTTTAAGATAGAGTTTAGGAGTTAAACTCCTAAACCAGACAATCTATAATCAAAATGAATATAGAATTATGAACGTTTAAACCATTTGTTAGGCTTTTTTTACCAAAGCATGTGGAAAATTAGGACTATCTGGATTAACGATAATCTTCCTGTGAGAAGGAGATATTATTATATCCATGTCCCCTCCATTGGTACTGCCCCCAGAAGAACCTCATCACCCAATACTAAACTCCAACAAAACAATTTCTATTTTCAAATAACACCTCAATCGGACCTACATAAGGAACCATATGCCGACGCCCATCTGCTGTTGTAACTTCACGTTGATTATTAGTTTCTAACTCAAGCTGTAAAGCTATATGTTCAGGAATACATAAAGTTAAGGCTACTGTGTCAACCATAGCTTTGACGCTAATGGGTTTAAGGTTAGGTAACCTTGGGTTTTTTAATTTGATTTTTGTATGTACATATCCCATAAACAACTACTCCTTCCTTAATATTAACATTATTTGAGATTATTTTTGTCTTCATAATTAAAAATATCTTAATTCCTTACTTCGACAAACTCAGTAACCCTGTTTGATATTCATTATTCAACATTCTTAAACTCCCCAACTCCTTCAGAGACAGAGAGATTACCATTCTTATCAATAATAACCGCATCTATCCCTCTCATCTGCTCAACAAGTTTCATGCCATCCTCTGGTCCCAATATAAAGACAGCAGTAGCGAGTGCATCGGTGACAACAGTCTCTGTTCCCAATATCGTTACGCTCTGAGACCTGTCGGCAGGATACCCTGTCTCAGGATCTATTATGTGATGATACCTCTTGCCATCCTTCATGAAATATCTCTCATAATCTCCAGATGTTGAGACAGAGATATCTTCTCCATTTATTATACCAATAAACTTAGAGCCTTTTCTCGGGTGCTGAATCCCTATCTTCCATGGCTTACCATCTTTTCTTCCCTCTGCCCTGATATCTCCCCCTGCCTTGATGAGTGCATTTTCAATCCCATACTCCCTTAAAATTGCTGCCACCCTGTCTATAGTATAACCTTTGGCTATACCTCCAAGGTCTATCCTCATGCCCTTCTTTATAAAAACGGCATCATTCTCCATTATGATATTCCTGTAATTCACCAGATGCAACACCTTCTTTATCTCATCCTCTTCCGGCACATACTTTTTATTATCATAAAAGTTCCACAGACCTTTAAGTCCTGCAAAAGAGATATCAAATGCCCCATTAGTTATCTTAGAAAATTTCTTTGCCCTTGATATTAGCTCAAATAGCTCTTTTGATACCTTCACTGGTCTGATCCCTGCATTTTTATTTATCCTTGACACCTCACTCGCATCTATCCAACTGCTCATAAGGTTTTCAATTCTCTTTATCTCCTTTAAGGCAGCATTTATTGCATCTTTTACCCTCTTATCACTTATATCATCAGATACAGAGACTATTATCTCTATATCTGTCCCCATTAATGTGTCATACTGTTTTATTACCTTTGCAGATGCATAGGTAGAAAGATATGGAGAGAAGGTTAAAAGGATTATAAAAAAGAGGAAAATAGATTTTGACAGAGGGTATCTATTCATCAAATTCAAACATGTCTCTTTTCACAATATCACCTGTAATCTCTGCAAGAGACAATCATTTTACGTAACTATTCAGCTATTACAGTGTGAGGGGTAGAAAAGAGTTTATAGCGTCACATTAGCGATTAGGTCTCACTACTTATAGAGACCTGATCTTGAAATAATGCTCTTCTATCTGAATAAACTTATTATAATCATACGCATTATAAAGTCTTTGGAACATCTCACCCTGTAATAGCTGAATAGTTACCATTTTAATATCTCAAACTATCTATATAATTAGCTATCATATTAAAGTTATTCGTAAAAATCAATAATCCCACAATAATCAGGAATATACCGCTTACCAGAGATATTATTCTCATATATCTCTTTATCCTGTTAAAAGAAGATAGAAACCTGTTCATGCTCATAGAACATATAATAAATGGTATCCCGAGCCCCATAGAATATATCCCGAGCAGCCACATACCTGAAGATATCTTATTGGCAGTAGTTGCGTATAACAGAATAGATCCCAATACAGGACCTACACAGGGCGTCCATCCTGCTGCAAATGCCACACCTATTAATGATGATCCCAGATATCCTATAGGTCTGTTCTTGAAATGTATCCTCTTCTCCTTCTGAAGAAAATCCAACCTTATTATTCCTGTAATAAACAACCCAAATAATATTATTACAATACCACCTGCCTTTTGTAACAGAACCTGGTTCTCACCCACAAATCTCCCTAAAAAGGTTGCAGATGCCCCCAGGCTTATAAATACCATTGATAAACCCAAGATAAAAAAGATAGAGTGGAATAAAGTGCTCTTCTGTTTATTCCACCACTCTTTCCCGCTTGTCTGAGCTGTCATATCATCATATGTCATGCCGCTTATATACATAAGATATGACGGTACCAGAGGAAGGACACATGGGGAAAAGAATGACAGAATACCTGCACTAAATGCTATGAGCATAGATATATTTTCTGAACTCTCCATCTTTTTTCTCCTTATTATTTATCTGCCCTGAACAAGCTCTAAAAAGTAAAGTTTAAGGCAACCATAACGATATTCCCACTTATACCAACAGACTGATCATATCTCTCATATTTAAGCTCTATCTTAGACTCATCTACTCCGCTATTCTCTACAGTCCCCATATTATACAGCATCCTTATCCCATACAGATGGGTGGTCATAGGGGCAAGTGCGAGATCTGAGGTAATAAAGTCCTCAACAGATTGATATTTATCCTTGTAAAAAAATGCACCTGTCTGGTTATAATACCTGTAGTTGATCCTGAACAATGTATTTTCTCCGATATATTTAAAAATCGCTGCTTTTGAAGTATGGCTCTTAACATTCCAGTCATCTGCATAATATCTGTAGGCAAGCTGAATAGATGCCCCTATAGGTATATATTGATTTAATCTTGCTACATACGCCTTTTTTATCCTTGTATCAGGCATCACCTCATTAAACTCTGTTGTATTTATTGTAACCTTCCTTGTACCAGGAGGCATAAATCCTTTTATATTGGACTGTGAATATGCAAACTGAGTAACAGTCATAGGGCTTAATATCTGTGTAAGGCTCAAATAATAATTGTCACCATTCTTTGAACTGGAGCTGTCCATATATACACCATTTACTCTATCCATGTTTCTGGAATAACCTGCTGCCAGTGTAGTATTTTTCATAAAAAAGTCCCTGACAAAAGTAATAGATGGAGTATTACTGATATAATCTTTTTCTATGCTAAAGTCATACCCAAGCTTCGCCTCAAGGAAACGGTCTATATGGTGGTTGAATCCAAATGTTATCTCCTTTCTCACATCTATTATATCTATTCCGAACTCTCCCTCCCCGCTACCCTCATTCTCTTTATTCTCTTTCTCATCATCATTGTCGTTATCTTCCTTGTATCCTTTATTTTTATTTCCTGCCCTCCTTGATGCACCTGAAACAGAATCTACTGAACCTGCTCCTGCTATCCTTTCTCCTACAAAGTCTACTGTAAGTTTTAATGAATAGTTTGTATGTGTGGATATCTCCTTATCATAAGAGATAACAGGTGTCATTACAGTAATATTATTGTTAAATGTCTGGATATAAAACTCTGTATTGACATCATCCTGTGCATCTGAGTCTGTTAAGAGAGATAAAACAAACAACAGAGTCCAAAATAATGTCCTCTTCAGTTGCATCCGCAACCTCCTCCTCCTACACCATATCCTCCGCTGCTTCCTTCCCTCGCACCTAAGAGATGTTCCTTTACAGCCTTTTCATTGGCAAAATAGTCAAACTGCATTATAGGATCTGCAAGATATTCTCTCTTCCATGGGGCTACACATCCTGATAGAATAAACAAAAATAACCCCCCTGTTATTAACATATAATATAACTTTTTCCTCCCTATCATTTTCTATCTCCTCCTTAACCCGACAGGATGTTACATAACACCCTCTTTGTCATTTCAAACAGAACAGAGTGTAGTGAGAAATCTTTCATTATCAATAAGCTGTGCAGTCAAGATTTCTCGCCTTTGTCCCGAAATAACAGTTCTGTAAGAGCCTGCTGAAATATACAAGCTGATAAGATATATAAGTATACAACCTTATATATTAAGAAAAGATTAACCAAGTATTAAATTTTTTTAATTTTCTAATTAAATAGTTATGACTCTGACGAATCATCATAGTAAGGCAAGAAAATTTTGGATTTGACTAATCTATTGACTTAAGATTATAATCTTTCTTATTTAGAATGTAAACATACATGAACGAGTTGTTCACCCCCGGGGATGAAAATCTATCACCCTCC
>JBHHUU010000140.1:0-6624 GCA_046753905.1 Nitrospirota bacterium | reverse complement strand
AAGGGAAAATGTCCGGAAAAATATGTCCGTGAGGAAGAGGTTGCCAGGCAATTTGGTGAGGCACTGCGGGCTATCCAGATAGATGAACAGGTTCTTGAATGGGTGGTCATAGCATTAAAAGAGAGTCACTCGGATAAAAAGCGTTATCATAATGAAATGATATCAAAGTTACAGGAAAAATATCAAAAGCTACAGTCTCGAATTGACGCAATGTATTTAGATAAGCTTGATGGTAAAATTTCACAGGAATTTTATAACAGCAAAAGCAATGAATGGAAAAAAGAGCAGGAAGAGCTATTGCTCAAAATAGAAAGGCACCAGAATGCAGACACGTGCTATATGGATGAGGGAATAAAGATTCTCGAACTCGCGCAAAAGGCCGTCGTTCTTTATGAAAAGCAGGAAATGGCTGAAAAGAGCCGTTTGCTCCAGTTTGTATTCTCGAACTCTATCTGGAAGGATGGAAAGCTTGTTCCGAATTATCGCAAACCCTTTGATTTACTTGCAGTTGCAAACGCTGACTATAAAGCCAGAAATGCCATTTCCGATGGTGAAAATGGCATTTCTGCAAACTGGCTCCCCGGGCCGGACTCGAACCAGCGACCAATCGGTTAACAGCCGATCGCTCTACCAACTGAGCTACCGAGGAATTATATTTTTATTGTAACTATTCAGCTACCTTTTATTATTGCTGCTGTTTTTTTAATTCAAAGATTATCTGTTTTGCTATATCTTTTAATGTATCAAATACTCCAACGCCGGTTGTTGCTACTGCCTCAAAATGAGGGACTCCTCTGGGATTTAGTATCTTATTCATCTCATCCACTGGAAGGACATTTCCCAGATCTCTTTTATTATATTGAACTGTGTATTGCATTGTATCAAGGTTAAGCCCCTGTTCTTTCAGATTTTTTCTTAAGTTATCAACACTCTCTATATTGGCATCCATTCTTTCTACCTGAGAATCAGCAACGAATACAAGTCCATCTACGCCCCTTAAGATCAGTTTTCTGCTTGCATCGTAAAAGACCTGACCCGGAACTGTATAGAGGTGAAATCTTACCTTAAATCCTTTAATTGTGCCTAATGCCAGTGGAAGAAAGTCAAAAAATAGTGTCCTTTCTGTCTCTGTGGCAAGAGATATCATCTTGCCTTTACTATCAGGGTTTGTCTTTTTGTATATATATAAAAGATTTGTTGTCTTTCCACATAATCCAGGACCGTAGTAAACAATCTTGCAATTGATCTCCCTCGCAGAATAGTTGATAAATGACATTCAGTACTTTTCCTCTCTATATGATCTATATGAACAGTTAAGCAAATAAGTTGTCTATATCATCCTCGGTTATCTCTAAAAATGGCGATTGGGTATCACCTTTTAATGCCCTCTCTTCTTCTGCCTTTTTATACATCTTCTCAAATATCTGGTTTAATATCTCTGTGCTCTTTTTTACCCTTAACCTAACCAATCCCAGTGATGTCCTCTGATCAAATATTACAACCAAGATTACTCTCTGCCCAATTATTGAGATATGTATATTATCTTTTTCTCCTTCATGAAAGAGTATAGAAAATTCTTTCTCTCCAAGCAATTTTGCCATACCGCCTGTAGCTGCAATATTTCCTGCTGTAAGAGAAGCCAATGAGGTGGTATCTATATCCTTTGTATCACCTACACTTGATATAAGCTGTCCATTCTTATCTACTAAACATGTAACCTTGGCATTTGCCTGTTGCTGTAATCTGGAGAGTTCTACCTCAATCTGTTTAGATTCTTCTTCATACATTACCATCATTGGTTCTGTCATCATCTCTCCTTGTTACATGTTATCTTATTTTGATTTTATATCATAAGATGCAGATAAATATCAAGCATTTAATCATACCCCAAAACACCCTCACCCTAATCTTATCCCATCAAGGGAGAGGGAACTTCAAGTTAGTCACCTTAACCCATTAGGAGAGAGGGAACTTCGAGTTAGCCTCTTTCACCCTAACTTTCTCCCCTAATGGGAGAAGGTTAGGGTGAAAGGGTTGTATGGTTTAAAGCAGTGGATTTTCATTCATTGCCTTTATTCGTTTCCACCTTCTGTCTACCTCTGCCTGTATATTGTCAGCTACCTTTTTGTATTCTGGTTTTGTCAGATGTTTTGTCTTGCCCATCATTTTAAGCCAATCTATCATAGGTATGACCTTGCCTTTTTCTTCAGGGTCATAATTCAGGGTTGTGACTCCATGTTCTATCTCGTATAATGGGAAGAATTTAGAATCTATTGCTGCCTGAACTATCTTTGAGCCGATCTTTTCATCACTCCGCCAGTTTAATGGGCAGGCAGAAAAGACCTTTCCATAGACCATCCCCTCTTTTGAATAGTGTTGAGCCTTTGCCCCCTTTTTTATCAGGTCTCTGTAGTTAGATTCAGCAGCAGTAAATACATAAGGGATATGGCATGCTGCCATGATCTGGGCAGTATCTTTATGATGCGTTGTCTTCCCAAACTGCTTTGGACCTACATGGGAGGTAGATGTAAGGTGTCCGTATGGTGTGGTAAATGACAACTGGCAGCCTGTATTCATATATCCCTGATTGTCATATTCAAGGATGATCATTTTGTGGTTTCTGAGGGCTGTCCCAATAGCTGGTCCCATTCCTATATCCATTCCTCCATCACCTGAGATCATAACAAATGTTATATCAAGGTCAGCAGGTAATTCCCCTCTTCTCTTCTTTTCATGAAACATCTCTACTACACCACTCATGGTTGCCGCACCATTCTGGAACAGGTTATGTATATAAGTTACTCTATGTGCACTATAAGGATATCCTGTTGTAACTACCATCCCGCACCCTGTGTGAAAGAGGAGTACGACATGACCTTCAATCCCTTTTAAGAAGAGGTCTATGCTTGAAAAGATGCCGCATCCCGGACATGCACCATGTCCGGATGCGATTCTTTTTGGCATTGCAGTCATATCCTTTGCACTGACACCTTTTACATCAAGCCTTCCATCATCATTTTGCTCTATCTTTATCTTGTTTAATGTGGTCTCTTCTTTTGTAATAGGCTTAAGAAGACGCTCAAGGATATAGTCTTCATCCCCTTTATTTGCGCCAAAATATTCAAAAGGAACTTTAACTGTACCTCTCTGGGCTGTTTCTAATGCGGTCTCAAGGAGTTCTTTTGCATCACTTACAAAAAATTCCTTTCCACCCAACCCATATATGCGGGAGAGTACAAGCGTCCTGTTTTCAATATCATCCTTTAATGCTGCCTTTACCTCTAATGTCATATTTCCGCCCCATGCACCGTAACAGTCCTGTCTGTCTGCAACTAACACAGCCTTTGTATCCCTTAATGCCGATGCTATCTCCTTTGCAGGAAATGGACGGATCACTGAAGGCATTATCATTCCGACCTTTTTGCCTTCTCTCCTCAATATATCTACTGCTTCTTTCCCTGTATCTGCTGCTGAATTCAGTATGAAAAGGAGGGCATCTGCATCATCTGCCTGATATTTATCGATCATATTATATCTTCTGCCGCTCAGTTGATAATATTCTTCAAAGACTTCAGGGATAACATGGTTATAAGCAGTCTCCATTGCAAGACTCAACTGTTTTTTATTATTTATAAGGTCAGGGTCGTTCATATAAGGACCTATAGTGACAGGATTCTCAGGGTCAATAGATGTATATTTTGTTTTATACTCTCCTATAAAGTCTTGAACAACCTTTGGGTCTTCAAAATAATTAATTCTCCTCTTTTGATGACTTGTAAAGAATCCATCGTATGCTACTATTACAGGGAGACGCACATCTTTGTGCTCTCCTATTTTAACTGCCATGATATTCATGTCATAGACTGCCTGAGGATCCTTTGCAAGAAGGATTATCCAGCCTGTATTAAGGGTCATCATAATATCACTATGGTCACAGCGGATATCTAATGGTCCTGATACTGCACGTGCAACTACATTTAAGACCATAGGAAACCGTGACCCTGACTGGACAGGAAGCTGTTCTAATGAATAAATCAGTCCATTTGAAGAGGTTGCATTGAATACTCTGCCTCCCCCTGTTGACGCACCAAAACAGATGCCTGCGGCCCCATGTTCTCCATCTCCCGGTATAAGATGTATATCATGTCCTCCCTTTGCATACATCTCATCTAATTGTTCAGCTATCTCTGTAGATGGAGTAATAGGGTAATATCCCATAATATGGTAGTTTACCTGACTTGCAGCCAAGGCAGCCATCTCATTTCCACTCTTAAAACCAATAGCATGTTTTTCTATTGCAGTTGTATCTATTCTACTCATCTTTAGACCTCCTTCTGAGGGGTGAGGGCTGCGGTCTTGCATATCTCTACACACCTCATACACCCTTTGCAATATCTATAATCTATCTTCGTTAATACCTGAGAGGGTTTACCTCTTTTGTCAAGACCTTTCTCCCATACAAAACAGAAATCAGGACAGGTGGTATCACATTCACCGCAATTGATGCACTTATCTTTATCAAATACAGGTATAAAACCTGATCTGGAGCTGCTAAGGTCTTTGGCTATTGTATTTCCCGGATTTACTATAACCCCTCCAATTGGTGCATTTTTATAACCAAGTTGAGGAGTTTGTCTCTTGAAAGGTATATAGGAATATCTATCATCAGGAGAAAACTCTTCAATCAGCAGTTCATTGTATCCCCTGTCAAATGCCCTTAGATTGGCATCAAGCAGGTGTGCATATCTCTTGCCAAGGGTATCTTTAATGGCATCTTTGACCATCTCCATGTCCAGAAAACCGCTTGCTTTTGTGATTGCACCTAACATGGTTGTATTTAGTTTTACCTTTTCATCAATAGCTATGCCAAGTGCATCTACAGTTCCCACTCTACCTGCATGAAGTTTTAATATATCCCTCATCTCCTGAGGTTTCTTTTTGGTATTTACTATAACTATTGAATCATCATTTACTCCTTCTGTTACAGGCAGAGACTTTATAAGGTTTTCATGAAAGATTACCAATAGGTGAGGTTCTTCAATAGGACTGTTTATTCTTACCTCTGTTTCAGGATCGCAAAAGCGGACAAATGTCCTTATAGGAGACCCCTTCTTTTCAGAGCCATAGCTTGAAAAGGCTGAGCCATTCAGACCCTGTTTTAATATACCTGCCTCAGCCAG
This sequence comes from Nitrospirota bacterium, assembly GCA_046753905.1. GTDB lineage: Bacteria > Nitrospirota > Nitrospiria > JBHHUU01 > JBHHUU01 > JBHHUU01. The sequence continues at coordinate 1,444 of JBHHUU010000140.1, read as the reverse complement.
CATCTTTCCAGCAAGATTAGCACCAAGCCCCCCTATACTTTCCATCCTTATTTCATAAAACCCTGCTTTATTCTTTTCTGTTAATTTTGTTTCCATCTCTTTTCTCCACTTTATTTGTTTTGCCATTTTTACTTTTTTTATATTATTATATCATTGTTTATTACATCTGTCTCCTTCCCTCTATTGACTTGATAAGTGATACCTCATCTGCATATTCCAGATCAATGCCAACTGGTATCCCATACGCAATTCTGGTAACACTTATTCCCAGAGGTCTTATCATATCTGTCAGATATATTGCGGTTGTCTCTCCTTCAATATTTGGGTCTGTGGCAATTATTACCTCTTCTATTTCGCTATCCCTTAACCTATTAATAAGTTCTTTACCTTTAATCTCTGAAGGACCTATCCCATCCAACGGCGATATTGCTCCTAATAAGACATAATAAAGTCCTTTATATTCGCCTGTCTTTTCAATGATATATAATGTGCTTGGTTCTTCCACTACCAATATCTTTTTCCTATCCCTGTCAGGGGCACTGCATATCTCGCATATCTCCTTTTCTGAGATATTATTGCATGATTTGCAGAATAACAGTTTATCCTTTACATCTATTATGGATTGGGCAATACTCTTCGCATTCTTTTCTGACATCTTTAAGATAAAAAAGGCGAGCCTCTGGGCAGTCTTGTTCCCAATACCAGGCAGCCTCATCAATTCTCTTATCAAACGGGCAAATATTCCTTTATTGTTATTTATCATAAAAAAACTGACCTAAACAGAGGGTTTAAGCCCTCTGTTGTTACAACAATCCCTTAAGCATGCCAGGGACATTAAGTCCTCCTGTTATATTCTTCATCTCCTCTGATACCATTTCACTTGCCTTTCTCAATGCCTCGTTTGCTGCGGCAAGGACAAGATCTTCTAACATCTCTACATCTTCAGAATTTATTACAGAAGGGTCTATCTTTATTGAAACAATCTCATGCTTACCATTTGCAGCAACCTTTACCATCCCTCCTCCGGATGAGGCATCTACACTCTTCTGAGCCAGTTTCTCCTGTGTTTTTGCCATCTTCTCCTGCATTACCTGTGCCTGTCTCATAATATCACCAAACATTTTCTTTGACATATCCTTATTTCTCCTCTCTCTATATATTTAGTGCTTTTTTATTTTTATAATTTTAACTGTTCAGTGTGATTGTATATAAAAAAATATAATGTGTCAATTTCAATCCTGAGAATTGCTGTCAAAACATGATCATATTTACAAATCAGAGAAGATAAATTATAATCAAACGAGGTTAGTGAAAATAAAGTTCCTATATTGAAACTGTATAACAAATAAATGTAACTATTCAGCTATTACAGAGCAAGGGGTTCCAAAAACTTTATAATGCGTATGATTATAATAAGTTTATTCAGATAGAAGAGCATCATTTC
>JBHHUU010000139.1:0-6712 GCA_046753905.1 Nitrospirota bacterium | reverse complement strand
ATGATGCTGTTGTATCTTAATAAACTTATTATAATCATACGCATTATAAAGTTTTGGAACCCCTTGCTATGTATTAGCTGAGTAGTTACATATTTCCTGCTATTTGCCTGAGATTCTAAGGTAATTCAGATAAAAATGGAGATGGCATGATTATTGCTATCTCCATAAATATAAAGATATCCTCTTTTATAATTCATTATATCTCAGAGAATAATATATTGAAGATAAAGATATGCATTATAACAGGTACAAGGGCTGAATACGGACTATTTTATCCACTGTTAAAGAGCCTGAAGAGAGATGACGATCTTTGTCTTCAGATAGTAGCAACAGGGATGCATCTCTCTCCTGAATTTGGGCTGACATATAAGGAGATAGTGAAAGATGGGTTTAGAATAGATGAAAAGGTTGAGATGTTGTTAGATAGTGATTCAGAAACAGGTATCTCAAAATCTATAGGGCTTGGGATTATAGGGTTTACCGATGCCTTTTGCAGACTTAAACCGCATCTGGTTATGATTTTAGGTGACAGGTTTGAAAGCTTTGCCTCTGCTGTATCTGCCTTTGTCCTGAGGATTCCTATAGCTCATATTCATGGTGGAGAGGTAACAGAGGGTGTCATTGATGATGCATTGAGGCACTCTATCACAAAGATGTCCTTTTTTCACTTTACTTCTACGGAGAGATACAGAAAACGGGTTATCCAGCTCGGAGAATCCCCTGATAGAGTCTTCAATGTAGGGGCGCTCGGCTTAGACAATATAAAAGAGACAGGTCTGTTGTCAAAAAGTGAGATAGAGGGGGAGTTAGGCTTTAGATTTCCCCTCTCATCATGCCCTCTCCCCTCAGAGGAGAGGGTTAGGGTGAGGGGGAAAACGGCTTTAGTTACCTATCATCCTGTTACTTTAGAGGTCAATAGTTCAAAACAACAGTTTAAAAAATTATTGCATGCACTAATAGAGTTTAAGGATTTAAAGGTTATATTTACAAAACCTAATGCTGATATGGATACCAGGGTAATTACGAGGTTAATTGATGAATATGTGCGGAATAATCCTGAAAAGGCAGTATCATTCCAATCACTTGGAAGATTGAGATATCTCTCTGCAATGAGATATATAGATATAGTAATAGGGAACTCTTCAAGTGGCATAATAGAGACCCCATCCTTTGGGAAACCTACTGTGAATATTGGAGACAGACAGAAAGGGAGGATAAAGGCAGAAAGTGTTATTGATTGCAGAGGGGAAATAGGAGAGATAAAAGCAGCAATAAAAAAAGCCCTATCGGATCGATTTCAGCAATTTTGCAAGACTGTTAAGAATCCTTATGGAGATGGCAGGACTTCAGAACGGATTATAACGATCCTGAAGGACAGATTATCACGATCTATCTCCTTAAAAAAGGGATTTTTTGATATTAAAACGGAGTCAATTAATGAAAGATATCTTTATTTGTGAAAGTGCCTCTGTAAAAGACACCCTGAAAAGGCTGGATAAGACTGCTGAGAAGGTATTGTTAATAACTGATGCAGAGAATAGACTACTTGGAACTATAACAGATGGAGATATCAGGCGATATATATTGAAGGGGAGAAATCTGGAAGATGATATTAGAGAGGTCTATAATAAGAGTCCTTTTTTTATAAAAAAGAGAGACTCATCAATAGAACATATCAAGGAGATACTAATTAAAAACAAGGTATATCTGCTCCCCATAGTAGATGAAGAAAGGAGGATAATAGATTTTATAACATGGAGTCAGGCATTTTCTGAGGGGGAGACAGAACCTCGTAAAGAGAGCAAGATTGATATACCTGTGGTTATCATGGCTGGGGGAGAAGGGACAAGATTGCAGCCCTTTACCAAGATACTTCCAAAGCCATTAATTCCAGTAGGTGATAAGCCTGTGATTGAACTGATCATAGAGGAATTTAAAAGATATGGGGTCAGGGAATATTATCTGATATTAAATTATAAAGGTAAGATGATAGAGTCATATTTTAGTGATGCGGAAAGGGATTACAAAATAGGATATGTTTGGGAGAAGGAACATCTTGGAACTGCTGGCGGGTTAAAGATTATTGAAGGAATGATAAGCGATATCTTTATCGTCTCTAACTGTGATGTTATTGTTGAGGCAGATTTTGAAGAGGTAGTAAATTTACATAAGGAGATAGGCGCTTCTATGACTATTCTCTCTTCTATCCAGCACTATAAGATACCTTATGGTGTTATAAAGTTTCAGGAAAAGGGAGTGGTTAGTGATATCTTTGAGAAACCAGAATATACCTTTGCGGTTAATACAGGTGTTTACCTGTTAAACAGAGATTCCCTCAGGTTTATTCCAGAGAATTCATATTTTGATATGATCGATTTAATAAAAAGTTTGATCGAAAGCAAGAGAAAGGTTGTTACCTACCCTATAAATGGAAATGATTATACTGATACTGGACAGTGGGAGGAATATAAAAAGGCTGTAGAAAAACTGCAATTTGTTAAATGAGGGCAGAGGGTGCAGTTGTCAGGGTGCAGGTTTAAAGATTTTTTCTGCACCCTGCACCCTGACAACTGCACCCTTTTCTGAACTATTACCAATTTGTTAAATGAGGACGGCAAATAATGAGAATATTATTGGTTGTATATGATAATAATTCGTATATTAACTGGTTTCCACAGGGACTTGCTTATATAGCTGCTGTCTATAAAAAGGCAGGCCACGATGTTATTATTTACAATCAGGATGTATACCACTATCCTGAAGCCCACCTCACAGCGTATCTCAGCAAAAACAGATTTGATATTATAGGGGTCAGTGTCATTGCAGGATATTATCAGTACAGAAAGCTCTTAAAGATATCTGATGCTGTTAATGCTATTCCTGATCGTCCTTTTTATATTATAGGGGGGCATGGACCAGCACCTGAGCCAGAATTTTTTCTTAAAAAGACAGGGGCAGATTTGGTAGTTATTGGCGAGGGTGAGAAGACTGCACTGGAGATCATTGATGCCCTTGAATCCAGAAAAAAATTTTCAGAAGTAAGGGGTATTGCATATCTTGAGAATGGTATGCTCATTAAGACAGAGCCTAACTCTTTGATAAAAGATCTTGATGATATCCCATTTCCAGAATATGAGCTATTTCCAATGGATCACTATACCCTCTTAAGAATGCCTCACATCAGAAACAATGATCTATGTATTCCAATCCTCTCTGGCAGAGGATGTAAATTTAAATGCAACTTTTGCTATCGGATGGATACAGGTTTCCGACCACGATCTCCTGAAAATATAATAGAAGAGATAAATATGTTAAAGAAAGATTACAATGTAACATATATTTCCTTTTCTGATGAATTGTTGATGAGCTCTGTTAAGCGGACAATGGAGCTATGTGAGGCATTTATAAAGGCAGAATTAAATATTAGATGGTGTTGTAATGGACGCCTTAATTATGCTGAACCAGAGGTCTTAAAAATTATGAAAAGGGCTGGTTGTGTCTTTATAAACTATGGGATTGAGTCTATGGATGAAGAGGCATTAAAAAATATGAATAAGGCTCTGACTATTAAACGGATCATCTCTGGCATAGAAAACACTCTTAACTGCGGTATCAGCCCTGGATACAATATAATCTTTGGCAATATTGGAGAGACAAGAGAATCTCTCCAAAAAGGGGTGGAATTTCTGCTTAAATATGATGATCACTCTCAGTTGAGAACGATCAGACCTGTAACTCCATATCCTGGTTCTCCGCTCTATTATTATGCTATTGAAAAAGGTCTTCTTAAAGGTGTAGAGGATTTCTACGAAAACAGACATCTGAATTCTGACCTGCTGGCAGTTAATTTTACAGATATGACAGATGAGGAGTTTCATCAGGCATTATTTGAGGCAAATAAGGCGCTTCTGACAAATTACTATAATAGTATCCTGAAGCAGACTATAGATACAAGCTATGATCTCTATTTTAATAAAAATGTCTCTTTCAGAGGATTTAGGGATTGAGATTGGTTGAGTGGTTGAGTGGTAATGTAATTACGTGAATCATTATGTATAAAGATAAAAAGATAGTGGCTATTATCCCTGCAAGAGGGGGTTCAAAGGGTCTGCCGGGAAAGAATCTGATTTCCCTTTTAGACAGACCATTGATTACATGGACAATAGAGAGTGCCATCTCAAGCAGATATTTAGATAGGGTTATTGTGAGTACTGATGATAAAAAGATTGCTGATATATCAGAAAAATATGGCGCAGAGATACCTTTTATAAGGCCGGGAGAGTTGGCCATGGATACTACTCCTGTGATGGCTGTAATCTCTCATACAATAGACTTTTTTAATGACAGAGGGCTATCTTTTGACTATATCGCCCTTCTTGAACCGACATCCCCTTTAAGAAAGGAAGATGATATTGATAATGCTATAAAAGAGTTGATCGATTCTGAGACAAGAGCTGATAGCCTTGTAAGTGTTGGAGAGGTCTCTCTGGAACATCCTGCAATAATGAAAAGGATAGATGACGGTTATGTAAAACCTTATGAAGACTCTTCTAAAGAGATATTTAGAAGACAGGATTTGAGGAGAGTATTCTTTCCATATGGTGTTATATATCTTTCAGAGACAGGAACATTGATCAGGTATAAGACCTTCTATCAGGAGAGGACAATACCATATATTATTGAGCGATGGCAGAACTATGAAGTAGATGACATGTTTGATCTTATTTGTATAGAGGCAATACTCAGATACAAGTTAGCCCCCTCACCCTTCCCTCTCCCCTCAGGGGAGAGGGGTTAGGGTGAGGGAGAAAGGAGCGGACTTTAGATGAAGATATTACAGATTGGTGCAGGTTCTATGGGAAAAAGGAGAATCAGAAATCTCTTTGCCCTTGGATTTAAGGATGTAATCGGATTTGACCTCAGAGAAGATAGGAGGAATGAGGTTGCAGAAAGATATCACATCAGCACCATAGATAAACTTACACCTGATATCTTATCTGAGAGAGATATCTTTATTATCTCAACCCCGCCTGACAGACACCTCGAATATATGTGGCTTGCAGTTCAACATGGTAAGCCTGCCTTTGTAGAGGCAAGCGTTATAAAAAAGGGCATTGATGACCTCTTAAGAACATCAAAAGAAAAAAATATACTTATTGCACCTTCCTGCACCTTCAGGTTTCACCCTTCAATAAAAGTAATCAAAGAGATTGTTTCTACTGGAAAATATGGAAAGATATCAAATTTTATTTACTATATGGGACAATATCTTCCAGACTGGCATCCATGGGAGAATATTAAGGACTTTTATGCAGGTAAGAGGGAGACCAGTGCCAGCAGGGAAATGGTGCCTTTTGAGTTGACATGGCTCTTAGATATAACAGGAATGCCTGAAGAGGTCTTTTCATTATATGGTAAAACACATGATATGGGAGTAGATATTGATGATACTTATAATATTAATTTAAGGTTTGATGGTTTTTTAGGGACAATGGCAGTAGATGTTGTTTCACGCTTTGCTACAAGAAGTCTGATATTAAACCTCGAAATGGCACAGATAAGATGGAACTGGGAAGAGAAGGTTGTTAAACTTTACGATGCTGATAAAGGCAACTGGATATATTTCTATGAACCAGAGGGGCAAAGAATCGAAGACGGATACAATAAAAATATCATTGAGGAAATGTATGTTGAAGAGATCAACACCTTTATAAATGCAGTAAGAGGGATTAAGCCCTTTCCAAATACTCTCTATGATGATATTAACATATTGACAATCCTTGAAAAGGCAGAACAGACCAATCATGGCATAGCTATAAACTCTCCAACTCCCCAACTCCTTAACTCCTCAACTCCTCAACTCAACACAGGTATTAAATTATACAAAAGGGCAAAAAAGATCATCCCTGGCGGGACACAGCTCCTTTCCAAGCGGCCAGAGATGTTTTTGCCAGGTCAGTGGCCATCCTACTACTCCAGATGCAAAGGTGCAGAGGTCTGGGACATGGATGGAAATAAGTTTATTGACATGAGTATATGCGGAGTTGGTTCTACTATTTTAGGCTACGCTGATCAGGATGTAGATAACGCAGTCAAAAAGGCTGTTGAGATGGGGACAATGTGTACCCTTAACTGTCCTGAGGAGGTTGAACTTGCTGAACTATTATCTGAATTACATCCATGGTCAGACATGGTCAGGTTTGCCAGAGGTGGTGGAGAGGCAATGGCTGTTGCCATAAGGATTGCCCGTGCAGCAACAGGGAGGGAAAAGATTGCGTTTTGTGGTTATCACGGCTGGCATGACTGGTATTTATCCGCCAATATTGCTGATGATAAAAACCTTGATAGACAGTTATTAACAGGGCTTAAACCTGCTGGAGTTCCTGTCTCTCTTAAAAAGACTGCCATTCCCTTTAATTATAATAAATCTGAGGAACTAGATGAAATTGCAGGAGAATATGGAAAAGAGATCGCAGCAATTGTAATGGAACCTGTGAGACATTATGAACCTGATGAGGGCTTTTTACAATTAATAAGAAAGACCGCTGACAGGATAGGTGCAGTCTTAATATTTGACGAGGTTACCTCTGGCTGGCGGATGAATGTGGGAGGAATTCATCTAATCTATGAAGTCAATCCAGACATTGCAGTCTTTGCCAAGGGAATAAGCAATGGTTATCCAATGGCAGCTATAATAGGAATCCGTGATGTT
>JBHHUU010000138.1:0-6742 GCA_046753905.1 Nitrospirota bacterium | reverse complement strand
CCTGTAATTAGCTGAAGTTATGCTGAATAGTTACAATAAAACTTAATATTAGAGGGGATTATATGAATATCTTAAAAACTAAAGATAAGAGATTTAAAAAAAGACTAAGTAATATTATTAACCGTAATTTACTTATAGATAAAGGTATAGAGTCAGATGTCCATTCTATTATTGAAGATGTACGGAGAAGAGGGGATAGGGCTGTTTTTGAGTATACAAGGATATTTGATAAGGTCTCAATTGATTCACGAAACTACAAAATAGATAAAAACAGGATAAAAGATGCCTATAATAAGGTAAAAAGAGATGTCGTGTCTGCACTTAAATACTCAGCAAGGAGGATTAAGGCATTTCACAAGAGGCAGAAAATAGGGACATGGAGGTATAGAGAGGATAGCGGGGTCGTATTAGGACAGTTAGTACAGCCTATGAAGAGGATAGGTATTTATGTGCCTGGAGGCAAGGCTATATATCCATCCTCTGTATTGATGAATGCCATCCCTGCACAGGTAGCTGGAGTCTCAGAGATAATCATGTGTACACCAGCGTATATGGGAGAGATCAGCCCTTATATCCTTGTTGCTGCTGATATTATAGGTATATGTGATATATATCAGGCAGGAGGGGTACAGGCAGTTGCTGCTATGGCATTTGGAACAGAGATGATACCAAAGGTAGACAAGATAGTTGGCCCTGGCAATATATATGTGGCTACTGCTAAGAGACTCGTCTTTGGGAATGTAGATATAGATATGGTTGCAGGTCCAAGCGAGATACTGATAATAGCTGATGAGACTGCAAGACCTGAGTTTATTGCATCTGATCTATTATCTCAGGCAGAACATGATGAGATGGCAACGGCAATACTGATTACTACCTCAGAAGATATTGCAAGGAGTGTAAAAGAGGAAGTATATATGCAGGTGGAGATGCTTGATAAAAGAGAGATAGCCTTATCATCCTTAAAGGCAAATGGGACTATTTTTGTAGTAGATAATATATCTGATGCCATTGATATAGCCAACGATATTGCACCTGAGCACCTTGAGTTAGCAATAGATAAGCCATTCAATCTTTTAAATAAGGTGAAAAATGCAGGAGCAGTATTCTTAGGGCATTATACCCCTGAGGCAACAGGAGATTATATAGCAGGACCAAATCATGTGCTCCCAACCGGTGGGACAGCAAGGTTTTCATCCCCATTATCAGTAGATGACTTTGTGAAAAAGACAAGCATTATCTCCTATAATAAGAGTGAGTTATTAAGAGTCAGGGATAAGATTGACAGAATCGCCACTATAGAAGGACTGGACGCCCATGCAATATCTGTGAGGATAAGGGTATGATAACACAAGCTATTTATGTTACAGCAAAGGTAACTTTCAGCTAATACAGAGTGAGGGGTAGAAAAGAGTTTATAGCATCCCTTAGTGTTTAGCTCTCAGAGACCTGTTCTGAAATGATGCTGTTGTATCTGAATAAATTTATTATAATCTTAATCTCTGTTTTTGGGTTTAATCATGGTATTGATAAATTTTCTAAGGGAGTATATTGTAAGAAAGAGGGATAAATTACAGGGTCTTACCCTTCTGTGCATACCCTATCTTCAGGCAAATAAAAGATAATGGGGAGATATCTAACAAAATGTGTGAAGAAGGTATTATATAGTAATGAAAAAGAGCTGTTCTGGAATATCCTCCTATCTCCTCTTTTCCTGCTATCTTTAATCTACCTGCGATTATTGCATCTTCGCCTCTTTCTTTATAGAAGGGGCATATTCTTTAAAACAAAGGAACTGAGAAGCAAGGTCTTAAGTGTAGGAAATCTTACACTGGGGGGTACAGGAAAGACGCCAATAGTTATATATCTGGCTGAACAACTACACAATAAAGGGAAAAGAGTTGGTATTATAAGCAGGGGTTATAAAGGTAAGGAGAAGAGAGTTGTGTTGATATCAGATGGCAAGGGAGTATTATCTGACCCGTCCTCTGCTGGAGAGGAGCCATATCTTATTGCCGCAAGGGTTAAAGATATTGCTGTTGCGACAGGAAGTGACAGATTCATGGCAGGAAATCTTATTATTAAAGAGGCAGATTCAGATATTATTATTATGGATGATGGTTTTCAACATATCTCGCTTAATAGAGATATAGATATCCTTCTTATAGATGCCACAAATCCATTTGGCAATGGTTATCTCATTCCTCGCGGAATATTACGGGAACCACTCTCATGTATTAAGAGGGCATCTGCAATTATGATAACAAGGATGGACTCTATAAATAATGAAAGGGTTCTGAAGAGTATCATAAGAGATATAAAAAGATATAATAAATCTGCGCCCATATTCAAGATATGGTTCAGACCTGCAAAATTAATTAATCTGGTGACGAATAAAGAGAGAGGGATTGAACTTTTGAAAGGAAAATCAATCATAGCAGTCTCTGGAATTGGTAATCCAGAGGCATTCATCTCAGGATTGGTGAAATCAGGTGTATCTCAGGTATTTGACATGACATATCCTGACCATTATATCTACAAACGAGTAGATATTAATGATATAAAAGAGGTGGCCGGCAGGCAATCGGTTGATCTGATAATTACTACGGAAAAGGATGCTGTAAAGATAAAGGAACTCTTATCACCAGATATAGATAACTTTTTTGCACTAAGGATAGATATAGACAGAATAGAGGATAATAAAGCATGGGAGGGCTATTTATCGTACATTATCTGTAGTAGCTGAAGTTACCTTTAAAAAAGGCTAATCTCTGAGATATGTCTCCTCTTTCTATCTCTTATCAGGAATTATAGTACACACCACCGAACGTTGCCTTCTTGGACCATCAAACTCGCAAAAGAATATATTCTGCCACCTTGATAACCCAAGTCTTCCATCTATTAAAGGGATAGTCTCAGAAGGTCCTATCAGCCCTGACTTTAAGTGGGAGTCGCCGTTACTATCCTGTCTGTCATGCAGCCATATCCCTGAAGGAATAAGTTTATTGAGGCAATGTATAACATCGCTCTGCACACTCTCATCCCAGTTTTCCTGAATCATAACAGCCGCAGTTGCACCATGTGCATAGACTGATACAAGTCCGTTTTGAATATTGCTCTCTTTAACGATCTTACTTACTTTATCTGTGATATCAATCAACTCTTCCCTTTGATGTGTGTTTATATCTATTATTCTTCTCATATTAATCAAGGAAAATTCTGAATAGTATAGTGCATCTTAACCTGAATGGCATTGTATCGTATATATCTCTCTCCATCAGGCATTATGAGCATGATATGGTATCTCCCCTCAGGCATATCTGATGGGATGGATGCCCTGATAATAGATTTTCCCTCTTGCATTATGGGGATATCAGGGAGCATATTTAAAACAGTAATACCCCTTTTACCAGCAAAAAAGGTTATATCTTCGGAGATATTAAAATTCGTAAGATTAGCTGTCCTTTTGTAGATATGTTTAATTACCAATCTCTCCTCTGGTTTAGAGATATCAATTTCCATAAGACCTGACACCTTTCCGTTTGCATAGAGGGTATCACCTTCTACCTTCATATCTGTTATCTCCTCATCAACATCAAATATAGAGAGGGTTTCAGGCTTTTCTCCACTGATATCTATTACCCATACCCCCTTATTTGTTTCATAAAGAAATGCTATATTCCCTTCTGCTCGGACTATACTTGTGGTACCTTCTGTTTTGTATCGGAACCTTAGCCTTATATGGTCAGGATCACTTATATCCAGTATCTCCATCCCATGATCCTCTGTTGCAAGAAAGAGGTCTTTTCCTCTTATCCAGAGATCATTTACCTTTGCGGGATAAGTTGAGAGCCTGATTGGACGCGATGGATTAGAGATATCTGCTGCTGCCACTCCTGATACCCCGTCAGCAATATATGCGTGTCCATCAGATACCCTGACGATATCAAAAGAACCAGTGGTCATAATCCCTCCAACCATTTCTGCCTGAAACGGATTGGAAATGTCTATAATAGAAAGCCCTCCGTCCCCTGATACTACATAGACATAATCATTATCTATCCACAGCCCTTTTGTATTCCCGTTTATATCAACACCTGTAATCCACATTAAATTCATGGGATTCTGTATATCAAATACCTGCAATCCCCCTGCTCCATTTGCTGTATAGGCATAATTTCCTTTTACTGATACATCCATGACCCTCCCTCTTCCATGATATCTGCCTGTAAGAGATATATCCTCTGGATTGCTGATATCAAGTACCGTGAACCCTCCCCACCAATCCATAACAAATGCATAGTTATCCTTTATATTTATACCCCATGATGCCTCTTCTGTATCATAGCTGCCCACTATTGCGGGATGTGACAGATCGCTTATATCTATTGCATGAATGCCTGCCTTCCAGTCTGCTAAATATAGATACTTATCATCTTTTATATCAAGCCCTCTTGTGTTGCCGGGTGTCGGAGAATGACCCACTAATTCCGGATCTGATGGATTTGTGATATCAAGTATATATAAACCCTTATCAAAGAATGCAGCAAATGCATAGTTTCCCTTTATTATGACATCCTCTGCAAACCCACCCGGATTAAATCCACCTGTCTGCCTTGGGGCTTTGGGATCACTGATGTCAAATATAAGTATGCCGGATGAGTCATCTGCAACAAAGGCAGTATTACCTGATACCTCTATTGCCCATGCCTTGCCCGGTGTATCAAAGCTCCCTATTATTTGAGGAGAATCTATGACACTGATATCTATGATAAAGAAACCTCCCCTGTGAGCAGCAAGATAGAGATAATTATCAATGATCTTCATGGTATAGGCAAGACCTGATATCTCAAGGTTGGATACTAATTCAGGTCTATAAGGATCTTTAATATTGATTATCTGGAGACCATGGTCATCATCAGCCAAAAACGCATAATCTCCCCTGACAACGATGCCCTTTGGCGAGCCTGGGGTATGGAAGCTTGAAATTAACATTGGCATTTGAGGTCTGCTGATATCATAGATATGCATACCTGAGAACCAATCTGCCACATACGCAATATTTCCCCTGATAAATGCTCTGCGGCTGCCCCCAAAGGCAACCTCTTGTTCCATTGATTGATCATTTGAGAAGTCAATTATCTGAATAGCTGCTGGAGCAGCAATAATCGCCTTTTTATTCTCAAACCAGTAATTTCTTTCTGCCCCATCAGCTCTGTAATAGGAGACAATAGAAGGGATTCGCGGGTCTTCAATATTCAGCAGAAAGAACTCAGACTGACTATTCAATACAAGAGCATGCCCTCCATCTACCCTGATAGCATTTACATCCCCGAGCTTATTATGACTTCCTATCCATCTAATCTGTTTTGCATCAGAGACATCAAATATAGAAACCCCTGCATCTCCATCCGCAAGATATAGATACCCTGATCGGACAAATAAATCCATAGCATTGCCAGTGGTATTATATCTTGCAGCCTCTTTAATATCTGATATATCACTTATATCCAATATAACAAGTCCAATAATGCCATTAGCGCAATAGACATAATTACTATCTGCAAATATATCATTTACTACTCCATCAAGACTGTATTGTGATATCAAGTCTGGGTGTGACGGTCTCTCTATATCAAGTACTATAATATGCTTATAATTCAGCACAAGGAATAGATATTTTTTATATACAGATATATCGGTTATCAACTGGTTGGTTTTATATCTGCCAATGATTTTTGGATTCGCAGGGTCATTAATATCTATGATCAATAACCCGGCTGAACTATCCGCAGCAAAGACATATTTTCCCTCAACAGATATAATCCTGCTTAATCCCTCTGTCAGAACTTGACCAGCAAGTACAGGACCATTTGATGCAGCAAGGTCAACAATCAAGACTCCTGAACTGCCCGCAGCCATGACGCCGTATCCATCCTTAACTGTTATATCATACAGATGTCCTGAAAGTGATAAGCTCTTCTTTATATATGGGTCGCCATCTAAAATAACTGCCCTTGTGCCTGATACCATATCCTCTACCTTTATCCTAACATCAGTTGCACTATTATTATAGACAATATCAATATCATCCTCATCAGCTATATAATTACTATAGACGACATCAGGTTCAATCGACTCAATCTTATATAGCTTATCTGAGGCACCTGTAACACTTGCAGATATTAGAGATATTAGCAATATGGTAATAAATACAGATAGTGTATTGAATAGGCGATCTATAAACATAGAAGTGTAGTATAAGTAAAAAAAGAGAAAATATCAACCTACAACATCCACGACAGCGATTCACGGTGAAGAAAAAAGCCTTATAAAAATAAACCAATACAGGCAAACTAACAGACTTTTGGGACAAATGGGAAGAATTAGAAGAGAGCAGAAATCCCTTTGCAGTAATAGTAATGGCGCATCTCAGAGCCAAAGCTGACAAGAATAATCCAGAGGGGAGATACAACTGGAAACTGAAATTAACAAAAGCCTTATACCAGAGAGGATTCAGTCGGAAGGACATACTGGAACTATTCAGATTTATAGACTGGGTCTTTGTCCTGCCTGAGGGTATGGATAGGCAATTCTTAGATGAGGTTTACCGTTTTGAGGAGGAGAAAAAGATGACGTATGTTACAACTGTGGAGAGGATAGGTATGCAGAAGGGTATACAGAAGAGTGAGATTAATCTATTGCTTCAGTTATTAGAGAACCGATTTGGCAGTTTGCCTGA
>JBHHUU010000137.1:0-6752 GCA_046753905.1 Nitrospirota bacterium | reverse complement strand
AGGTAATACACTAAATTAGGTCGGTAGGTGTCTCAAAACTATTGACAAATTCCGGATTTTTACAGATAGCAAGTGGCTCTCTTTATGAACTACAGACTCAACTGGAGATTAGCATGAATTTAGGATACTTATTAAAGGATAGATTTGACAGGGTATACGAACAGAGCAGGGAAATAGAAAGAATGCTCTCCAGTTTAATCAAAAAACTATGCATAAAGAATTAAACTCTGTGTCTCATCTTTAAGCTCCTCACTTCACAAAAGATGATACTTGCAAAAATTATATTCTGGTGTTCATTTTCTTTTATCTTTTATACCTACATAGGTTATCCTGTGGTTCTGTTAATTGAAAATTATGAAACTTAATGCCATAACTATTGATGTAGAAGATTATTATATGGTCTCTGCCTTTGCAAAAGAGGTTAAGTTTGAGGATTGGACTAACTATGAAAGTCGAGTAGTTCCAAATACAAGAAGAATACTTGAACTCTTAGCAGAATATGATATAAAGGCAACCTTTTTTGTTTTAGGATGGGTTGCAAAGCAGTATCCTAAAATAATAATGGATATTCATTCGGCAGGTCATAGAATAGCTTGTCATAGTTATAATCACAGGCTTATATATAATTTAACCCCGGAAGAATTCAGAGAAGATCTCCGTAAAAGCAAGAGGATATTAGAAGATATTATAGGAATATCTGTTGTAGGATTCAGGGCGCCAACTTATTCAATAATAAAAAGAAATCTTTGGGCATTGGACGTATTAATTGAAGAAGGCTTTCTATACGATTCCAGCATATTCCCCGTGTTTCATGATATATATGGGATACCTGGTGCCATGAGGTTTCCACATGAGATAAAAAGACCATCAGGAATGATAAAAGAGTTTCCTCTTTCAACATTTCAGATTAAAATTTCAAAAATCAAGTATAAGTTTCCTATAGCTGGTGGAGGTTATTTGAGGCTATTACCCGTAGGGTTAACTAAATGGGCAATAAACTATATAAATAACTCTGAAGGACAACCTGTAATCATATATTTTCATCCATGGGAAATAGACCCAATGCAGCCTATAATAAATGTAGGTTTAAGATCAAGATTCAGACATTATTTGAATCTTGATAAGACCACCAATAAACTGAAAGTTCTTCTACCTTCCTTTAAATTTGTTCCTATAGAAGAAATTATAGGGGTTTGATAAAAGATACTTATTGGTGATAGTTCAAAGGATGCAGTTGGCAGGGTGCAGGATGAGATTTGAAAATTGCACACAATCGCACCTTCTTGAATTACTACCCTTATTAAAAAGGATCAATAGAAAAGGAGAAAAATGATAGAAGTGGTCTTCTGGATTTCATTGTTTTTAATCAGTTATAGCTTTATCGGATACCCACTCCTTTTAAAACTAATTGTTATTATAAATAAACATAGGGAAATCCAAAGTAATAGTAATGATACCGATTTCACCTCTTTTGTAAGTATTATACTCTCTGTATATAATGAGGAAAATGTTATTAAAAAAAAGATAAATAATTTTTTTGAACTTGATTATCCCAAAAATCTCATAGAATTAATTATTATCTCGGATGGATCAACAGATAATACAGAGAATATTATTAAATCATTTAATTCTGAAAGAATAAAATTGGTTGTTCAAAAAAAAAGGTCAGGAAAGACCATGGCATTAAATAAGGGTGTTTTAATAAGCGAAGGGGATATACTTGTCTTTACAGATGCAAATTCCATGTTTGATAAATGTGCTATTAAGAAACTCATAAGACATTTCAGGGATCCCTTAATAGGACTTGTAACTGGAAAGATAATCTATTTCAATTTTGCTGATGGAAAAAAAGAGACAATAAGTGGACTATATCAGAGATATGAGGAGATATTGAGGGGAGAAGAAAGTAAAGTGGCCTCTATAGTAGGAGCAGACGGCGCCATATATGCCTTTAGAAAGAAACTATATGAACCACTGCGATCTGAATACATAAACGACCTTACACATCCAATTCAAACTGTCCTGAAGGGGTATAAGGCAGTTCTTGATTCAGAGGCTATATGCATGGAAGAGATTGATAGTCCTTATGAGGGAGAGTTCAAAAGACAGACAAGGATAATGTCCCAGGCATTTCTTGTATACATTTCGTACATTGGAAAATTGCTGTCTAATAAGAAATGGCTTTACGCATGGGAGTTAACTTCTCATAAGCTTTTGAGATGGTTGAGCCTGTTATGGATGACAGGTCTTTTTTTCACAACTATAATACTTTTTAAATCAGGGTTGATTTTTCAGTCTCTTTTGATACTCCAGATAACATTTCTCTTATTGATAGTTTCAGGCGCCTATTCTAATATTGAGTTTCTAAAATTTCCTTACTGTTTTTTCCTTATTCATCTTGCCTCACTGGCAGGCATATACAACTTTTTACTGGGAAAGACATTTGTCACATGGGAGCCGAGGAAAAATTGAAAGGGTTATTCTGCAATCATATCTCTCACTCTGAATGGGATGAATTTGTTGAAAATAATAAAAATAGTTCAATTGCCCATCTTTACGGCTGGAAAGAAGTTATTGAGAAGTCTTATGGTCATAAGAGTTATTACCTTCAGGTGATAGAAAAGAACGAATTAGCAGGGATACTCCCTTTAGTCTTTATAAATAGCAGAATCTTTGGGAGACAATTGGTCTCCATGCCTTTTCTTGATTATGGTGGAATATGTGTCAACGAGGGAGAAAAACAAAGAGATGTGATTGACAGATTATTAAATGGCGTCTTGAGACTTTCAAAAGAGTTAAAAGCAGATTGTATTGACCTGAGGCATTTAAGAGACATGAATATCGGATGGGAGACGAGATTACAAAAGGTTACCATGATCATAGAACTCAAATCAGATGAGAATAATATGTGGAAGTCCCTGACATCAGAAAGAAGAAACAGAATACGCAAGTCAAGAAAAAATAATCTTGAAGCCTTGTTCTGTAATGCAGATGCCATTGACGAGTTTTATGAAATCTTTGCTGTTAACATGAGAGACCTCGGTTCACCAGTCCACAGCAAAGCGTTCTTTATAAATATCATGAAAGTATTTGAAGACAGAACAAAGATAATATTGGTTAAGCACAACACAAAGACAATAGGCGCTGCTTTATGTTTTCTGTTTAAAGATACCGTCTCAATACCATGGGTGTCATCCCTGCGTGATTACTTTAAACTTTATCCAAACAATATACTATACTGGGAAGCAATAAAGCATGGATGCAGTCATGGATATAAGTTTTTTGACTTTGGGAGGTCTTCCAAAGGCTCAGGTACTTTTGAGTTTAAAAGACAATGGGGTGCAAAATCTCTACAACTATTCTGGGATTACTATCAGATGAATAATAAAGGGAGTGCAAGTGGTGATATCTCAAATAGTCCAAAATATCAATATGCAGCAGAAATATGGAAAAAATTACCAATCTCTTTATCAAAGATTATAGGTCCATGGCTAAGAAAATATATATCTAATTAAGATATATGTAACTAATCTTAACCAGCGAAGACACAAAGAATAAAAGAAAACTTTCCGTCCTTTGCAGTAAACTACCCGAGGAAAAAAGACTAATGAAATCAGAGATAAAAAAAACAGCATCACAACCCCAGCAATCATTAACTAAGATGGCTGGTATTATTGCAATAGGCAGATTTATCTCACTTTTTATTGCAGTGCTATTGCCCCTGTTGCTTGTAAGGATCTTTGATCAGGAAGAATTCGGGCTGTATAAGCAGATATTTTTAATTGCCGATACCATACCCCCGCTTCTTGGATTCAGCCTTGGCAAAAATGTCTTCTATTTTTTTCCAAGAAAGCAGGATATGAAAAAGACAATAGTCATTAACATCCTGTTTATTTATCTGCTGATAGGGATAGCTATCCTTGTAGTCTTTATCTTTTATCCTGAAGCCATCAACCTATTATTTAAGAGTCAGGCAATTGCCGGCTTTCTTCTATGGATCGGAATTTATGTAACAATAACCCTTTTAGCGTCCTTTTTTGAAGATGTTATTATCGCCAATGGTGAAATAATGCTCTCATCTGTAGTTGTGGTTCTGACCACTGTCTCACGCGCAATCTTTCTGATAGCAGCAGTCCTGATTCTACAAGATCTCTATTCACTTATGTTTGCAGCAATAATCTTCAGCATACTGAGATTAACAGCCTTTCTAATCTATCTTTCTAAACGTTTCAGAGGGTTTTCTTATACAATTAACAACAAACTCCTTAAAGAACAGCTCCTTTATACACTACCTTTTGGAATTGCTGCATTTATATGGCATCTGAGTAGAAATATGCATTTCTTTTTTATTACCTCTTTTTATACTCCTAAGATGTTTGCAATATATTCAGTAGGCGCCTTTCAGATACCCTTTTTATATGTCATCAACTATTCAGTTGGTAATATTATGATCGCTGAAATGTCTAAATTACAGGCAAAAGGAGAGATTGATGAAGTTAAAACTATTTTCATGAATGCAATTCGAAAGATATCGCTATTATACCTCCCCCTATTCTTCTTTCTGCTAATCATAAGAGAGGAATTTATTATTACTCTCTTTACAGAACAATACCTCGATAGTGTCCCCTTTTTTACAGTAAATCTTTTATCAATACTATTACTAATCCCATTTGTCAATCCTGTTTTCAGGGCTTTTTCTGAATATCGATATTATCGGTTAAAAGTCTCTTTACTGGGTCTTTTTATCTTACCTCTAATCCTTTATCTCTTCTTTAAGATAATGGGGGCAATTGGGGTGGTCTGGGGTAATATTGCTGTCAATTTAATAACCCAGATAATACTTTTGCTTAAATGTTTTAATATCCTACTCTTTTCCTCTTCTGAAATCATTTCCCTCTGTTACAGGATAGGAAAGATATCCCTGACCTCAGCAATAGCATCTCTGTCAATCCTGTTTTTTAAGCATCTGACAACCCTGCAGACACCCTTTTATATCCTGTCAATTAGTACAATAATCTATGCTATAGTCTATACATCCCTAATCTATTATTTCAACCTGATAACAACAGAGGAAAAGCAGAAGATAAAAGATATCATCTTTCATAGCTGGAAAGAGTATGGATACAGAAAGTGGGTAAAACATTTTGGATGAAATGGAGTTAGTAACTGATGTGTGGAATCTGCGGCATATTTTTTCGTGAAAAAAATCAGTGGGATCATAGTAGCATATTGAGAATGTGCGCAAAGATACGCCATCGCGGACCTGATGACGAAGGGATATACACAGACCCCCTTGCCCATTTAGGTATGCGCCGTCTGAACATCATAGATCTGGAGACAGGGCACCAGCCCATACATAATGAAGACAAAACCGTATGGACAGTCTTTAACGGAGAAATCTATAATTTCCCTGACCTGAGAAAAGCACTTATTAACAAAGGACATAGGTTTTATACCCTAGCAGATACCGAGGTTATTATACACCTTTATGAAGAGTATGAAGAGGACTTTATAAAACACCTTAGAGGTATGTTTGCCATAGCCTTATGGGATACAAAAACAAAATCCGGCTATCTGGTAAGAGACCGACTTGGTATTAAACCCCTTTATTACACAAAGACCCCCCTTGGAATAGTCTTTGGTTCAGAGATAAAGACCATTTTGGAAGCTCCTGTAACCTCCGCAGAAATGGATATTAGTTCCTTGAATGATTACATAACATTTGGATACATCCCTGAACCAAAATCAATCTTTAAGAATATTCATAAGCTATCTCCTGGAACCTTTCTAAAGATACAACATGGTGATGTTAAAGAGAGATGTTATTGGAAACTGAGTGATTTTGCACCAGAAAAGGATTATGGAGAGTCTTACTATCTTGAGGGCATCCTTGAACAGATCAGAGAAGCCGTTAAAATACGCTTAATCAGTGATGTCCCTCTGGGAGCATTTTTAAGCGGTGGGATTGATTCAAGCATGGTGGTTGCAATAATGAGCGAATTACTCGACAAACCAGTTAAGACCTTCACCATAGGGTTTGACGAAACTGTTTTTGATGAGACAGGGTATGCAAGAACCTCTGCCAGCCATTTTGGAGCAGAACATCACGAATTAGTTGTGAGACCTGATTTTATAACAATGATAGATGATATATCATATATCCTGGACGAACCCTTTGCAGACCAGTCTGTTATTCCAACATACTATGTCTCAAGGCTTGCAAGAGAGAAAGTTACAGTAGTCCTTTCAGGAGATGGTGGTGACGAGCTGTTTGGAGGATATGAGACCTATATATGGGCACTGAAAGAGAAAAGGTATAACTGGTTTCCTTATACACTAAAGACTCTTCTGCGTGGAATAAGCCAGATAATGCCTTATGGTTTTTATGGTAAAAACTATCTGGAACACATCGCATTGAACAATGAGGAGCGATTTATTAACTCCATATCAACATCCATCCAATTTAAAAAAAGACTCTTTTCTAATGACTTCATAAAAAGATTGACCTCTCTGGATAACTCTGGCATATTCCATAATTATCTCAATGAGATAGATGGTAGGGATTTCATAGATAAAATCCTCTACCTTGATATAAAGACTTACCTTGTGGGAGACATACTTACAAAGGTAGACAGGATGAGTATGGGCCATTCCCTTGAGGCAAGGGTTCCTCTTCTTGACCATAAATTGGTGGAATTTGCATGTAAAATCCCTGCCAGCTACAAGATCCGTAATATGGTCTCAAAATACAT
>JBHHUU010000136.1:0-6788 GCA_046753905.1 Nitrospirota bacterium | reverse complement strand
AGACCAACTGATGAAGACTATGACAGGTATATATATCTGGTCGATCTATTCCGCATGTTGATACAAAGAATTACTGGCGCGGACCTGTATGGATCAATCTCAACTGGATGCTCTATCATGGTCTCAAGAGATACGGCTTTCTGGAAAAGGCAATGGCAGTGAGACAGGATATCCTTTTTTGCATTATTTGAATAGTTACCAAGAAAGAATGAATTTGCCATGTCGGGTTTGTCCTTGACAAAGGACTATATTTTATTTAGTATTAATATATAAGATAAATTTATGAGTGCATTGTCTGTTTTACTATGCAAATCCCCCCTGCCCCTTTTGCTAAAGGGGGAGTACAGGTTACCCCCTTTGCCAAAGGGGGTAACCTGTACTCGGGGGTGAACAACTCGTTCATGAATGTTTACTGAAATAATACAAAACTGGAGAGTATAAAGATGAGTCCTAAAGAGGATAGCAGATTGAGAGAATTAGTAAAGGAATTGGTAAATACAATAAATTTCGTTTTCTCTGATAGCCAAGAAATAAAGGATGTAATTAAAAGTATTGAGGATGAAGGATATCAGGTAGATATAATCCTTGCTTCCATAACAAAAATCTTGAAAAAGAGAGATCCATTAGAGACAAGAAATGTTCCTGCGTTAAAGCAATTAAAGTATGAATTTAATTCTTTTGATAAGGAGTTTCTAAAGTCTATAAAAGTAAGATTAGATAATAAGGATTAGTAAAAAAGAGTAAGTTATTTTTCAGTGAGCATTCCTATCTAATGAATGATAAATCAGAACTTTTGCTTTCAAAAAAAGAGAGAGAAGATATAAGTGGGTTTGCAAGGGTCTTGTTAAAGAAGATGAGAGAGAATAATACTTCGTGGAATATTACGATTGAAGCAGTAGAATATCTTGACTCTTTAACCAACAGTAGTCCAGGCCTCTCATTTGCCCTTCTTTCAGAAGTCGATCCAGAGGAAAAGACTATTGTTACAGTAGATGTAATAAAGGAAAAGGTCAATGACAATGTAAATTCTATTACTAAAGAGCGTCTGGGCACTTATTATAAATTATACAACCACCTCATAAAAGAAAAAAGGCTATATAGTATATTTCAGAGATGATTTTCTGGTTTATTCCTTCTTCCATGAGGGGAATGAGTCATATTCCTCTCGTATATAATCCTTAAGCCTTCTAAGGTCAATAGTGGTCTGATCTCTTTTATTGTTGTGCACTCTTTTGCTATAAGTTGGGACAATCCACCTGTGGCAATTACATTAATTTTTTCTTCTTTTAACTCATTTTTTATCCTTTTTACCATACCATCTACAAGAGATGCATAACCAAAGATGATACCTGACTGCATACTGGTTACAGTATCTCTTCCCAATATGTTCTCAGGTCTTATCAGCTTTATCTCCGGGAGTCTTTCTGCTTTGCTGCTAAGTGCCTTTGCAGATGCCATTACACCGGGCGATATAGCGCCTCCTATATATTCTCCGTTTTTAGAGACCACACAAAATGTAGTAGCTGTGCCAAAATCCACTATAATAACAGGACCTCCATATATCTTATAGGCTGATGCTGCATTTACTATCCTATCCTGTCCAACTTCTTTCGGATCTAAATATCGTATAACAATACCTGTGTCCAGTTCAGGAGAGACAATAAGTGGAGAGAGATTGAAATATTTCTCTCCCACTGCCTTAAATTCTGGCGTAAGAGATGGGACAACACTGGAGATAATAATTCCTTTAATTTTATTCCTGTCTATCCCTTTTGAACAGCATAATGAATACAATAATATCCAGTACTCATCCCTGCTCTTTTCCATGTCTGTGCTAATTCGCCATTCCTCACAGAGAACCTCTTCTTCAAAGAGACCAAGTACTATATTTGTATTACCTATATCTATGGCTAATAACATATATCCCCTGCAACTACTGTCTCAAGAGAGTTATCCTTCAATCTGATTTTGAGATACCCGTCTTCAGTAATATCATAAGCTAATCCCTCTATTTTCTTATCATGTAATCTCACCTCAACCCATCTTCCTATAGTATCAGACAGCCTTTTCCATTCGTTCAATATCCTATCCCTCTCTCTATTTTTCATAACAGCATACCATAGCTCAAAATCTTCCAGCAGATTAACAACCAAACTCCTTCTGTCTATGCTCCTTCCCGCCTCTTCCCTGAGTGATGTTGCCACAGAGGATATCTCTTCAGGGAGATCATTTTTCTCTATATTTACATTCAGACCTATCCCTACAACTGCATATCTTATCTTTTCACTATCTGCGCTCAGTTCAGTTAATATTCCACCCACCTTCTTGTTTCTGATAAATATATCATTAGGCCACTTTATTTTTGCATCAAGAGATGTAATATCCCTGATAACCCTTGTGACCGATATTGAGGCAATAAGGGTTAAGAGTGATGCCATCTGTGATGAAAGTGCTGGTCTTAGTATTATAGAAAGATATATATTTCCCTCTGGTGAAAACCATGACCGTCCAATTCTTCCTCTCCCCTTTTCCTGTATCTCGGCTATGAGTACAGTCCCTTCCTCTACCCCCTTCTTTGCCATATCTGCTGAAATTCTATTTGTAGAATCTACTTTTTTAAATTGATAGATGGTCTTGCCTATAATCTTTGTGTTAAGCGATCTGCTTATATTATTAACTACATCCATTTTTGTTAAGCAATGACAACAGAGAGTAGATAGATTAGTTTTCCTCTGTTATAAAAACACTCTGGGCAGTATTTTTGGCTTTAAGAGCCCTTATTGCCGAAAGTCTCTTTACAGCTAATATTATTACCCCTGCAGAAAGAGACAATAACAGGAGATCAGCTATTGCAAGAGTAATATTGCCCGAAGGGATATATCTTTTTATGAGAAGGTAAGATAAGGCAGCAATGGTTGTAATCATCATAAAGATAGCAGGTATAATAACAAACCATATCTTCTTGTTCCTGTTGGCAAGCCAGACAGCAACCGCTATCAGGGTCAGTGCTGCCAGCAACTGATTGGCTGAACCAAATACAGGCCATATTAATTTAAATCTATTGGTATAACCCATATAGAGCATCAATAACACAGACAGACCCCCATTAAAAAAGGAAGATTTCATGATATCAGGAGTATTCTTAAACAATGTTTCCCATAGTTCCTGAAAAAGATAACGATTTAAGCGGACTGCTGTATCAAGAGTAGTAATCACAAAACCCTCAACCATCAATATCCCAAATACTATGCCATATCTCATTGGCAATCCTATCCCTTTGTGAAGCAATCCCCCCATGGAAAGGGCAAAGGCAAGGATAGGATTTGCCTTTGCGCCAGATGCTGAAGGAAAGACTATCTCCTGATAATAACCAAACGACAGTCCTGCGGAAATTGCAGAGATTACCCCTACTGCTAAGAGAGATTCCATCAACATGCCGCCATATCCGATAGTTCGGGCATGGGATTCGCATTTTATCTGTTTTGATACAGTACCGCCAGCAACCAATGAATGAAATCCGGATATAGCACCACAGGCAACAGTAATAAACAGGAATGGCCAGATCATGCCGAGTTTCTCAAACCCATGCTCAAAATTTAATGCGGGAGCATTGATAGAAACTCCCTTTATACCCCCTCCAATAATTCCTGCAATCATAACAGCGATACCAAGGTATAATATAAATGAGTTTATAAAGTCCCTTGGTTGAAGAATAATCCACACAGGTATACTTGATGCAAACAGGCAGTAAACAGTCAGTATAATCATCCAGTGATCAGGATATATGCTGATGGGGGACAGGATACCTATATATATAGAGCCTATACCCGTAACTATTGCCAGAATCATACCTATACCCATAGAAAGGTTCTTTCGGTAAAGCAACCATCCAAGTAGTGGAGCAAAACAGGTCATTATTATTACCGATGTAGATGCAATTCCCCCAATCTGCACCATCTCTCTCCCATCTCTTATCACAGTATGAAAGAGAGATTGACCTGATTCCATATTTATGACCTCCAGAGGCACAAAAGAAGAGAGGGCAGTAGCTGTCAGTCCAAGAAAGGCAGATGTTACCAATACAATTAAAATGAGTGTAAAGATAATAAAGAGAAGGAAACCAGTTTTTCCGAGCGTGCTTCCTGCAACATCAGCCATTGATCTTCCTCTTTTTTGAAGGCTGACAAACAGGGAAGTATAATCATGAACAGCACCTATGAATATTCCTCCAATGATGACCCATAACCATACAGGAAGATACCCATAAAGGACTGCAACAGTAGGACCTATTATCGGACCAGCACCTGATATAGATGCAAAGTGATGAGAAAATATCACTCCCCGTTTTGTAGGGACATAGTCTCTGCCATCCTTAAATTCCACCGCAGGAGTTTGTCTATTGTCATCCTCTCCCAATACCCCTGCTATATACTGAGAATAGACCCTGTATGCAATATAAAAAAGAGGTAATGTTATTATAATAAGCACAGATACATTCATATCAAATATCAAATATCAAAGATTAAAGTAACTATTCAGTTATTACAGGGTAAGGGGTGGAAAAAAGTTTATAGCGTCACCTTAGTGTTTAGGTCTCACTACTCATAGAGACCTGATCTGAAATGATGCTGTTCTATTTGAATAAACTTATTATAATCATACGCATTATAAAGTCTTTGGAACCCCTCACCCTGTAATAGCTGAATAGTTACTAATTAAACATTAAATATTAAAAACAGATAACACAAGCAGTATTCCTTGTTCGATATTCATTATTCATTTTGATTTCAGCCTGTCTGGGTTAGATTTATTAGCAATACATATCTTGTTCCTCCCATTGTTTTTGGCAATATACATGGCATTATCTGCAAGAGAGATAAGCTCCTTCTTATTTCTGGCGAATTTAGGATATCCTGCTATCCCAAAACTTGCTGAAATCCTTATCTTCAATCCTTCCTCTTTAAGAAATTCTCTATCGCTTATTGACTGCTGTATCCTTTCAGCAATCTCATGGGTCATCTCTATGTCTGTCTCAGGCAGCACTACTACAAATTCATCACCACCATATCGTGCTATAATATCCACATCCCGCAGATTGGCTATAAGCACCTGAGCTACTTCAATAAGCAGCCTGCTTCCCATAAGATGACCATGGCTGTCATTTACTACTTTGAAAAAGTCCATATCAAGAAAGATCAGAGACAAGGTAGAGCTATATCTCTGACACCTTTTTATTTCTATGTCAAGGGTCTGATCAAGATATCTGTAATTGAAGAGTTTTGTAAGGTCATCAGTAACTGCAAGATCTGCCATCTTTTGATAAAGATATGATCTCTCAATGGCAATTGCAGCATGATCTATCAATTTTAAAAGGAGATCAAGGTCTTTTTGTTCAAAGGTATCGCCTTTGTTTTTGTTTATCATCTCCAATACCCCTATAGTTTTCTTCTTATTGATGATAGGCACAGAGAGTACAGACCTGACATTAACAATCCTCTTTAGTTTATCATATCCATCTAAAAACCTTTTATCCTTCCTGATATCAGGGATAATTAAAGGTGTTTTACTCTTTGCCACCCAACCAGCAACTCCTTCTCCAACCTTTAATCTATAATTATTAGGATATTTATTCCTTTTATCCTTTGCCAATTCTACATATAGTTCATGATTTAGTTCATCAACCAATAATAACGACCATGTCTCACACTTGATAAGTTTTTTTGCCTTATCAATTATAATTTTTAATACCTTCTTGAACTCTAATGTTGAGGTTAATGCCTTCCCTGCGTCTATAAAAAAAGAGAGTTCTTCTGTCTTACGCTGTAAGTTTTCCTTTAATATCTCATTCTCTCTCTTTAATTCAATATACTTTTGATCACTTTTCATCAGTCAGTTAACTCCTTATATTCCTGAGGCATCCTATCCTCAAAAAAATTCCATATCTGCCTTGTCTCATTTATCTCTTTAATATCTATATCGGCAAATACAATCGCATCCTTTGACCATACAGGTTCAACAATAAGCTCTCCATAAGGGTTTACACAAAAGCTCTTGCCATAGAACTCCTGATGCTCTTCTTTCCCGACTCTGTTTATACGAAATATAAAGATATTATTTGCAATAGCATTGGCACATATCATCCTTTCCCATCGGTAGTGAGAGGCAAATGCCGATGCAGTCGGAGAAAAAATTATCTCAGCCCCTTTTAAGGCAAGTATCCTTGCACCCTCCGGGAAAAAATTATCCCAGCATATCTGAATCCCTATCTTACAATATGGTGTCTCAAAGACAGGAAACCCTTTATCCCCATGGGCAAAATAGTATCTTTCCTCCCATAGAGGAATATCAGGTATATGTATCTTTCTATATCTCCCTGAGACCTCTCCTTTCTCATCTATTACTAACGCAGTATTATAATAACAACCATTATCTTTTTCAAATATTGGACAAATAAGAATAGCCTTTGTATCAAAGGCAAGTTCCCTCATAAACTTTACTACATATCCATCTATTGTCTCAGCTAACTTGAAATTTTCCTTATCTTTATTATAAGAAAACCATCTCATATAAAACATCTCCTGAAAGGCTATGATCTTTGCCCCATTAGAGACAGCCATCCTTGTCATCTCAGATATCCTTTTGAGATTGGCATCTCTATCTTCTGAACATGCCATCTGAATACCAGCAACCTTTAACACATTCACTTCCTGATACTCCTCACCCAAGCCAAGCCTCATCCTCACTATAAGCAATACCATTCACCTTACAATACCCCTCTGCCTCTTCTG
>JBHHUU010000135.1:0-6809 GCA_046753905.1 Nitrospirota bacterium | reverse complement strand
AACTTAATAGCCATGAAAGAGAAATAAACAAGGCAATATGGAGGTTGTAACTATTCAGCTAATACAAAGCAAGGGGTTCCAAAGACTTTATAATGCGTATGATTATAATAAGTTTATTAAGATACAACAGCATCATTTCAGATCAGGTCTCTATGAGTAGTGAGAGCTAAACACTAATGTGACGCTATAAACTCTTTTCCACCCCTTACCCTGTATTAGCTGAATAGTTACGATTGTTTTTATACGTTCCACGTGGAACATTTTTGAATCGAATCCTTAAACCTATTTTTATAGTAAACCCCCACGAGTAGGTTTACTCACAGAGGAGCATGAAACAATCATGCCGACAAATAAAGCACAAAGGGGGATGAAAAATTATCATCCTGCGCCCTCCCTATACAGGGAATTTAAATACACTATTTACCTTGACGCTTTATCCCCTCCCATCAATTTACAGGAGAAAAAAGTAGCTATCATATTGCTATCAAGGTGGGGAAAATTCCCTCTCCCCTTGTTGGAGAGGGTGAGGGGAGATTTTCAGAAGAAAATAGGCATTCAGAATTATGTAAACTAACAGTAATTACCCAATAAATTAAGGTAAAAATATTAACACAACGAACAAATCCCCCTTTTCCAAAGGGGGACTTTCATAAATTCCCCTATTGGAAAAAATGGGGGTAGGGGGATTTCCCCCAACTTATTGGATAATTACAACTAACATTTTAAACTCATTGATATTGTTGATAACACAATCTGTTGTTGGACTAAACTATGAGTAGCTGTATGTTGCTAAGAAATATTATATCAATCAACACTATGA
Organism: Nitrospirota bacterium; assembly: GCA_046753905.1. Lineage (GTDB taxonomy): Bacteria > Nitrospirota > Nitrospiria > JBHHUU01 > JBHHUU01 > JBHHUU01. The sequence continues at coordinate 5,989 of JBHHUU010000135.1, read as the reverse complement.
GTCAGTATGACCTTTGCCTTATTACAGATTATGGATTGATCAGACCAGAATCCCTTATAGATGCAGTTAACATGGCTATAGATGGAGGGGTTAGATTTATTCAATATCGGGATAAGTCCGTTGGTTCCTTGAGACATACTGGACATTGTCACTCTATGAGAGAGTCGTATAATATCGCCTTGTCTCTAAGGAAATTGACAAAAAGATATGGAGTGGTCTATATTATTAATGATGATATAGACATATTTCTTGCGGTTGGGGCAGATGGAGTCCATATCGGACAGGATGATATTCCCTTATCTGTTGCCAGAAATATCATTGGAGAGGATAAGATAATTGGGGTATCAACTCATAATCTACAAGAGGCAGTAGATGCAGAGAGAGGTGGGGCAGATTATATAGGTATTGGGCCTATTTTTCATACAGATACTAAAAAGATAGGGATTCCAGTTGGATATGACATTATAAGAGAGATAAAGAGGGTGGTTAATATCCCGATATACGCGATAGGAGGAATAAATGAGAGCAATGTGCAAGATGTAATTGATGCAGGGGCTGATGGGGTGGCTGTGATCTCTGCTATTTGGGGGAGTGATGATATTAAAGGGAGTGCTGCCAAACTTTTAAGGCTGATAAAAGATGCAACGTCTTTCAAAACAGAAAAGTTTTAGAGAACGTAACCATTCAGCATAATATAGGTATTTTTATCATAATTGCTAATAAAGTGTAGTAATTTCAAGATGTTAAAAAAGAGTAACGTAATTACCCAATATCTTGTGGAAAGGTAAATATCAATCCGAAGAACAAATCCCCCTATATCCCCCTTTGCTAAAGGGGGACTTCCCTATATTCCCCCTTTAGCAAAGGGGGGAGATGTCGCGGCAAGCCTTACATTAAGGGGGGAGATGGCTTTGTAAGCCTTACATAAGGGGGAGATGGCGTCTTACATTAAGTGGGCAGAAAGAGAATCCCCTTACATTAAAGGGAAAAGGGGAACTTTGCTTCTAATACATGATTAGCAATTATCATACCGAACAGTATTTGATTTGACCCCTTTTATAATAATTTTGATAGTATTTCCCTATATTTGTCTTTGGGGAATCTGTTTTCTAAGGGAAAAGACAGTACTTTGTTATCAGCAATTTTCAGTGAAAATCCTTTGGAGATTGCTTCGTTGCTACGCTTCTCGCAATGATATCGCGAACACTTTTTCTGTTATTGCGAGTGAAGCAAAGCAATCTTAATGACTTGCAGATTCACCGTGAATTGCTGCTTTGTTATTTTTCAAGTTTACATATATCGTACTTACATGATATAATCATATTTATCTAAAGTATGCTAATTATCAAAAGAGATATAATTATCCTGAAGATATACCTATTTTTAATAATCATATCTCTTTTATATGGATGTACAGAGCCTTCCACTCAAACAGATATCCCATCAACACCTGCTATTGGAGATTATCCACAGATCACAACAGGAGAGAGATTAACCATATTCGGCACAAAAGAGAGAAGGACTGAGATAAGGCTGAACAGTAAGAGAATAATACCCCTTAATAATTCAACTAAGTGGAGCTATGATCTCTCTTTACAGGAAGGTAAAAACACCTTTACTATAACAAGCATGGATAATGATTTAAATGAAAGTCCTCCCCTTATAGTAGAGGTCTTATTGGATAATGACCTTCCTTTACCTCCTGAGGTCAATCAGATTACAACACCTACAGATATAACTGTTCAGATAATCTCAGGCACAAAGGAAGCTGACACATCAATATTTATAAATGGCGAATTAGCAGTAGAGAATAACCCTTATACAGAGTGGAGCTATCTGGAAACTCTAAGTTTCGGAGAGAATAAACTTTTAATATCCGCCAGAGATATTGCAGGGAATGAAAGCATCTCAACAGAGGTATCAATAGAACTGACTGTTACTCCTCCATCCCCCACTTTTTTAATCTCTCCACCTGATAATGATAGGATTAAGAACACTATACCCAGGTTTAACTGGTCTTCAATATCAAATATAGATAAGTATATATTTGATATCTCACCATCGCCAGGTTTCAGTTCATTGACAATAGAACCCGAACCAGTAGTAACCATCCCAACATACTCTATCTCTTCACCTATAGAATCTGGAAGTTATTACTGGAGGATAGGCTCTGTAGATCTATCGGGAAATATCTCGTACAGTAAGGCAAGAAAGATAAAAATTGGAAGGCTACCAAATGACATTAATGGTGATGGTTATTCTGATATTGCAGTAAGCGCACCTTACAGAGATGCCGGAGAGACAAATATCGGCGAGGTTTATATATATTTTGGTGGAGAGTCTGTTGATGATATCCCTGATGTAATTTTGACAGGTGAGGCAGAGGGTGACGGCTTTGGATACTCTATTTCAATAGGAGGAGACATTAATAATGATGGTTATGATGATATAGCAGTAAGCTCTATATTTAATGACAAAGGTGGCGTAGACTCTGGTCGTGTCTATATATATTTTGGTGGAGAGTCTGTTGATGATATCCCTGATGTAATTTTGACAGGTGAGGCAGAGGGTGACGGCTTTGGATATTCTGTCTCAATAGGAGGAGACATTAATAATGATGGTTATGATGATATTATAGTAGGATCCCCACTCAACAATAAGGGGAGTGCCTACCTATACCTCGGCGGAATTTACATGGACAATATGCCAGACCTGATTATTAAAGGAGAAGAAAACGACGACGGCTTTGGATACTCTATCTCAATAGGAGGAGACATTAATAATGATGGCTATTCAGATATAATTATTGGATCGCCATTTAATGATGCTAATGGGAATAATGCAGGACGCGCATATATATATCTGGGAGGAAAGACCATAGATAGTATCCCTGACTTTATAATGACAGGCATCTATAAGGGAGATCAGTTTGGTTATTCTGTGTCCTATACAGGAGATATAAACAGAGATGGATTTTCAGACATCTTAATCGGCGCCATTAGAGGAGATAGCGTCAGGGCTGACTTTGGGGCGGCATATCTATACTTTGGCGGAATCATAATGTATGATGAGGCTGATATTATCTTCAGGGGTGAGGCATCATCCAACTTTTTTGGATATAGAGTATCTACAGCCTCTGACCTGAATAATGATGGATTTGATGATATTATAATCAGTGCTCCATATAATGACTCAGGTGGATTTGATACAGGAAGGGCATATATATACTGGGGTGGAGAAGAGATGGACAATGTCGCAGATCTGATCATTACAGGTCTGTCAGAAGGAGGTCTCTTTGGTTACTCACTCTCACCTGCAGGAGATATTAATGGGGATGGTTATTCTGACTTAATTATCAGCGCTCCATATAGTAATACCGGAGGAATAGATAGAGGAGAAGCACTCATCTATTTTGGTGGTGATCCAATGGACTCAGTTGAAGATATCAGACTCATTGGGAGAGACTCATCTGATAACTTTGGACTCTCTGTGAGGTAAAATAATCAACAAAGGGATACGAGAGGATACAGATATACTTTTATAACGAATGAAAATGGTCACAGCCTGAGAGACAGATTGGGAGTAAGCGCCACTTATGGGAATGCTTAAGGAAATGTTATAATGTTATTCATGTGCAACTCTTCCCTGATTGGGAAGAGTTGCTGCATTCAGAATATTTGTGAAGGCAGGATGTTTATTCTTAATCTTAGAGCTTGTTCAATCCTATCCATTGCCTCCTTGATATTTTCCATAGATGCTGCATAAGAGAGCCTTATATAATTATCTGCACCGAATGCAGACCCTGCTACAACAGCCACCTTTGCCTCTTCAAGGAGATAATCTGCAAATTCAGTAGAACCCCTTATTTGTTTATTATCAAAGAGACCTGATATATTGGGGAAGGCATAGAATGCACCAGTTGGCATCATACAGGAGATACCATTTATTCTGTTAAGCCTTTCCACTATATACCTTCTCCTTTTGTCAAATTCAGTCACCATCTCTCTGACAAAACCATTGGAAGATGTAAGTGCTGCTACTGCTGCCTTTTGTGCTATGGATGTGGGGTTGGATGTGCTCTGACTCTGAACAACACCCATTGCCTTAATTATATCTCTATGACCTGCTGCATAACCTATCCTCCACCCGGTCATGGAGTGGGATTTAGAGAGGCCATTTACAACTATAGTCTTTTCTTTTAACTCTGGCGATAGAGAGGCTATGCTGATATGTTTAAATCCATCATATATTATCTTTTCGTATATCTCGTCAGATATCACATATATACCATGTCTTAATATTACCTCTCCTATATCTTCCAAGTCCCTTTTATTATAAGAAGAACCAGTAGGGTTTGATGGAGTATTTATTATTACAGCCTTTGTCTTTTCAGTGATATGTGCCTCTAATAGCTCCTTTGAAAGACAGAACCTGTCTCGCTCTTCTGTATTAACTATAACAGGTGCAGCATCATTGAGAATTATCTGGGCAGGATATGATACCCAATAGGGGGCAGGTATAATTACTTCATCGCCATCTTCAAATAAGACCTGAGCTATATTATATAAGGAGTGTTTTGCACCACAGGATACAATAATCTCTTCCTTATCATAAGATAATCCATTTTCATCCCTCAACTTATTGGCTATGGCAGTCCTCAGTTCTTCTATCCCGGAGGAAGTGGTATATTTTGTAAATCCATCTCTTATGGCATCAATCGCTGCCTCCTTTACCTCATCTGGAGTATCAAAATCAGGCTCTCCTGCCCCTAAGGCTATAACGTCAATACCCTTATCTTTCATTGCTTTTGCTCTGGCTGCAATTGCAAGTGTGGGGGATGGTTTTATATTGCTGACCCTATCTGTTAGTCTCATCTCTCTTCTCCTTGTTTTTTTTCTCTATCCTTTTTATTACAACAGAAGGAACTAAATCTCTTATGTCTCCACAATAACTTGAAACCTCTTTTACAATACTTGATGTAAGGTAGGAATACTTCTCACTTGGAACAAGAAATACTGTCTCTATTGTAGAGTCAAGTTTTCTATTCATAAGCGCCATCTGAAACTCAAACTCAAAATCAGATACTGCCCTCAGCCCCCTTATAATAGCTATAGCACCCTGTCTTTTTATATAATCTACAAGAAGGCTGTCAAATGCTCCAATCTCTACATTTTTCAGGTTATTTACTCCCTCCTTTATCATCTCCAGCCTCTCGGTCAAATCAAAAAGAGGAGACTTTCTGGGATTAGGTGCTACTGCTACAATTACCTTATCAAATATTCTCAGACTCCTCTCTATCAGGTCAATATGTCCATTTGTTATGGGATCGAATGTCCCTGGATATACACCAATCTTCATCTCTTATTCCTTTCTGTATATAGTTAAAACAGAATCTCCATAAATATATTCTCTATATAATATTAAATTACCAATAGATTTATCAAGTTTTACTTTATGAAAATGTTCAAAGATAATTAATCCATTTTCATTGATTATATCTAAAGAAGAAAGACAGAGAAAAATCCTTTTTACATCACCAGTATGATAAGGAGGGTCTACAAAAATAAGATCAAATCTCCTTTTAAGTGTATTCATCTTTTTAATAAACTCTACAGCATCTGTCAGATATACATCTGCTTGCGATATCAGGGAAGAGGAGAGAAGGTTTGCTTTTAGTATCTTTAAAAATGCCCTGTTTTTTTCAACAAATACAGCCATTTCCGCACCTCTGCTCAGGGACTCAATCCCTATACCGCCTGTCCCTGCAAAGAGGTCAAGAAATATCGCCCCCTCTACTCTCTCTCTCAGTATATCAAAGAGCGCCTCCTTTACTTTATCAGAGGTTGGTCTTATCCCCTTCCCTCTCGGAGCACTCAGGCTTTTGCCTTTTGCTATTCCTGATATGATTCTCAAAACTCTGTCCCTGTATTGACCTTAGTACCTTAATAATTATTTTCGTGTTTTTTGTGGCAGAAAATAAATTCGAAAT
>JBHHUU010000134.1:0-6866 GCA_046753905.1 Nitrospirota bacterium | reverse complement strand
GAACAGGGGCAGGGGGCTTGGGGCAGACCTCTATGTTGCCGATGGTTGTGTCGCATGTGCCTGCATAAACAGGGATAGTCAAAAAAGTTATCAATAGATATCCCATCCAAAGAAACCATATATAAGATAGTTTGTTTTTCATATTTTCCTCCCAATAAACCACCCTTGATTCTACTGCAAAATCTTGTTTTTCACCGCAAAGACGCAGAGTCAGCAATCTTAACTTTGCAATCTTTGCACTTTTGCGGTGAACGATGTTTTTTATAAGATCAAATATGCAAGATATATACCACAGAACAACCAATGTTTATTCAATTTCTAACTATCTGTAAAACAAAGAATTTGGGATTGGACAAGAATTTGATATTGAGTTTATATTCAAGGTTTTCTGAACTTGATGTATGAAATTGTACATAATTATGGAATAAATTGCACAATTTAGACCAGTATTAAGTCATTATATACTTTATCACTTCTATTGTTATTTAGGTATTCCGTAAAATAAAATTGTTTCTATTTGCAAAAATTTGTTTCATATCTATGATAGCCTTTTTTTGACCTGCAACAATACCGGTGTCCACCCCAAATCGTAATGAACCATATAACAATAAACATATAGGATATAAATCTATTGCAAAATCCCTGTCCAATCCAAAATTATTACAATAATCCGTAAATATATTATTAAAAAAAATATTTAACTTAGAATCACCATACATACTTTCATTATAATAACTAACAAAAGATCTTAAAAATATTAAAAGATCATATATAGGCAATTTGAGTTCAGAATATGAGTCCCAATCAAAAAAGATTATTTTATCTATCTTACCTTCAATTAATCCTGTGTTTATCATAGCCAAATCACCATGTTGCGGTATACTTGGAATTATCATTCCATAATAATCAGTTAATTTTCTTATATAGAGTTTGAATTCTTGTTGAAGTAGTCTTTCTTCTTTCCATCTTTTAAAAAAACTGTCTACTTTAGGTAATATGGTTTTTGAACAGAATTCTTCATCAAATTTTAACTTGCCCTCTATGGTCTTTGATTGTAAATTTTTAATATTATCAACTACATTTTGTAATAACATTTTTCTTTTTTTTATGTTGAAATAAGATTTACTTGTTAAAAGATCAATATCATAACTTTTTGTAACTAAGACTTGATACTTGTTTAACTTAAAAAAACAAATTGGTTCAGGAACAATTTGGGGTAATTTATCATAAACAATCTTCATATTATCAAATGTTATTTTAAGATCTCTTAAATTAGATATTTTAATAAAAAATAAAGACTTCTTTTCTTCATTGCTATACAAAAACAGATTTATATTCGCTCTATTATTAAAGTAGTATTCATAATCTGAAAGGTTGGAGGTTTTTATAATATCCTTAGCTTTCAATATTTTTAATATTGATCCAATCAAGTCCTTTCACCTACTATATAAAATGAATGCATTAAATGTTTAAGAATCCCTGTCTTCAATAAGACAAGGAATATTACTCTTTTTATTTTGTTCTTTGGTAATGAACCAGAAGAAATGATAGTGTTATTAATAATAGAATTATTTCTCATTGGTAAGATATTCATGGGGTTATAATAGGTAGGTTCTATAATAAATAATTTTATATTTTTAAATCCTGCTTTTTTTAGGATATGTTTATATCCAAAAGATGAATAGATATAGTTCAGGTAAGGTCTATTATACATTTTTTGTGAAAGCAAATTTGCCACAAGTCTTGGCAATACTGTTGTAAATGGATAATCTCCATGTGGAGTATCACCTAACAAATAATTAATATAGAATCTATTTTCTATTCCGATAATTATTTGCCCACCTTGATTTAATTTTTGTAGACAATCTTTCAAAAAGTTAATTTGGGTTTTTTTAGGGTTGTTGTTTGGAACAAAATTCGGGAGCCATTCTAAGATTCCATTTACTATTATCAAATTAAATGATTCACTTCTAAAAGGTAGAGAAAGAGCATTTGCCCTAACAACCTTAATATTGTTCTTTCTGTCTTGACTAAATCTATGTTTCAGGAACTCTATAAAATCCGGATTATATTCTAAAGAAATAGTTTCCTTATAACAGTTACTGACAACATCGGAAATAATACCTGAGCCAGCCCCTACGTCTAAGACTCTTCCTTCTTCAGAGCAAGCACTCATCAAATAAAAGTAACCCTTTCTTTTATTCTCAAACCATGTTTTTTTATTCGATGGTATATAATTAGATTCCCATAATACATCTTTCCAGTATTTATTTTTAGAATCATTAATTAGCTTTAAAAGGGCTTCTCTTGGAAGAGTACCGAATTCATTGTGAGCAGATATTCGTTTCTTTTTTTCTTTTTGTTTTTCCATTTAATTAACGATATAAGAATTTAATATAATCTTTCATCTTATCCTCAACCCCTCTTTCCCCTCATAAATACCCCATAACTCCCCTTGCCCATCAGAGTTCTCAATATATTTGTATTTTTTATCAGAGATCTATAGTTCAAAGGGTGCAGGTTTAAATATCTTTCCTGCACGACTTAAACTATTATTCCCTTTTGCCTTAATTAGCCCAACAAACATGGCTGATATTGCCCTCCTCTCTTTTATCCATACATCCTCTCATTCTGCACCCTGCACCCTGACAACTGCACCCTCTCCCTCATAAATAACCTAAAGCTCTCAGCCGTTTCTTAGTCTCTTCATCATCCTCACAGCTATCAGGTGCTTCTATCATTTTATATAGAGAATCATGCCATTTATGTAGTTTTTGCCTCAGCATCTCTGCGATCTCTGGTCTCTTCTCAATCAGGTTATTCATTTCATGGAAATCTTTATCCCAATCGTATAACTCCCCTTGCCCATCAGAGTTCTCAATATATTTGTATTTTTTATCAGAGATCATCTTAAGTCCCTTATCCAGTTCAGTATAATTATAATCAGGACATTCTCTTTTGAATATATTAAGCAAGTCTTGTATTGGTCTTGCATACCCTGCAAAGAGATAGTCATGATAGGTCTCTTTAATTGGAAAAAGTGAAACACCTGTCAAGTTTTCTCTTTCTTCCCATGTTATGTCCAGCAAATCAAGTATCGTTGGAAGGATATCTGTTGTCTGCACAGGCTCTGAAGTCTTAAGACCCTGCGGTACCTTTTCAGGATACCTGATAATTAGGGGAATATGTAATAGGGTATTGTATAGACAGAATTGGTGCGTAGCAAGACCATGCTCACCAAAGTTTTCTCCATGGTCGGATGTAATTATAATGACTGTCTCATCTAATATTCCTATCTTTTTTAAATAGTCTATTAACTCGGAGATTCTGAAATCAATATAGGCGATTGCTCCGGCATAGGCAGCCTTTATAATATCAAAATCCTCTTCAGAGATTTTAGAGACATCATTCACTAAATGTGCATAGGTGTCTATTTTTCTTGCTATGACTCTTACCCTGTTTTTATAAAGAATCTTCTGCTTATTACTCATAAACTTACAATAATAAGGGTAAGGTGATTCATAAGGGGAATGGGCAACGAGATAGTTAATAAAGAGGAAAAATGGTTTCCCCATATCCTGAGATACCTTAAAGGTCTTTTTTGCATAATAATTTATTGCACTGGTATAATGATCCCATCCTACAGCCTTATTTTTAATCTTTGATGCTAATAGGTTAATAGGGAGTTCTGGATTTCTCCACATCTCATAAAACTCATTATACCCTTTGTTAAACCCTCTTTTTTTACTTATATGAGGGGTTGGAGATATTGCTGCTGTATGATAGCCATTTTCAGATAATAATTCAGCCATGGTTGTGGTATCCGATGAAAGGGATAGGTTCTCACTTACTTCACCATGCACCCCATGCTGAGATGGGAATAGTCCTGTAAAGAATGAGGCATGAGACGGAGGTGTCCATGGTGCCACAGATATACATCTTTCAAAGAGGGTACCTTCATCAGCAATTTTATCAATGGCAGGAGATGTCTTTTTAAGATATCCATAGCAGGATAGATAGTCTGCACGGACAGCATCCATCAGGATGAATAGAATGTTTGTTTTTTTCATAGGTTATCTCAAATATCTATTTCTATATAAATTTGGGTGCTGTTGTCAGGGTGCAGGGTGCAGGTTTAAATATCTTTTTCCTGAACACTTCAACTATTGTTTCCTTTTGCCTTAATTAGCCCAACCAACATGGCTGATATTGCTCTGGTGTCTTTTATCCATTGATTACCTGTCTCTTCACGAATATAACCTATATCTATTCCTATGTAAATTTGGGTGCGTAATTCACCACAAGAGCCTTTAGCATATTGTAGAAACTTGATACAGTCTTTTTCTGATCCTCTTTCTATTCCCTCTGCTATATTGCTCGATATTGATAAACCTGAACGTGTAATTTGATCTTTAAATCCAAAATCTTTAAGAGAAACTAATTCCTTGTAAATATCTGCACTCAATCGTGCAGACTTTTTCCATACATCCAAATCTTCAAATCTCATTCTGCACCCTGCACCCTGACAACAGCACCCTTTTATTTTAACTATATTTTAATAGGTATTGAGGAATAATATAATCTTTGTAATCATAAGGATTGCCCTGTTTGCCTGCCTCTGCGGCTTTAATGATGTTATAGAGTTCTCTTGCCGTTACATAGTGTAGACGATAATTGTCTTTATTGCAATACCTTTCTTCAAGGTATGAATACATCTCATCAGCCGGTTCGCCCAATAATGCATCAAAGTTTTGATTCTGGGCACCATGACAGGAGACCTTTACAAATATCCAGTCAGGCCTTCCCTTAACATGTATGTGCTGTCTGATCCAGCGGTTTACTCTGTCAGGGGTTCCGGGGTAGTCTTTGTGTATCTCTCCGTTATCAATTGTGGGGATGATGCCAAACTTTCTTCTTTTCCAGTTGGGGGCGAGAGGACCCTGGATGATCATAAGGTCTCCTGATGGTTCTTTACTGACTTCAACATCTATGCCTATGTTATGAGATTTTGGTCTTTCAGGGTCATCTCTTGCATAGTATATGGAGTTTATCTTTCTGGTCTGGCTGGAACACGGGGCAGTGGGGGCGCTGAAGTCAGCGTAACAACCTGTTTCTTTTAGGATGATAAGTTCATCATTAACCCCGCACCATCTGTCATCAAGTCTTGAGTTGTCAAGTGCCATATTCCCATGGATAAAGGCATAGGCGTGTTGTAGAGGATTAGTATCGGTTATTAATGCACCGTGTCTTGTAAATTTTGCTATTGCATCTTTTATGGATTCTCTAAGCCCTTCAGAGGTCTCATAGTGGTGGTGATGATGGAATTCTATCTCACCATATCCCTTTCGGCATAGATCAGCTAATTCATCGAGCCGTTCAGGGTCGTACGCCTCTCCAGGGTAAAACCATGTGTGCTGGGGAGGTCTTCCATTTGAATCAGAGTGCTTATCTGCCATCTCTGGATAACCTGCAGTCCATGTCTTCATTTGTTCCCTTACTTCTTCTCTGGTTAATTCCTTATATATTGGTTCAAAGTGGTCAACCATGCAGAATATTATATGGAGAGGTTCTCCATCTTTTAGTTCTGGTCTTCCTTTGAGTCTCTGCCTGATATAGCTGCCAATCCAGATGCTTATGTTTTTTCTATAAAAGAGAGAGCCAACAATACAGAATAGCAATAAAAGTATTAAATCCGTTAAGGACATATTTTAATCTTTTATATCACCGCAAAGATGCAAAGAACGCAAAGAAATATCTAAGGCTTTGCGTCTTTGCGGTGAATTATTACCTTTTTTTACTCCATGTTATAAATATAATCGCTCCTCCTACTCCTGCTACTCCTTCTGACTTGGGATCCATTATAGGGTCTTGGTAACCCAATTCTCAATTTTTAATTCAGTAATATAGCTAAACTCTTTTTCATTGTTTGTTACAAGAATGCAGTTTTCACTGATAGCATGAGCTGCAATTAGCATGTCCATTGATCCAATAGGTTTTCCTTTCGCCTCCAAGTTTGACCGTATTTTCCCATAAATACGAGCTGCATTAGCATTATAAAGTAAAATATTTAGTGGAGTTATAAACATTTCAAGTGCTAAAAGGTTATTTTCACGCTGCTGACTTTTGTATGCTCCATACTCAAGTTCTGATAGTGTTATCGAGGAAATACCAATAGTCCCCATGTTCATATTTGTAAAATGGGAAAGCACTTCAATAGGTTTTTTTTTAATAATGTATATACAAATATTCGTATCAAGTAAATATATCAAAAATCTTCCCTATGCTGAATTGATGGTTGATTTCTTTCACTCATATAATCATCACTAAATTGTTCTATACTATCCAACAATGTTTGCCATGAATCTTTTACAGGAAGCAGAACAACAGCATTTCCGATCTTTTTTATGTATACCTGATCTCCTTCTATCCTATATTCCTTTGGTAACCTTACTGCTTGAGATTGACCATTTTTAAACAATTTTGCTGTCTGCATAAATCCCCCTCACATAATAGTATATACAAAGAGTATATACTATTATGTGAGATTTCGCAACTTATTTTGTAACTATTCAGCATATACAATTTAATTCCCCTCTTGAGGGGTGGATGGCGAAAGCCAGACGGGGTGGATATGATAAATATAATTCAATATTATTATTTTATTTGCTTCAAAAATAGATTTATTTCCACTATTCGTGGTGTTCTTAAAGGAGCATTACCGTTTGCTTAAAAACTCCACCCCGTCAGCCTTCGGCTGACACCCCTCAAGAGGGGAATTAAAACAAAAGATAAAATCATGCTGAATAGTTACGATTCTTTTAACCTTATTAGAATTATTCACCCCCACCTGAATAGTAAACTCTTTT
>JBHHUU010000133.1:0-6890 GCA_046753905.1 Nitrospirota bacterium | reverse complement strand
ATGAAAAGAAAGATGGCGAAGATATTGATAAAATTAACATAGAAAAGATTAATCAAGAGATTTCAATGCAGGAAAAACATGATATAGAAGTAAAGATTAAAGAAACAGAAAAGATACAGCGGAGGCAAAGACAGAGGATTTTTGATATAGAGGATGAAATAGAAGAAAAACGTGATATCCTGATCGAAAGGCTCAAAAAAAAGATGGAGCAAAAGACAGATTCAGAGACATTGTTTATGATACGATGGAAGGTAATTTAAAACATAAAGGAGTAACTTATATGGAGACCCAATATGAAAAACTAAAGAAGATATTAAGGCAGATGTTTCAGATGGATCAGGCTGATCTTGATTTTGGCATATACAGGATAATGAATCAGAAACATGAAGAGATAGAGGACTTTCTCAATAATGACCTCCTGCCGCAGGTAAAACAGGAGATTGCCAGATATAAAGACAGTGAAGCAGAGGGAAAAAAGAGAGAATTAGAAAGGCTTATAAAGACACTCAAAGATGCTGATGTTGAACCTGACACCAATCCAAAGGTCATCAAAATAAAAGAAGAGATTACAGAGTATGGCAGTGAAGAAGCGCTTGCCAATGAAACATTTTCACACCTGACAACATTTTTCAGGCGGTATTATGATAACGGCGATTTTTTAAGCCTCCGCCGTTACAAAAAAGAGACCTATGCCATCCCCTATGAAGGTGAAGAGGTCAAACTTCACTGGGCAAATGCAGACCAATACTATATTAAATCCTCTGAATATTTGAGGGATTATACATTCAAGATCGGTTCAGCAAAGAAAGTTCATTTTAAACTTGTTGATGCAACAGAAGAAAAAGACAATATCAAGCAGGAGCAGGGGAAAGAGAGGCGATTTAAGCTCTATGAAGCCGAGCCTGTCAAAATCGAAGATAATCATTTATATATCCAGTTTACATATCTTTCTGACAGATCAAAACAGGCAGATCTGAACAAAGAGACATTGGAATATATAAATGGAAGAATTAATGAGCTTACTGATTTTCATGAGATATTCTCTAAAAGACCGACTGCAAAAAATTCAAAACGGACACTCCTTGAAAGGCACTTAAATGACTATACTGCCCGTTTTAATTTTGACTTTTTTATCCACAAAGACCTTGGCGGTTTTTTACGGCGTGAGCTTGACTTCTATATCAAAAATGAAGTCCTCTTTATAGATGACCTTGACGCACAGGATGAAAAAAAGGTTATCCAGATAATCGGAAAGATCAAAGTGCTCAAGAACATCGCCCTGAAGATCATATCCTTTTTAGCCCAGCTTGAAGGATTCCAGAAGAGGCTATGGCTTAAAAAGAAGTTTGTGGTTGCCTGCGGCTACTGCGTAACCTTAGACCGTGTCCCTGAAGACCTGTATGAAGAGATTGCAGAGAATGAGGAACAGATAAAAGAGTGGGTGAGACTCTTTGCTATCGATGAGATTGAGAGAGATTTGATTAAGGCTGCTTATTCAAATCCTTTAACTGTAGATTTTTTAAAGGCAAATCCCTATCTCGTTCTGGACACAAAGTTCTTTGGAGAAAGGTTTAAAGAAAGACTGCTGGCGAGTTTTGATAATATTGATGAGGAATGCGACGGCCTGATAATCAATTCAGAGAACTTTCAGGCGTTGAGTTTACTACAGGAGAAGTATCAGGAGAAGGTGAAGTGTGTGTATATTGATCCGCCTTATAATACGGGTGGGGATGGGTTTGTGTATAAGGATAATTATCAGCATTCGAGTTGGTTAACATTTTTATCTGGAAGAATTTATAAATCCTTACCACTACTTGATTGCACCTCAGCCTGTTTTATTAGCATTGATGATACAGAAGTTCACAATCTACGGGTTCTTGGCGAGTCTCTTTTTAGCAACAATAATTTTGTCAACAATGTAATTTGGTGGAAAAAATATACCAGAAGCAATGACGCAAAGTGGTTTTCCGATAATCATGATCATATACTAGTGTTCGCAAAGGATAAGGCTTCTTTTCGCCTAAATCTATTACCCCGTTCAGATGAACAGAATCGCGCATACGCAAATCCAGACAATCACCCAAAAGGACCGTGGAAATCAACCCCATTGCACGCAAAAAGTGGAAACAATGCTATTTTTTCATATACATTCCGTAATGGTGTAAGTTGGTCACCACCTCCAGGGACTTATCCTCGTTTTAGCGCAGAAACACTGGCAAAAATGGATCAAAATGATGAAATATGGTTTGGAACTAGTGGAGATTCAACACCTTCTCGGAAATCATTTTTGTGTGATGTAAAAAGTGGTTTAACTTGCACTACTATTTGGGGATATAATGAAGTCGGACACAATCATGAATCGATTTCAGAGTTAAAATCCCTTTTCCCAACAAATCCTTTTCCTAATCCAAAGCCGACTCGATTGGTTAAACGTGTTCAGCAGCTTTCAGCTAATACCTCCTCCCTCATCCTCGACTACTTCGCAGGCTCAGGCACAACAGCCCACGCAGTCATTAACCTCAACCGTGAAGATAATGGCAAACGCAAATACATACTCGTTGAAATGGGGCAGTATTTTGATACTGTTCTTAAGCCCCGTATCCAGAAGGTTGTCTATTCCAAAGACTGGAAAGACGGCAGGCCTGTCTCACGGGAAGGCATAAGCCAGATGTTCAAATATATGAAACTGGAAAGCTATGATGATACCCTTGATAATCTTATCGTCAAACGGACAGATAAACAGCAGATGACACTTGATAAGAACAAAACCGCAAAAGAAGAGTATATGCTGGGGTATTGGCTTGATATTGAAACAAAAAAGAGTGACAGCCTGCTGAATATTGATAAGTTTGCAGATCCCTTTAACTACACACTCAAGATCCGCAATGACAATGCGCTTAAGGAAACTAAAATAGACCTTGTAGAGACATTCAATTACCTGATCGGCCTTTATGTTGAACAGACAGAGGTCATCCGAGGATTTAAGGTAATCAGGGGAAGGATGCGGACAGGAGAAAAGACACTTGTAATCTGGAGGAATACAAAGGAAAAGTCCAATAAGGATCTTGATGATTTTTTCCAGAAACAGAAATACAACACGCGGGATTTTGAATTTGATATGATCTTTGTCAATGGAGATAATAATCTTGAAAACCTTAAGGTTGAAGAGGATAAATGGAAGGTATCACTAATCGAACAGGAATTTAAAAAACGGATGTTTGATATCAGGGACATTTAAGGAAAATCATGGCTAAAAAACAACAGAAGAGACAAAAACAGGCAGAATTTAAGTTTGGAAAATCCCTTGTCCTCTTTCAATATATCTTAAGCCTTTTTGAGGCAGGTTCTCTTGATGATCTGTGTGAAGGAATGAAACAGAGGAGCATGGAGGGCTTTGATGAGGAAAATGTCTCCCGATTTCACAAACATCTGACGAATAACCTTTTTGAAAAAAATGCCCTGCCAGATGACCTTCTTTTGCAGTATGACCAGAATATTGTCCGGCACACTCTGCGTATTATACATAAAAGGAGCAATTTTAAATGGAAATACTTTCAGTATATGGCTCTCCTTTTTACCGAGATCTATCTGGATAGATATTTTTCTAACCCTCAGGGCATGTGTGATGCCCTTAATAATTATATCCTCCAATTCAATCTTAATAAGGATATTGCAGAGCAGGTAAAACCGTATAAGGTTGAAGACCTCAACAAAATCGCCTTCTGGCAGGCAACAGGATCAGGCAAGACATTGATCATGCATATAAATATCCTTCAATATCATTATTATCTGAAGAAACATGGTCAGAAGGATAAAATTAACAGGACAATCCTCCTCACTCCGAATGAAGGACTATCAGAACAGCACAGGAGAGAATTTTTATTGTCCGGATTAGAGGCAGATATCTTTAATAAGGATTCTCTTGCATTATTCAGCACCAATACCATAGAAATTATAGATATACATAAACTGAAAGAAGACGCAAAGGAAAAGACAGTCAGTGTGGATTCTTTTGAAGGGAATAACCTTGTGCTTGTGGATGAAGGACACAGGGGCGCAGGCGGTATAGAGTGGATGGACAAGAGAAACCGCTTGTGTGAGGATGGTTTCTCCTTTGAGTATTCAGCCACATTCGGACAGGCTATGAAGGCATCAAAGAAAAAGGATATGCTCCAGCAGTACGCAAAGTGCATACTCTTTGATTATTCCTATAAATATTTTTACAGGGATGGATACGGAAAAGAATATTCCATATTAAACCTTGCAGAAGACCGTCACGAAGAACAGAGACAGCTTTATCTTACGGCCTGCCTTTTATGCTTTTATCAGCAGTTGTTAATATTCAATGAAAATGAAAGGGCATTTTCACCATTTCTGCTTGCAGAGCCTCTATGGATATTTGCAGGGAGTAAAGTGACTGCTGTGCGCACCGAGCGTGGAGAAAAGGTCTCTGATGTAGTGGATATCCTTCTCTTTCTTGATCGTTTCTTAAAAGACCATCAGGAATCAATTGAATATATTGAAAGATTATTAAACGGCATATCTCAACTCAATGATACACACGGCAAAGACCTCTTTGCCGGAAAATTCATATATCTCATTAAAAAAGGGCTGACACCAAAAGAGATATACAGGGATATCCGAAAAACAGTCTTTAACTGCATTACCCCCGAAGCCCTGATGCACTTAGATAACTTAAAAGGGGTGCAGGGAGAAATAGGATTGAGACTTGGGAATAATGAATATTTCGGGGTCATAAATGTTGGCGATGACAGGGAACTTTTAAGGCTTTGTGAAGAAAATAGACTCTTTTCATCAGAAAGAGATTTTTCTGATTCACTTTTTCATAGGCTTTCTGAAAAAGACTCGCCTGTCAAGATACTGATTGGCTCAAAAAAATTCACAGAGGGATGGAACAGTTGGCGTGTAAGCACAATGGGGCTAATGAATATCGGCAGATCTGAAGGGGCTGAAATCATTCAACTCTTTGGAAGAGGTGTCCGTTTAAAGGGATATGATATGAGCCTGAAACGAAGCACAAGGGTCAAAGGGGAGATTGTTCCGCCTGAAAATATCGAAATAGTTGAGACCCTGAATATTTTTGGGATCAGGTCTGATTATATGAGGCAATTTCGGGAATACCTTGTGGAAGAAGGAGTTGATGAATATGAAGAGATTGCAATCCCTGCAATCTCTAACCTCGGTAAAATAAAACTAAAATATCCACAGCTTAAAGCAGATGCAGATTTTAAAAGATTTGGGGAACGGACTACATTGGGTCCGCCTGATGAATATCTCAAGGAAAGACCTGTAGTTGTTGACTGGTATCCTAAAATTGAAACCATTCAGAGCAGATCGGCACGATCAACATCCACAGCATCATTTAATAAAGGCGAGTTGAATGATACCCACCTCTCTTTTGTAGATTTTGAAGATGTATACTTTGAATTACAGAGATACAAAAATGAAAAGTGCTATTACAATATGAATATCTGTAAAGAGACACTCCCCGCTTTATTTGAAGAGCAAGGCTGGTATATCTTATATATCCCTGAACAAGAGCTTGAATTTACAGGATTCAAACAGGTTCAGCTATGGCAGGATATAGTTATAACCATACTCAAGAGATATTGTGACCATTATTATAATGCCAAAAGGCAGGAGTATGAAAAGGATAAGATTGAATATAAATATCTTGATGAAGTAGAAACAGCCCTATCCGCTAAAGGACAGAAAGGCAATATCTTTGATGAATATATAATCCTTGTTGAAAAATCCAGGGAGGATATCATCATAAAACTTCAGGAATTAAAGAACAGGATAGAAAGAAATGACTTCAAAGATTTTGAGTATAGCTCCTTGCAATCGTTTTCATTCAATCGACATCTGTATAAACCATTGATACACATTAAAAACAGTGAGATAAAAGTGATACCGGTTGCATTAAATGATGGCGAAAACCGGTTTGTTGCTGATTTAAAACAATATTACGAAAGCAATACGGAATTTTTTCAATGCAAGGAGCTCTATTTACTGCGGAATTTGGGCAGAGGCCGCGGCGTCGGATTTTTTCAGGCACATAATTTCTATCCTGATTTCATCATGTGGATAGTGCTTAATGGAAAACAATATATAAGTTTCATAGATCCACATGGCATTAGACTGGCAAAAGGCCTGGATGATCCTAAGATACGCTTTCATAAAGAGATTAAGACCCTTGAAAGACAGATCGGAGATCAGGATGTTATTCTAAACTCTTTTATAATCTCTGTAACAGACTTTCAACAGGTGAAATGGTGGGACAAAAAATATAAGAAAGAGGATTTCGAAAAGCATCATGTGTTATTTCAAAAAGATAATAACTCTGATTATATTAGAAAGATGTTTTCTGTTTTGAGTTTTTAGGAACTTGAAAGCTCCCCCCCTCACCCTCCCCTCTCCCCTTGGGGAGAGGGGAGGGGGCTAACTTGTAAACGAAAACAGACAAAGATCATAGTTTATATGAATAGTATACAGAAAATTACAAATCTTGAAAATTTACATTGGGCATGGCAAAAAGCAAAATTTTTTTATAAGCCTGGAGATACATGGTTTAATGAAGTTGAGGTGTTGAAGTTCGAGGCAAACTTAAATAATGAACTTAACAAGATCAAAGAGCAGATTGAGAACAACAACTATGAGATGTCTCCTATTCGACCAATTGCTTTTCCTAAATCCAAAGACAAAGATAATGATAAACCAAGAACGAGGCAAACTTTTTATATTTCAGTCAGAGATCAGGTTACATGGCTTGCTGTTACAAATATTATAGGCCCAATATTAGATTATAAAATGCCGTTTTGGAGTTATGGAAATAGACTATTTATATCAGTTTTCTACGAGGAAAATGA
>JBHHUU010000132.1:0-7034 GCA_046753905.1 Nitrospirota bacterium | reverse complement strand
AACGATTCTATCTATATCATTGGAGGTCGCGGGGAAGATAAAAAGACCCCTTTAAATAGTGTATTGGCATACAAACCTGCTTGATACAAACTCATCAGAGGGTGCAGTTATCAGGGTGCTGGGTGCAGAAAAAAATCTTTTAACCAGCACCCTGACAACTGCACCCTCTGAACTATTACGAGCTTTGTTATTTGACATGTTTATCCTACCTTTTTCTCAACCACTAACCTATAATATTCGTCTATCTTTTCCTGTATCTTAATATCCTGTCCATCATTAGAGAGGCTTGCCGGGACATTTCTTATCGGCTCTCCTTCATCAAGAAACATCTCAAGTATCTGTCCAATCTCCATCTCTTCAAGTCTGAGTTTTGCCTTAATATAATTCATTGGACAGGCTACACCTCTAAGATCCATAAAGACATGTGACTTGATTGATTCAGGGACTATTGTTGTCTCTAAATCATCAGTCTCTTCCTTGTTTTCTGCATGAAATGTCAGGGAATCATCCATTGATTCATAGAGTTCAACAACAGCCTTTGCCATGTCTCTGATTAAATCTTTATTTTCCTTCATAGCCTCTGGTTTTACCCAGCCTTTATTATAACCAGATGCCAGACCCAATCCCTCTTTAAATCTCTCTGGTATATAACCTTTGTTAATAAATTCCTTTTCAAAGAGGTCAAAGGCCTCAAGATCACCTTTTGGCTCAAGCCCCCTTGTCACAAGAAGTGCCCTTGATGCCCTGTTTACTGCCTCATAAAGATATTTATCAACATCTTCAGTGAGATTGTTTTGTAATATCTCCTCTGCCTTTTTAACTGCATTATTTGCGTCTTCCAGATCAAGCTCTATAAGATCAAAGACTCCTGCTCCACACTCACCAGGACCACGTCCTGCAAGAGAGAATTCTTCATTGCTGCTCCAGTCAATATAAAAATCTCTATTCTCTTCATATTCAGGGATAGTTGAAAGTGAAGAGACCACCCTTTTCATTCTCTCTTTGCCAATTCGATCAAGGTAAGCATAAAAATCCTCATCATCTCTCCTCTCTTCAAGAAAATATCTCAGAAATGATTCTATAAGCTCAGGGATATTCTTTGCAGGAACAAAACCAAATGCCTCACCCAGAGCGGTCTTTCCCTCTTCCACCCTTCCTCCAAGCATTACATTATATGATGGGACAAGATGTGTTCCATATCTTCTTGCTGCCCCATGAAGACCAATAGCCCCTATTGGGTGGTGACCACAGGAATTTGGACATCCGCTAATCTTTATCTTTACATCCTTAATCTGTCCGAATATATCATCCTGTGTCTCTAATTTGTTAACTACTGCTTCTGTTAATCCTCTTGAAAGACATATCCCAAGTTTGCATGTTGCTGCTCCTGTGCAGCATAATATATCTTTTACAGTCCCTCCGCCAATTGCATCAATGCCTGCTGATCTCAGTTCTTTATATAAAAAGGGGAGCTCACTCTTATGAACCCATCTGAGGACAAAATTCTGCTCATGGTTTGTCCTGATACTCCCTTCACCAAAATTACGGGTAATTTCAGCGAGTTTCATAAGTCTTTCTGAGGATATATCACCAAGGTAAAGTTTTATAATCACATAAAAATAGTCGTTCTGCTTCTGGGGTGTTACATTTTGTTCTATCCATTGTCTATATCTCATATCACTATTATAATCATTTGTTTCTTCCTTTGCTGAACGCTCTATACGAGGGTATTCCTTTATCTCAATAACCTTCTGACCCTGGTCTTTAATTATATCGAGTTCCTTTTGATATTGCCGTTTAAACTCTTTATATCCAAGTTTCTCCATCAGAAATCTTAATCTTGCCTTATGCTTATTTTTTCTGTTTCCCTTTTTATCAAAGAGGTTTTTGATTGCCTCTGCAACATAGACTATCTCATTTTCAGGGACAAATTCTTCAAGTAAATCTCCGACTCTTGAGACTGTGCCCATCCCCCCTGCCACATATACCCTAAAACCTCTCTCATCTCTGCCATTGTTTTTTCTTATTGCCGCAATAAAACCGAGATCATTTACAGTTGAATAGGCACAGTCTTTTGAACATCCTGAGAATGATATCTTAAACTTTCTTGGCAGTGTATATGACCTTGGGTCTTTAATAAGGTGTTCTGTTATACCAACGGCATATTGTGTCACATCAAATGCCTCTCTTTCACAGACACCTGAATCAAAGCATGCAGTTATATTCCTTACGGTATTGCCTCCCCCTCCTTTTGTGGTCAGGTCTACCTCAAACAGCTTTTCCATCCCTTTCTGGGTGTTTTCAATGTCTATCCAATGAATCTGAATATCCTGCCTTGTAGTAACATGCAGTATGCCATTGCCTAACTCCTGACTTAATTCTGCGATAGTCTCCATCTGTTCTGGTGTTACCCCGCCAGCAGGTATCCTGATTCTTAGCATAAATGTATTCTCAGTCCTCTGTTCATAGCATCCTCTTGGCACCCTTAACGCCCTGAATTCCGTTGGTCTTACCTCCCCTTTTAAAAACCTTTCTATCTCATCTTTATAATTGAGAATATCTTCCTTAAACTCTTTTGGCACATGATAAAAACCCTTCATTATATTATTCTCCTTTTTCTCTTCATCAACTCACTTCACCCTCACCATTTCCCATCAAGGGAGAGGGAACTGAGGGAGAATCTCTGTCTCTGTTCTTGAGTTTAATGCTTGTTTATAATAAATTAATTATAAATGCTATACTTTTAATAGTCAAGGAATTGCTACCCC
The DNA here is from genome assembly GCA_046753905.1 of Nitrospirota bacterium. GTDB lineage: Bacteria > Nitrospirota > Nitrospiria > JBHHUU01 > JBHHUU01 > JBHHUU01. The sequence goes on along the minus strand of JBHHUU010000132.1, from coordinate 4,266 downwards.
AAAACAGAGATAGAGAAATAAAAAAAGAGAAAAGCCCTCAAGGATAAAAAATTAGTCACTTAAATAATTACTTGACAGCAATAAAACAAAATCACTGTTTCCGATAAACTTTCCTTGACAAAAAAAACAATATCGTATATCATAAACTATATAATTCATATCGGAATAGTAGAGAAGAGAGATGAAGTTTTCTGCAAAAGGTGAATATGGAGTAATGGCAATGTTTGTGCTGGCCATGAATACAGGCCGTGGTCCTATCCAGCTCAAGACGATAGCTGAAAAACAGCGGATACCAATAAAATTTCTTGAACAGGTAATGTCTGTATTGAAAAAGTCAGGATTTATTGAAAGCATTAGAGGTTCCCAGGGAGGTTATATATTAGCAAAGCCTTCAGAAAAGATTAAATTAGGGGATGTTATACAGGCTATAGATGGTCCTATTAGACCTATGAACTGCGTTTCAGAGGAAAAGTCCTCTTCATGTTTTCAGGCAGAGGACTGTGTATTTAAAGATGTATGGGAAGAGGTAAAGCTCTCTCTTTTAAATACATTAAATTCTGTAACTTTAAAGGATATGTGCGAAAGACAAAGGAAAAAGGATAGTCAGAAATCCATTATGTATCATATTTAGAGCAGCAGAGCAGTAGGCTTACAGCGACATTTCTTTTCCTGCTGCTCTAATTTGAAAGGAGAAAGGTATGAATATAGAAAGAAAGGTGATTAATACAGATATATTAATTATAGGAGGCGGGACAGCCGGGTGTATGGCTGCTGTTGAGATCAAGGAAAAAGCCCCAAAACTCGATGTGATAATTATGGAAAAGGCACATATAGACAGAAGCGGATGTTTAGCTGCAGGGATGAATGCTATAAATGCGTATCTAAATCCTGGTGAGACACCTGAGAGCTTTGTAAAGTATGTCCGTTGTGATGCAATGGGACTGGTTAGAGAAGACCTTGTCCTAAGTGTGGCAAAGGAATTAAATGGTGCAGTGCAAAAAGTTGAGAGGTGGGGGCTTCCTATTTTAAAAGATAAGAATGGGCAATATCAGCCAAGAGGCAGATGGAATATAAAGATACATGGCGAATCCCTGAAGCCTATCCTTGCCAATACAGTAAGAAAGGCAGGTGTGGATATATTAAACAGGGTAGTAGCAACAAATTATATAACAGATGGTGACAGAGTAATAGGATGTATGGGGTTTGGTGTAAGAGATGGGGTCTTTTATGAGATATTTGCAAAAGCCACTATAGTTTCAACTGGCGGAGCAGCAGGGATTTATAAACCAAACAATGACGGGACTGCTCACCATAAGATGTGGTATTCTCCTTTCAATACAGGCGCAGGATATGCCATGGGGATCAGATCCGGGGCGGAGATGACAAGTTTTGAGATGCGGTTTATTGCCTTGAGGACAAAGGAGGTAATATCTCCGACAGGGACATTGGCATTAGGTTTTGGCGCACCGCAGGTAAATGCAAAGGGAGAGCAGTTTATGAAGACAAGATATGCCGATTTCGGAGGAGAAGGCGCGCCAACATGTGTAAGAGTGTATGGTCCTACAAAAGAGACAAAAGAGGGAAGAGGACCATGTTATATGGATACCACACACCTCACAAAAGAAAAGGTAAAAGAATTAAAGTCATCCTATCTTGATATGTATCCTAATATAGTTCTATATTGGGCAGCAAATGATATCGATCCCAGCAAAGAACCAATAGAGATATCCGGCACAGAGCCATATATAATTGGCGGGCACTGTCAGTCAGGATACTGGATAAATGAGGATCGCAGCACTACAAAGATAGGTCTCTATGCAGCAGGTGATGTTGCAGGCGGCTCTCCATATAAATTTGTAAGTGGATGCTGGGGAGAGGGTTTAATTGCAGCACGGGCAGCAGTTGATTTTGTACATAAAATTGAACAATCCGGTGGTGATGATAGTCTCATAAGGAAAGAAGCAGAGAGGGTATTTCTGCCTATGGAGAGGTATGAAAAGGTAAAGGATGGTGTGACTCCGGCGGAGATGGAGGAGAGACTCCAGAAGATCATGGACCAATATGCAGGAGGGGTCAGCTCATTCTATGAGATGAATGAAGAGAGACTTATGTCGGCTGATAAACAACTAAGAAAACTTAATAACCAGATTCAGTATTTAATAGCAAAGGATTGTCATGAGTTAATGGAGGCACATGAGGTAATAGACAGGATAGATGTGGCAAAAGTCCTTGTAAGACATCTTATGTACAGAAAGGAAACAAGATGGCCTGGATTTCAGACAAGGTTAGATTATACAGAGAGAGATGATGAACAGTGGTTAAAATTTGTCAATTCCAGAAAGAATCTTGAAACAGGAGAGATAGAGATATTTACCAGACCGTATAAACAGATTGTTCCCGGAGACAGATATAAGCCGAGATAGTAACAATGAACAATGAACAATTGATAATTGATAATTGATAATTGATAATTGATAATTGTATAAGGAGGGAGGGTAAAATTATGAGCATAATCATTAATAAGAAGAGATGTTGTGGATGCCTTGGATTTGAAGAACCTAAATGTGTGCAGGCGTGTCCTGGCAATCTGATAAGTTTAGATTCATCTATCAGGAAGTCCTATATAGCCTCTCCAAGAGACTGCTGGGATTGCATGTCATGTGTAAAGGCCTGTCCAACCGGGGCAATTGAGATAAGACTTCCATATCAGATAGCCAATTATAAAGCCAGTTTAAAGCCAGAGGTTGGTAAGGGCTGCATAAAGTGGACATGTATAGATATAAATGGAAATAAAGAAGAGTTTGTTACAAAAAGCATACAGGAACAATTAACATATAGTATTTAGTTCTTGGTTTTAAACTATAAGATAAACAAAGGAGGATAAATGATGGCTGTAAAAGAGGCTGCTCCACATGGTGGCAGATTAATAAATCGCATACTTAAAGGAAAAGAGGCAAAAGATGCAGAGGCAAGGGCAAAAGATTTAGACAGAATAAGATTAAATGATAGAGAGATATCTGACCTTGAGTTGATTGCAATAGGGGCGTATAGTCCTTTAGAAGGCTTTATGGCAAAAGCTGACTATGAAAACGTTATAAATAATATGAGACTGGCTGATGGTCTGCCATGGAGTATTCCCATAACCCTTACTGTTACAAAAGAAAAGGCATCTATGTTAAAAAAGGGAAGCGACCTTGCCCTTGTTAATGATTCAGATATGACAGTAGCTCTTTTACATCTAAAAGAGATATATCCTATTGAAAAAGAAAAAGAGGCATCAATGGTATTTGGGACAACAAGCATGGAACATCCCGGTGTGGCTGCTTTATATGAAAAGGGTGATATGATTCTTGGAGGCAGGATAGACCTCATTCATAGACCGAATCATGATGATTTCACTCAATATCGTCTTGATCCAGAAGAGACGAGAAGACAGTTTAAAGAAAAAAAATGGAAGAGGATTGTAGGTTTTCAGACCAGAAATCCTATACACAGGGCGCATGAATATATTCAAAAAACAGCACTGGAGATAGTTGACGGTATACTTGTCCATCCGCTAGTGGGTGCGACCAAGGGAGATGATATACCAGCAGATGTAAGAATGCAGTGCTATAAGGTACTGCTGGACAATTATTATCCAAAAGAGCGGACGTTGCTATCTGTATATCCCGCATTTATGAGATATGCAGGTCCAAGAGAGGCAATTTTTCATGCAATTGTCAGAAAGAATTATGGATGCACACACTTTATAGTTGGCAGGGATCATGCAGGGGTAGGCAGCTTTTACGGTTCATTTGATGCTCACCATATCTTTGACAGGTATGAAGATGGGGAAATAGGCATAACTCCTTTATTTTTTGACCATACCTTTTTTTGCAAAAAGTGTGGAGGAATGGCATCATTCAAGACATGTTCCCATGATAAAGAATGTCGTATCTCTCTCTCAGGTACAAAGGTAAGAGAGATGTTAAGAGATGGGATCATGCCGCCTCCTGAATTCACAAGACCAGAGGTAGCAAGTATACTTATAGATGCAATGGCAAAATAATAGCAGGCGGGCTGATATCTCTATATTCATGGATGATTCTTTCAATTCTGAACCCTAATCCAGACAAACAGAGATAGAAAGCCCCAAAACAGAGAAAAGCCCTCTTGGATAAAGCATGACCTGTCTGCCATACCAACGGCACAGGTAGACACGGCAAAGTTAAATTTTACTATGAAAATACATTTTCATACTTGGGGGTGAGCAAGTCTGCTCATGAG
>JBHHUU010000131.1:0-7036 GCA_046753905.1 Nitrospirota bacterium | reverse complement strand
GACGCTATAAACTCTTTTCCACCCCTCACTCTGTATTAGCTGAATAGTTACAAAATATTAACAATTATGGTTAGATAATAAGAAATGTTATTATATAGATCACTGTAAAAAATAGTATCATGCTTAAATAGACAGGAATCGTTTTTCTTCTAGGGAGATTCTTGGATTGCAGTTTTTTATATATCCTTAAAAGCAGGTATACGCTTCCCGTCCCTCCGAAGACTGTTATTAATACCTGTATTATCTCAATTAGCGCCTCTCCTCTCAGTCCAATGGCTGAGAACCTTATATTACTCCCTATCAGTTTCATTGTAAGGTTGACAATCTCAGGTATCTTTTTAATAAGTGCCTCTCCATATAATGCAATATGCCCCATTAAGGCAAGGGGAATAAATGAGTAAGAGAGGTTTGTAAAATATGCCTTTATCCCATCTTTTGATACTCTGTTAATCAACAGCTCCATGATAATAATTAAGATAGCGGGCAAAGTCATTGCCAAAAGAAAGAGAAGGGTATAGAAGATATTGGGGTTGATCTTAGCGATACTGTTTAAATGGATAAAAAGGTGCGATCTCATGGAAAGAAGTGATCCATTTTCTACTAATAATATTCCTGTCAGCGCAGATACTAAAAAAGAAAAGGGGAGACTGAATATATCTATGTCTTCTATCCCTGTAGTGGGCAGATGAAGAGGCAGATGAAGGGAATTGTGTCTGCATATCCTTATACATGCACCGCATAAGGTACAGTTCTGGCTGTTCTCAATCCCATAAGGGTGCAGAAACATGGGACATCCCTCCATCCCTTCTCTTCCAAGATAACAGTCATGGGTTAAACATCGGCTGAGACAGAGCTTTCTGTTTGCTCTTATTGTGACAAATGAGGCAAGAGAATATATGCCTATCAATCCACCTAATGGGCATAGGTACCTGCACCAGACACGCCTTTCATATAGGATTGAGAAGATAACTGCGCCTGAGAGAATAAATATTATGAGCAGCCCTGTAAATAATGGGTAGTGAGGCATTACAGTAATGCCCTCAATCCATAGGACAAGCAATATTAGCCCTGCAAGATATTTTTCACTCTTTCTGCTCATATCATGCGGAAGAGGAATCTTTTTGGAGTTTATGTCTTTAAAAAGATCGGCAAGACTTGAGAATGGACATATAGCACACCATATCCTTCCAATAGTAAATGAGGAGATATAAAGTCCGAACCAGCCAGCAGACCATAAGATTATATTTGTAAGGTTATCTGGTTTACTATTTCCAGCAATAAGTGAGTAAATAACAAAAAACATTCCGATTATTGCTATGCCCTGTATGGTCTTTTGGAGACGTGTGGTATAAAAAAATCTCTTTACGGGTTCTAATGAAAAGAGGTTAAATTCCCATCTCTTCTCTACCCGCGGTACACCAAAAAATATCTGGTCAGAGAGTATTGTCCCTTCCTTGGCAAGGATAACAGCCCTCCTCAGCACATTTTCAAGCTCAAGGACATTACCAGGCCAGTCATAAGTCAGGAATCTCTCCATAGCACTCTCTGATATCTCATATACATCTTTATGGAGCTCATTATTTATCTTTCTTAAGAGGTGATCACAAAGGACTGGTATATCCTTTCTCCTCTTCCTCAATGGGACCATAAAAAAAGAATTATCTGACAGGAGTTTATGGATATCTTTATTAAATCTTCCTTCATCGGTATCTTTTTTTATATCGCCGTCAACAGTAGCGATAACCCTTACATTTGAGTAGATAGTATCATGTCCATTTATCCTTACGAATCTGTCTTCATTGAGAAATTTATAAAGATTTACCTGATTTATCTGATTCAGGGCGTCTATATTTCTCAATAGGATAGTCCCTCCATGGGCAAGCTCAAAAAAACCGAATTGTATTTTCTCAGGTGAGTCACCTTCACTCCCGAATAGCTCTTCGCCCCATGAGTCATTCTTGAATGACTCACAATCCACTGTTATATATGGTCCCCTGTATCTCTTGCTCTTTTTATGAATAAGCACGGATATAAGATTTTTGCCTGTCCCCTCTTCTCCATTCAGAAGGATATGTCTGTCTGTATTCGCACTTGCCTCTATAAATCTATTGATATTCTTCACATAACTTGTCTCTCCAACGAAACGGTCTAATCTCCCTATTTTTGATCTTACTGGCTCTTTTGTAGCAAATACCCTCTTTCTCAATCTGAAATTGGCAATAGTAAGGGCAATATGGTTTGCAATAATTCCCATACTTGTAATATCATTATAAGAATATTGTCTATATTCCATACTTGCAAGATTTAGCACCCCTATACACTTCTCTCTTACAACAAGAGGGAGAGATAATAATGATTTTAACCTCTCTTCCTGAATATCAGAGATAAAGTGAACCCTTGGGTCATTGTGTATGTCGTAGACAGAGACAGGCTCTTTATTCCTGATAACCCATCCTGTAATTCCCTGTGATATGTACATCTTTACTTTTCTTAACATATCCTGATTCACACCTTTTGCAGCCTCAAGGATAAGTTCGTTGGTAATGGGATCAACAAGATAAATAGAGCAGATATCAGCGTCTGTATACTCAGAGACCTCCTTTACAATAGTATCAATTAATCTTTCATATCCCTCTTTTGACCCCATGAGCCCTGTTATTCTGTTTAAAAATGCTATCTCCCGCTCCTTTTCCTCTGCACTCTTTACCTTTTCAAATACCTTTATTCTTTCACTTTCAAAGAATAAAAACAGATTTCTTATCTTCTTTGTGAGTATCCGTGTGAGATATTTATTTAGCAAGGGGTGGCGTGATATAAGATTATCAATATCGGCTTTATATATTACATATAGCTCAACATCTTCTTTTACCCTTGTTGTCACTGAGTGATGCTCTCCGCTTAATATAGATATAGCACCGAAACATTCTCCGGGATTAAGAGTAGCGACAATAGTCTCCTCTCCGATCTTATCCATAATCAGTTCATATACAATGCCTGTATGGATAATATAAAAGATGCCGCATTCCTCTCCCTTTCGGTATATGGTCTGACCTGTCCCATAATGGTGTACTTGTAGAGATGATGCCAGATCATGCAGAATGTCATCAGGTATAGAATCAAAGGGATAATGATCCCTTAAAAAATTTATATACATATCTATCTTATTCATACACCCTTACCCTAACCTTCTCCCCCCTCACCCTGTAATAGCTGAATAGTTACATGGAAAACTTCTATCTCTGTTTATGATATTTTGTGAAATTTGATTGTCATGTAAATATTATAGTAGAATAACACAAAAAGTTCTACCAGATACAAGATTAATGATTTTCTTCTGAAAATAGCCCCTTACCCTAACCCTCTCCCACAAGGGGAGAGGGAACTTTCTCCTCCCTTGATTGGAGGGGATAAAGGGGAAGGTGATAGATTTTTATGCCCGGGGTGAGCAAATTTGCTCATGAACGTTTACTATGAAAATAATAGTAAAAGATAGTGGAGAACATATCAAACGTTTTCTGATTATAGTCTCTACCCTCTTTCTATCTTCTTCTCTCTTCTTTATCTCTCCACCTGCCGGGCTATCTTCTCAGGGGCTAAGGGCTATAGCCATATTTATAGTATGCGTAATCTTCTGGATAACGAATGTAATCCCCCTGATGATTACAAGTATACTTGCAGTTATTCTATTCCCGCTGGTTGGTGTTATGGATGCAGCCAGGTCTTATTCCCTCTTTGGTAATCAGGCTGTATTCTTTATACTCGGTGCCTTTATTCTGGCATCTTCTTTAATGCGGTCAGGTCTGAGCATTAGAATAGCCTTATTAGTATTAAAGAGATTTGGCAAGACTCCTGAGAGATTATTATTGGGAATACTCTTACTCTCTGCGTCTATGTCATTTATAATGTCAGAACATGCTGTAGCAGCAATGATATTCCCAATACTGATGGAGATATCAGACGGGTTAAGACTGAAAAACGCCAATAGCAATTATGGGAAGGGGCTCTTTCTCAGTATGGCGTGGGGGTGTATTATTGGAGGTATAGCTACGTTCCTTGGAGGGGCAAGGGCGCCTCTGGCAGTGGAGATTCTACATAAAACTACTGGTAAAACAATAGGCTTTGTTGAATGGAGCAGCGCAATAATCCCTACTGTGATAATAATGTTAGTAGTATTATGGGTTGTGCTGCTAAGATTTTTTCCTTCTGAGATAAAGGATGTAACACGGGCAAGGAGGGTACTGGAAAAAAAGAGACTATCGTTAGGGAGGGTTACCATTAAAGAAAAGGGTATAGGTCTATTAATGCTTGCAACCATATTTTCATGGATCACCTATGGAGAGATGTTAGGGTTAGCCAATATTGCACTTGCAGCAGTAGTAATAGCATTTGTCTTCAAGTTGATGAAGTGGAAAGAGGTAGAAGAGGATGTTAACTGGGGTATCTTTCTTATGTATGGAGGTGCAATATGCCTGGGATCAGGGCTTGAGGAGACAGGGGCAGCATTATGGCTTACACAGAACAGTATCGGGAGATTTGTTGAATCACCCATAGGGTTGTTATTCCTGTTGTCATTCGCTTCAACCTTTTTTTCAGAGGCAATAAGCAACACTGCGGTTGTTGCACTACTCATGCCAATTGCTATTGGTCTTGCAACGGAATTTTCTATAGACCCAAAGGTTATTACACTTATCCTGACTGTCCCCGCAGGTTTAGCCTTTATTCTACCAATAGGAACGCCTGCAACAGCACTTGCGTTTTCTTCCGGTTTTATTAATGTAAAGGATACAATTAAGGCAGGACTTATAATAAAGATAATAGCATGGGCAATCTTTTGCCTGATGGCATTATTTTATTGGCCATTATTAGGAATTAGATTATAGGAGGCAAAACAATAATGAGAAAGATTCTACTAATCCTCTCAACCACAAGAAAATCTTCCAAGAGTGTTGATCTTGCAATAAATTTAGCAAAAAAAGAAGGAGCAGAGATCATTGTATTATTTGTAATAGATAAAGAGATACCAGCAAATGTGATAAGCAAACTGTCTGAAGAGGGATGGATTGGGAGCAATCCATCGGATAGGTTATATAATGCTATAGAGAGGGAATATGCTATGCATGGCAAGATTAATGTGGAAAGGATAGAAGTGCCCCTAAGAGAGGCAGGAATAAGATATCACTCCCTGATCATAAAGGGAGATTTTGTTGCTGAGGTATTGAATGTAATGGAAGAGGAAGAGGTAGACCTTGCAATTATTACCCGCAGAAAGAGATCAGGTCTGTCAAGGTTTATATTTGGTTCTGCTGTATTGGAGATCATAAAAAAAAGCAAATGTAAGGTCAGGATAGTGGATGAGTAGATAATAGCATGTAAATTCAGGACTGGAAAAAATCTATAGTCTTGAATAGTGTCTCTTTCATCTCTTTTCTGTTGACTATCATATCAATTATCCCATGTTCAAGCAAAAACTCAGCCCTCTGGAAGCCATTAGGAAGTTTCTGCTTTATGGTCTGCTCTATCACCCTTGGACCTGCAAAACCAATAAGTGATTTAGGTTCTGCTATGATAATATCCCCAAGAATAGCAAAACTTGCAGTAACACCTCCAAATGTGGGATCAGTGAGGATTGATATAAATGGCACCCTCTCATTCTTAAGAGATGATATTGCGGCACTGGTCTTTGCCATCTGCATAAGTGATAACATCCCTTCCTGCATCCTTGCCCCTCCTGAGGCAGTAGTAATTATCAGTGGTATCTTCTCTGCTAATGCCAGTTCTGAAGCCCTTGATATCTTCTCTCCAACTACAGAACCCATGCTCCCCCCCATAAATCCAAAATTAAATATACCAAAGATTATCTTCTTGCCATTAAGAGAGCCTTCTCCGACAACAATAGCATCTCTTTTCCCTGTCTTCTCTCTGTTCTCCTTTAATCTGTCTTTATATCTTTTAGAATCTTTGAAGTTTAGAGGATCAAGGGGATATAGCCCCTGATATAACTCCTTAAAACTGCCATCATCTACAATAAGGGCGATCCTTTCATCTATTGATATAGGAAAATGATAATTACACTTCGGGCATACCTTTAGATTTTTTTCTATCTCCTTTCTATAGATTATCTCCTTACAATTATTACACTTAATCCAGAGACCTTCAGGTATCCTTATCTTTTTTTCTTTTGAATCCTTAAGGAATTTATTTCTTTTAAACCATTCCATATCGTTGTGTCTCGGATTATCCTCCTGTAAGATCAATAGTAATTTCTATCATGGTATTTTTCTCCTGAATTATAATTGAATCCTTATCTATTACTTTAAGGAAAAAGTCTTTTATAATCCTATCCTTTTCCCTGACAACAAAGAGGTCTTTATCTTTGGCAAGAAATGCCTGTTCTTCTCCTTTTTTATTTAGATAACCTAAATATCTAAAGTTCTTTAGCTCCTCTCTCACCCTCTTTTCTTCCAACTCTTCAGGCGTAGGCAAAATTTCCTCTGGAATAGGAAGAGGCTGAGGAAGCACCACTTTTTTCTCAGGTTCTATCTTTTTTATTATAATAGGCGCAAATATATCTTTTGGCTTACCAGGTGAGATAGCATTAGAATCAGATAAAAGAGCAAACCTTACCTTTAAGGCATTATCATTTATGGTCTTTTTATCCCCTCCCCTTACAAATGATTTACCTTTTTCATATTTCAACGGAACCCTCTTAGGTTCTTCAAATGTAATTGTTCTATATCCAACAAGCGATCCCCATATTATCAACAATAATACCAATATCTTTTTTGTATTTTCTTTTGACATGATAAAAGCAGCGACTTCATTGTATAGGCTTTGTTGGTGCCGAAGGCGGGACTCGAACCCGCATGAGGGCTATCCTCACTAGACCCTGAACCTAGCGTGTCTGCCAATTCCACCACTTCGGCATTTATTCTGCAACTATTATATATTTCAATTTAATAATTGGCAAGTTAAATCATATTCCCGCAATTACCCAATATCTTGTGGAAAGGTAAATATCAATCCGAAGAACAAATCC
>JBHHUU010000130.1:0-7060 GCA_046753905.1 Nitrospirota bacterium | reverse complement strand
TACTCTTCTATCTAAATAAACTTATTATAATCATTACGCATTATAAAGTCTTTGGAACCCCTTGCTCTGTATTAGCTGAATAGTTACCAATAATGTACAATCAGTCGGATATAATCAATCCATAACCCTTATCCGTGCCCCGTCAATAATATTCTGATCATCAGGAACTATTATCTTTTCTCCATTTTTTATGCCATTTGTTATCTCTATGCCATCCCTATGGATTGAACCCAATTCAACCTTTCGTGCTATTGCTTTTCCTTTGGATGCTATAAATACTATATTTTGACCTGACTCTTTCCATAAGATACTCTGAGGCAGGATAATCACATCCATCTGAGTCTTTCCTTTAATTATTCCCTTTCCAACCATGCCTGGCAGAATAAGCCCATTCTTATCTATAATCTCTATCTCCACCGGGATAGAACCCACCGGGTTGCCTGACTGTATGCCAATAAATTTAACCACTCCATCTATAGATACCCCTCCAAGGGCATCAATTATAACCTCTGCATTAACACCTCTCTTTACATGGACAGCCTCTTCTTCAGATAACCCGCCTTTTAATATAAACCTTGTATAATCTGAGACTACTGCAATTGTGGAACCCTTTGATACCATCTCTCCCTCTTCCACATATAGCTCTGTGACTATTCCATCCATGGGCGAGATGATCCTTGTATCCTCTATCTCATCCTCTAATAATGAAACTGCTATATTTGCTAACCTCTCATCTGCTTGTGCAATCTTAAAATCAAATGTTATCTTATTTATCTCAGATTCAGATATCATTTTATTCTCAAATAGATAGCTCTTTCTCCTGTAATCTTTCTCTATCTTTTCTCTCAGGGTAATAGTCTTGTCAAGGATCGCCTTTTTTTCTTCAAGCCTGAGAGATAACTGAGAGTTATCCAAGAGAGAGATGGTGTCTCCTTTTGAAATTTTATCTCCTTTATCTGCCATGAGTTTTTTGACTATTCCCCCAATCTCTGCGCTAACCTTGACTTCTCTATCAGATGTAATAATCCCAACCACCTTATATCTATCAGTTATATCCTTTGCCACAGTCTTTATTACATCAACTGAGAGGATATCATCTGTTGATTCCTTTGCTATTGAACTATTTGGCTCTCTGGAACTACAGCCGGATAGTGCTATAATATATATCAGCAGCAGAAATAAAAATCTTGAGAGAATATTCATAAACCTAAATGTAAAATCTATGTAACTATTCAGCTATTACAGGGTAAGGGTCTGTAAAAAAATAACTATCACATTTTGCATCTCATCTTCAGTCCATCTTTGTCCGATGCAGCCATCACGAAATCCTCAAAATAGTTCACTATTCCTACGCTTTCGTAATGGTTTTATCGGAACAAACCTGACCTACGCATTATAAAGTCTTTGGAACTTTTCACCCTGTAATAGTTGAATAGTTACAAATCTATAATGATAATATCTTTATACCCTTCAAGATTATAGAAATAATATTGATATTTAGCAAGAAGTTCTTTATATTTATAATGTAAAGGAGGATAAAATATATGACTCATAGGTTTGTAATATTCTCTGATCTTGATGGATGCCTTCTGGATCATGAGAGATATTCCTTTTATGATGCCATTCCTGCAATTGATATTATAAAGAAGAAGGGCATACCTCTTGTCCTCTGTACAAGTAAGACATGGGCAGAGATAGATGTAATAAGGAAGAGAATTGGATGTTTTGACCCTTTTATCTCTGAGAATGGAGGTGCTATATTTATACCAGAGGGATATTTTGATTTTGCTCTTAAGGCAGATAGAATTGCTGAGGACTATTTTATAATTGAATTAGGGACTCCATATAAGATGCTCAGGGAGTGCTTAAATAGGATACAACAGGAATCTTTCTGTTCAATAGAAGGGTTTGGAGATATGTCTGCTGATAAGGTTGCAAGGATAACAGGGATGAGTTTAGAAGAGGCAGAACGGGCAAAAGAGAGGGAGTATGATGAGGCATTTATAATTCAGGGAAGCGAAGAAGAGAAAGATAAGGTATTAAAGAAGATAAGGAAGAGTGGATTAAATTATACAATTGGGACACGTTACTGGCATCTTATCGGTAATAGCGATAAAGGAAAGGCAGTAGAGATATTAAAAGGGTTTTATAAAAAGATATCGGAAGGGATAAGGAGCATTGGGATCGGAGACGGCATAAATGATCTTCCAATGTTAAAGGCAGTGGATATTCCAATATTTTTAAAGAGTGATAAAGGGAATTATCCAGGGGAGTTGTCAATCCCGGATCTGATTATAGGAGGAGAAGGACCAAAGGGATGGAGAGAGGCTATATTGCAGATAATAGGCTCAAACCCTCACCCTTCCCTGTAAGGAACAGGCATGCCTGTTCCCTGCACATTACGCATGTTCAGGGATTATCTCACATCTTTTGCACATCTAAAACCTGTTGTGCGATGTCTATATGTAGGGATCTGGGCATCTCTTTCTGATGCCCTTGCATGTAACAGAGGTTCGGCTAAAAATGATCCCCCTCTCTGAATCTTATATATATCTCCAAATTCCTGCCTTTTTAAGGTGGACCCGGGGTATGCCCTGTACCAGCTATCTGTCCATTCCCACACATTCCCTGACATATTATAGACACCGTATGGACTTATACCATCAGGATATGCTGATACAGGGACAGGTTTTCTAAAAGAGGAAAAACGGGTATTTGCCTTATTTCTGTCAAATGCATCGCCCCATGGAAATCTTCTCCCATCTTCTCCCCGTGCAGCCTTTTCCCACTCCTCTTCTGAAGGCAGTCTCTTTCCACTCCATCTGCAATATGCAGATGCCTCAAACCAGTTGACATAAGTTACAGGAAAATCAGTCATATATTTAGAAAAATTACCTTTTACCCATGAAGATGGAGGTCTGTGTCCTGTAGCATCAACATATTTCTTATATTGCATATTTGTGACCTCGTATTTATCTATATAAAATCCATCAACATATACCCTCCTCAATGGTTTTTCATCAATACCTATCTCTTCAGCAGGATCATTATCTCCCATTATGAATTCTCCGGGTGGTATATAGACCATTTCATTATAATCAATCTTTTCCTTTCTCTCCTTTACATCTCTTAATATCTTTGCATATCCGCCAGTTACCTTCATGTCCATTTTTATTACTCTGTCATCAGGTTTTTTCTCTAATGCCTCCTTTAAAAAACCTGCGGCTGTTTCAAAATCAAATCTATTTATAGATAACACTGCAAGTCCCTGATATGACCCCATGTGAGAAGGGTTTAGTTTTAATACCTTTTTAAACTCTCTCTCTGCCTTCTTCTCATTTTTACTAATTAAATAATAGCTTCCAAGTTGAAAATGATATTTCCAATCATCTGGATTTCTTTTGATGGAATCCTTTAATTCGTTTATCTTTTTCCTCATATCTTTCTTTACATCTAATCTCCTTAAAAGATCAGTTACCATAACATTGTCAGGGTCTATCTCCTTTACCTTTTTCCAGTTTAAGACTGCATTTTCTATATCTCCCATGTTGTAATAAGCTGTGCCTAAGGAAAAGTATGTTCTTATCTCATTGGAATTATACCTTAATGCCTCTTCAAGTTCATAGATCGCCTCCTCATATTTATTTTTCTGTAGATAATTGTCTCCCTTTAAATGGTGCTCTCTCCACTTGAGCATGTTCTCCTTTGATGGTATAATAATAAAATTTATGTTTTGCAGCATGCCTGAGATCAATTCATTTTCAGGGTTAACATCTAATGCCTTTGTCCAATAATATCTGGCGTTCTTATAATCTCCCTTTCTGTAGAACAAAGTGCCCAGCAGACTTAGAGTCTTAAAGTCATCCGGCTTAAAGGTTAATACTCCGATAAGTTGGTTTACTGCCTCCTGAAACATACCTTTATGCATATAAGCCCTTCCCAATTCATACCTCTCTTCCCAGTTTGAGGGATCTCTGTCAAGGGACACTTTTAATCTCTTTAGATAATCTTCAGAGACATCATTACTATTATCTCTTAAGGTGTAGTATTGAGACGGGATAAATAAGATAAGAAATAATATAGGTAATAAGAGGAAAACAAAATAAAGCCTTTTTTTTATCTCCATAATACATATCCTGAATCTTTAATTTTTAAAAGGCTTATACTATCTATAACTCATCCTTTAACACTGCCGACTCTCTTTTTAATAAAAATCTGCTCTTTCCGAAATTGCCCCCTGCTCTGATAACCAATATTAAAAAATAATCTTCACTTATCCGTTTTAAGATTATTATTACATTATCATTGGTCACGGTAAGCTCTTCTGTTAATCCGCTATTTAAAGATATCTTGTCTGTCTCTTTTAAGAATGTGCAGTACTCTGCCCCTAATGCCTGAATATCAAGCAGCAAATCTTTCTTATACTCCTCTACTACAATACCATCTGTTCCCACAAGGGCAATACCTAAAGAATCTTCTCCTATACCTTCAATCACCCTCTTAAGGCTATCTTCAAAGCTCATTGTCTTTTCTCCTCTTTATATTTTCTAACCATCTTTGTAAGGATTGGACCTTTTGTGTCTTAGAAAGCTCTTCATTTGAAAGTCCTTCCTTCTCCCCTTTTGTAAAGGGAGAAGAGGGAGGGGTATTTTCAGACTCTTCTGTGTCTCTTTGAGATTCTGTCTCTTCGCCAATCCCTTTATTAATCAGATCAGCTATCCTGACTGCTTCCTTTAACTTTTGCTCGACCTCCTGATTATCAGGTTCACTCTCCAATATCTTTTTGTATATCTCAATCCCTTTTTCATAATATCCCTGTTTTATATATAACTCCCCCAATGTATCAGTAACTATCTCATCACCTGTCTCCTCTTCATTGTCAGATATCTCTATTACAGTATCAGTATCACCTGTCTCCTCCTCAGTCAAGTCAAGATTTCTCTCTATTCTATCAGGCAATGGTTCTGAATCTATTGATGACTCTAAAGGAGGCACAGGTATTTCCTCATCAAGAGATAAATCGGTATCAGTATCTTTATCTTCGCTCTCTGTGATATTGTCTTCGCTCTCTTTTATTTCTATAGAATAGTTGTCATTTGAGGTTGACAGGTCATCTTCATCTATCTCAAAGACCTTTGAAGCTTCTTCCTCTTCAGTCTTTTCTTCATCTGTTGTAATGCTCTCATCTTGTTCACTGCCGTCTTCTTCAGCAGTGAGGCCATCTATCTCCATGTCTAATTCTTCTAAAATGCTTTTAATTTCCATATCATCCGGATTTATAGATAGCACTGCCCTGCATGACAGAAGAGCCTTTTCTCTGTTTCCTTCATTTCTAAAGATATTTATTAATTGTTTATGGGCAAGGATATTGTCATAATTTTTTTCTATTACATCTTGAAACAAGGACTTTGCGGATTCTACCATTCCTTTTTTTAAATATACCTTTCCAAGTAAAACCCTTGCACTTAGATATGAGGGGTATACTTTCAGTCCATCCTCAAGAACAGTTATTGCCTCATCCAGAAGATTGCACTTCATATATTCTTCTCCAAGTGGAAGGAATAATTTTGACTTTGGATTTTCAGCTAACCTTTCAGTTAGTTTTGCAATATCTGGTGTGATAAAATCTTTATCTTCCTTTTTATCCATTTTTGTCCCCCCTCACACTGACATCCTGATAATCATGTCCATAATCTTATCGGCTATTTTAATCTTGCTCATCTTTTGCAGGTTAGTAACTCTTCCATCTCTGTCTATAATCTTTACAATATTGGTATTACTGCCAAATCCACTCCCTTCTATTGTTACATCATTAGCCACAATAATATCAAGGTCTTTTTCTTTAAGCTTTGAGAGTGCATTTTTCATCAAATTATCTGTCTCTGCTGCAAAACCTACCACTATCTGTCTGCCCTTTTCTCTGGTTATCTCTTTTAATATATCAGGTGTCTTTTTTAGCCTTAAATCAATCTCATCTCTCTCCTTTTTTATCTTATGGGAGACCTCTTCTACAGGTCTATAGTCAGAGACAGCAGCAGCCATAATTACAATATTTGCCTCTGAGAGATGTCTTCTTACTTTCTCTCTCATCTCCTCTGCTTTACGTATCTTAATTGTTTTTGTACCTTCTGGAGGTGATATGGCAACAGGCCCTGTTATGAGAATTACCTCTGCCCCGCGATTCCTTGCTGCCTCAGCAAGTGCATATCCCATCTTTCCAGAAGATCTGCTGCTGATAAATCTCACTGGATCAATAGGTTCTTGTGTCGGACCAGCAGTAATCAATACTAGTTTACCTTTTAGATTATCTCTCACTAAAAGTGTATCTGTTACTGTCCTGACAATCCGCTCCTCTTCAGCCAGTCTTCCCATCCCTTTTTTGCCAGAGGCAAGTTCGCCTCTTCCAGGGGGTATAACCTTAATCCCAGTCTCTTTCAGAATGGATATATTTCTGCACATTATGGGATTTTCCCACATCTCACTATCCATGGCCGGAGCTATAATAATCTCTTTTTTAGAGGCCAGAATAAGAGAGGATAATAAATCATCAGCAATACCATGGGCAATTTTGGCTATTATATTTGCAGTGGCAGGGGCAATCAGTATAAGGTTGTTCCTTTCAGAAAGGCTGAGATGATTAATCTCTCTGTCTGTATTGAACATACTATGATAAACAGGATTTCTGGAGATGACCTTGAGTGTAAGCGGAGTGATAAATTTTTGTGCTGACTCAGTCATCACAACGGTAATCTCTGCCCCCAATCCTTCCAGCAGCCGTATAATGTTAACTGCCTTATATGCCGCGATACTTCCGGTTATTCCTAAAAGGATACTCTTTCCTTTTAATATCTTCCCTCCATTACCAGCAAGATTTTCTGATTTTTCCAACTCCATAATGTTTCATTTGATGTAACTATTCAGCTATTACAGGGTGAAGGGTTCCAAAGACTTTATAATGCGTATGATTATAACAAGTTTATTCAAATAGAACAGCATCATTTCAGATCAGGTCTCTATGAGCAGTGAGAACTAAACACTAAGGTGACGCTATAAACTCTTT
>JBHHUU010000129.1:0-7091 GCA_046753905.1 Nitrospirota bacterium | reverse complement strand
CAGAGATGACCATCCTGGCATCAGGGGAAAATGCACAACTTGAGACTGCACCATCATGTCTCAGGTTGGGTGAGCCAAAGATACCCTTCAGTCTATCACCGACCCTCTCCTGATAGTAGGAGAAGTTCTTATCCTGAGGGTGGTATACCCCTGTGTCCATGGTAAGGAGGTTATCTATCCTTATCCCTATCTCCTCCTCTATCTCTTCCTCCTTCCTTCCCTCCCATCTCTTTCTATATTCAGAGACGATCTCATCATGCACCATCCTCTTGAGGATATCCTCTCTCAGTGAGAGGAGGTCAGAGCCTGCATCAAAGTATTCCTCAATGGGGAGATATCTCTCTGTCAGGGTGGGTCGGGAGAGTCGGGGCTGCCCGGGATAGTCCCTCTTTGCCTCCTCTAATACCTTTTTGTCAGTGCTGAGGAAGAGATGGGCAAGGGCATTATATAGCCATTCTCTCCCCTCCCCCTTTTCCCTTAACTCCCTCTCCTTCCGGTTGTAGAGGGGCGTGGTTACCATACCCTTTAGCTCTGCCACCTCCATCCCCTCTACCTCACAGAGGATGCGATAGGAGAGGGGTAGGGAATTACTCAATCCCTTCTTCCTGACCACCTCACCTATCAGCCTGATGAGCTTATATCCTGTGTCCAGGTCTCTCCCTGCAGTAATGGAGAGGGTCTCGAATTGATATCTTATCTCCTTACGGGTGATCTCCATGAACTCTACCCTCTTTTGTCCCTCATCCTGCTGTCTCAGGATTGTCTCTGCAATCCAGCGTCCTGCCAAAAACTCCATGACTGTGGAGTGGATAATGGTATATTCATCATCTCCTGACCTGATCAGCATCTGGTCATGTATAAGGCGGTCCAGCCACCTCTCAACAGCATCTTTATCTCCTGCCCTCTCCATGATATATCCCCTTATAGTGGCAATTGGGATACTGCGGACAGGCTCACCAGTTGCAGAGCTATAGAGACAGTCATAGGAGAGTCGGGAGAGGCAGTCATACTGCCCTGATATCTCAGGGTGTTTCTCAAGGATGTCATCCTCTCTTGCCTCCCTAAAGAATTTCTTCAGTCTACTCGTCTGTGGTCCCCTCCTGGACCTCTCCGTCTCCTTGATCTCTTCCCATATCCTAAGGAGAAAGAACTTCAGGAAGGTGTCATAGATGATGTATCTCCTGTCAATCCTTCTAAATGCCTCATAATATGCCATCAGGAGTATCCCTGTAAGGGGTGTGCCTGCGACCTTTTTTACCACCTCTTCCCTCCAGATCAGGTCCTCAAACCCCTTGTAGAGTGCTGGGTCACTGACATAGAATGTGGCAGCAAGCTCCTTGAGCTGTTTCATATCCAGTGGTGCAACATGGAAGAGATGCCCGCAACCCTCATCATACCTCTCTATTGGTCTTGATGTAAGAAATATGCGGTTTGCTAAAGGGGGGTTAGGGGGGTTAAAAGGGTTAATATCTTCAATATTCTCCATGATTGTCCTGACCATTGCAAGGATTGTGGAACGGTTTTGTTCAGGCGCCTCATCAAGCCCATCTACATAGATGGATAGGCGTGACCCTGCCCATGCAGATATGACCTCTCGCTCTGCATCCTGCAGGGCAACCAGATCATCAGGAGATAAGGCATCTGGCTGTTTATCCCTGTCAGGGAAGAGGAATCCATAGAGGAGATATTTAATGGATAGCTCGAGGTCATAGGCTGCCTCGTCAGGGTCACACCCCTTTCGTCTGCACCATCTCTCAAGGTCAGGGAGGTGCATACATCTGGTATAGATAGGGATTGCCCTATCTGACTTAAAGGTGGCATGGACAAAGTAGTGCAGTATGGTAGTCTTGCCCCCGCCCGGCTGTCCATAGATAATACCCCTGTTAAACCTCTGAAAGACCTCCTTAATGCTGAATCGTGCGTTCTCTCTTCCTCTTCCTGCCTCATCTCCCTCAGCAATACCATCTCTGTCCTCTACCAGCCATCTCCGTGAATATCTATGACCCCTTAAATGAATAGCTGTATCATGCCTGTCTTCTATATCAATGGTCAGGTTGACAAGGTTTTTTTCTATGTCTATCGGCTTATATAGTCCGGCAAGGACAAGTATGCTCTGGGTCTTCTCCCTCAGTTCCCCTAGTCGATATCTGAGAATATCCCCTGCCTTTATCTCCTCATCCCTTGGGAGGATCAGGGAATACAGGGGAATTGGCTCATCACTGATGCCCTTTAATGGCTCTGCAGATGACCTCTTGAGTGCCTCTATATGCCTCTTCTTAAGCAGACCTGCCAGACCTTTGAAGAGGTGTCCAGTAACTACCAGCTCCTCCTCCCCTGCCTCCTTCTCCATCCTGAATACCCTGATCGCATCAGAGCCTGTAAAGTCTGTCCTCTTTCCCTCATTATCTATCCAGAATGATATATAACCTGAGTGTGCCACCATCCTTAATGAGACCTTAAAACCGAATCTATCCTTTATCCCCTTTTTACTGAAGAGGTCAAGCATGATATCAATGAGTTCTTCGGTCTTGTCTGCATCCCCAAATAAGACTACTGCATCGCCAATAGACCTGATCCATTCAAAGCCATGTGCCTTAGCAATCTTACGGGTCTCTCTGTAATAGTAGTCAAGGAATTCTTGCGTATATCTATTGCCTAACTCGTTTGACTGATGGGTAAAGCCTACCAGATCAATGAGGCAGAGCATACCGCACTCCTGTCGTGTCCTGATGGTGAAGTCAAAACTTCCGCTTACCCTGGAGGAGAAGTCAGGGGCATTTTCATGGATATGCCTGTAATGGTCATCTGTTACCCAGAAGATGATGCTACAGTTATATCCTGCCAGTTCGTCCCTCTGCAGGTTTATATGCCCTAATGAATCAGGAAAACCCTTCTCTATATCATAGAAGGAGACAACAGAGTGCTCGCCAGGGTCAATAGCCCTATCCTTAAGGATCTGTAACGGGCTTTTATTGATCGGTGTAATATAAAACTCATGGAACGGCAGAGAGAGCCTCTCTTTAAGCTCCTCATTGACCCTCTGCCTGATCTCAGGTATATTATAGCGGGCAAGGATAAAACAGCCCCTATCTGTATCCCTTATAAGGCTGTATAAACGATCAAACTCCTCTCTTTTTTTAAAGATATCCATCTTTCTTATCTCCTCTGCCTCCACCCCCACCCTAACCCTCCCCCATCAAGGGGGAGGGGATACAGTGGTTACCTCCCCATTAGGGGGAGGGACTCTACCTCCACCTCTGCCTCTACCTCCACTCAGAGGAGATGTCTGACAATCGGGTGGACATCTACCCATACCTCATCATTACGATACTCCAATAGGCTGAGGTTGTGGAGTAGCTCCTGACCGATCCTGTCATTAACGATCCTCTTTTTTTCTTCATCCCCGTTGACCATTTTAAGTATCTCATATTGTTCCTCCCTGAGCATAATCCTGTAATCGTTCTGTATCTCCCTGACAACCCTCTTTATGATATCCTGATCAATCACAGTCTTTTTATAGGTCAATGCATAGTTGGCTGACTTTTGAATAAGTATGATCAACTCCAGTATTACTCCGCCACTTAATCTGATTACCTCTCTAATTGTCTCTTCCTCTATAAGGTGCTCCTCCATCCGTTTTAAGATTGCCTCTCTTAATATCTCCTCACCTCTGGGATTATTATTGCCTCTTTTATCAAATATGGTTATATTGGGGAGAATAAAATTGTCATCAAAGGTTCTGCTGATCTGGGCGAAATTTCCTGAATAGCGTAAGGCAATAGGAAAGGTATAGATGATCTTTGAATGGATGCTGGAGATGGATCTCCCATGCTGGAAAAAGAGCTTATCTGCCCTATCAAGGTCAGTCTTATCAAGGTCTTCAATAATAATGAGCACCTCTTTAGATGTCTTTTCTTCGATCTCTCTGATAATGAGATTTATCTTATCCACCAGTTCTGAGAACCTTGGTCCTATCTTCCTACGCATGGTTACCCTGGTAATCACCTCCTTACCCAATTTCCCTTCAATCTTAAGGAGAAAGAGATTAAGCCTGTTCATCAGACCTCCCTTCATGGAGGATTCTATCACCCTCTCCTCAGTAATCTCATTCTGAAGCCAGTCAAAGACATCTGTAAGTATCCCCCTATTTATCTCTACCTCCTCTTTGACTGCCCTCTCCAAGAGCTTAAGGGCACAGGTCAGAACTATATCTATATAATTGAGGTCAAATGGGTCAAGGCTCTCAGTAATTGAGAATTTAATGATAAAGAATTGGTCTTCTATGTTAAGGACAAGGCGATTTAGTTCTGTAGACTTGCCACTGCCTCTATGACCTGTAAATAGGAGCTTTGACCTGCTGGTCATATTTTTCAGATATGTCTCCATAGTAGCCAATATCCCCATCTGCCTCTCTACAAAATAGGCATCCAATTCCTCTCTTGTAGTAAGTGACCTTCGTGGGTCAAAGATGTTAAGTACATCCGTTAGATTAGTCGCACGCATATCTTTTCTCCTCTCTTGATATTCAGGAACCTCAAGATTTCCCCCTCTTTATGAAAGAGGGGGTTAGGGGGAGTTATAACAAAACATATAACCCCTCCTCACCTCCCCTTATATTAGGAAAAAGGTTGCTGCCGAAGACAGCCTAACTTGAGAATGATGGGGATATTATATCGCAAATCCATCAGAATTAAATACCCCTCCTGCTCACATGCTCCCATAACCCTTAAAATAGAATAGAATACCTTTTGGTGTCAAGCCCCAGTAATTCTAATTATGACGTAATCCAATCATAAAAAGAATTATATTTTGTTTTTTTATCAAACACTCCCGCCTTATGTGTAGCCTATAATAATTTTCTTGTATCTCTTGTCATTGTGCTGTATGTCCTGTTCTCTTTTTTATGCCTTTGCCCATTGTACATGCTGCTACTATCTCTTTGTGGATATCAAGCCCACATCCCTTTTCTACTATTATTTCTATTGTTTCCTTCATAATGCCCTCCTTTTGTTGTTTTTGTTTATCTTCGGGTATCCAGAACATATCTTATTCTATATTATAAATACAAACAAGAGGGCTCTCTCTATGACTGTTTTTCATGACTGTAGGTCATTGTCCGTTTCTTGACATGATAGATGAAAAATATCGTATGATTCGACAGAAATTACCAACCAGAAAAACTTTCTTTGATGATATTCGCGATTTAACCCGCTATATTGCTTTGATAGCTATAATGATCTGCTCAGCTTCATGATGGAGGGGCTTGAATCAGAAATCGATCTATCCAAAAACAAATTCTATATGTTTGCTTGTTATAATTAGAATTGCTGCACAACATAGGAAGGGGGAACCTTATGGGTTAATACTTCACCATCACCCTAACCCTCTCCCATCAATGGAGAGGGAACTATCGGAGAATCTATATCTCTGTTTTTGGGTGAAACTTCTCTCTTGACAAATGAAATTTATATAGATAACATAAATAAAATATATTATGAGAGCTTAATAACACAATAAACATAAGCTTTGGCTCTGTTAGTAGATAGAGTCTGAGCTTTTTTATTGTGTTACAGGAAAAATAAAAAACAGGTGATAAACAATGGCAAATGTTATTGTAGTTGGCACTCAGTGGGGTGATGAGGGGAAGGGAAAGATAGTTGACATCTTAACAGAAAATGCTGATGTAGTTGTAAGGTATCAGGGAGGACATAACGCTGGACATACAGTAGTGATAGGAGATGAAGAGTTTATACTTCACCTTATACCTTCTGGCATCCTGAGACCTAACAAAAAGTGTATAATAGGAAATGGAGTTGTTATAGACCCTGGTGCCCTTATTGAAGAGATAAATACCCTTAAACAAAAAGGTATAGAGATAAATGATAATCTTTATATAAGTAAAAATGCTCATCTAATAATGCCTTATCATAAGGCAATAGAAAAAGAGAGTGAAAAACTAAAGGGAACAAGAAAGATTGGAACAACTGGTAAGGGTATTGGTCCGGCATATGCTGATAAAATGGCGCGGATAGGGATAAGGATGAATGATCTGTTAAAGAGAGATATATTCAGGGAAAAATTATCTCTAAATCTGGCAGAAATGAATTACATCTTAAACAAGCTATATGATGTTAAGGAACTTGATCTTGAACAGATATATAATGAATATATGAGTTATTCCACAATATTAAACGGTTTTATAACTGACACATCTCTTCTGATAAACTCCCTTATGGATATGGGTAAGGACATCTTGTTTGAAGGTGCACAGGGTACACATCTTGATGTAGATCATGGCACATATCCATTTGTTACATCTTCTAACTCTACTGCTGGAGGGGCATGTATAGGTGCTGGAGTAGGACCTACAAGAATAGATAAAGCTATTGGAGTAGCGAAGGCATATACAACACGTGTTGGAAGTGGTCCTTTTCCTGCAGAATTGAAAAATGATACAGGAATGATACTTCAAAAGAGAGGACATGAATTTGGAGCAACGACTGGAAGACCAAGAAGGTGTGGCTGGTTTGACTCTGTTCTGGTAAGATATGCAGTAAGAATTAATGGAATATCCGGCTTAGTAATCACCAAGTTAGACGTATTGGATAAATTTGATAAAGTACAAATATGTACAGGATATAAACATGAAGAAGAGATATATAAAGAGATGCCGTCTGAACTACATATCATAACAAATTGTGAGCCAGTGTATGAAGTTATGGAAGGATGGAAAGAAGATACAACAGGAATACAGTCTTATGATAAACTTCCATTAAAAGCTAAATTGTATCTAAAGAGGATAGAAGAGATAATTGGTTGTCAAATAGATATTATATCAACTGGTTGTAAAAGAAAGGAGACCATTATTCTTTAAAACCATATATAATATAATATTCGTATTGTATAGTTTGTTTAACAAAGTGGGCCGCTAGCTCAGTTGGTAGAGCACCGCCCTTTTAAGGCGGGTGTCGTTGGTTCGAGCCCAACGCGGCTCACCAAAAAATCACTTTTAAATCAAGGGATTAGACGATTGGAGTGTAATTACTCAATAAGTTGAGGTAAAAATATTAACCCAAAGAACAAATCCCCCT
>JBHHUU010000128.1:0-7286 GCA_046753905.1 Nitrospirota bacterium | reverse complement strand
TAGGGGAGAGGGTTAGGATGAGGGGGAAAAGGCAGGGTGAGGGGAGCAGTGAAAAGAAAAAGATAAACTTTAAAATTACCTGGTTCCGAGATAAACCTTTCTGGATAGCCTTTATTGCCACCCTTCTCTGGGCTACATCGCCTGTACAGACGCAGGCAGTGACATATATAGTTCAGAGAGCCGCATCTATGGCTACAATGTTTTATATGCTCTCTCTGTTGTGTTATGTGAAGGGAAGGGTGGTGTCAGGAGGGTGCAGGGGTAACCTATTGCTCTGCTGCTCTGCTTTATTTGCCCTTCTTGCCTTTGGTACAAAGGAGATATCGGCTACACTGCCACTGATAATAATCCTGTACGAGATATACTTCTTTGCCAGATTTGATCCCAAGTCAATAAAGCGGATTTCATTATATGCAGTAATATCAGTTTTTCTTTTTACTGCTATCGGATTTGTGTATATAGCTGGAAATGGAATAATAGAGGGGATACAGGCTGTTACAGCAGAAAGGAAAGTCTTACAGCATAGTTTTACTCGTATAACAAGGCTTATGACTGAGTTCAGGGTAATCATATATTACATCACCCTATTAATATTACCATTACCGTCACGACTGAGATTTATATATGAATTTCCAATATCACATTCCCTGTTTAATCCAGTAAGCACCCTCTTATGTATGTTAATAATCATTGGTATGATAGGCTATGGAATATATATATGCAAGAAGAGACCGGTTATATCTTTTTTCATTCTATGGTTCTTTATAAATCTTGCCATAGAGTCAAGCATAGTACGGCTATGGATAGTATTTGAACACAGGTTATACATGCCCTCTATAGGATTCTTTCTAATAGCAGCCTTATGTATTACGCGATTAATTGATATAGTGAAGGATAGCAGCAGACCAACTGATTCCTCAGATCATCATAATAACTATTGGCTGATTACTGTCTGCTGCTCTATTTTCGTATGTGTAATTCTTTTGCAGTCAGTATGGACTATCCAGAGAAATTTTATATGGGGAGATGAACTTATAATGTTATATGATAATATGAAGAAAGAACCTGATTCCAGTGATATCCCCTTTTTTATAGCTAACTTATACTATAAAGAAGAAGATTTTGAGCAGGCAATTAAATATTACAAAGAGTCCATTCAGATTGACCCATACTTCAGCTCTGCGTATTATAGATTAGGAAGGCTATATGAAGAGATTGAAGAGACAAATATGGCTATTAAACAATATCAGGAAGCGATAAAATATAGTCCGTTGTTTTCTGATCCCTATATTAATCTTGCCAGTTTATATTACGAGCAGGGCAAAACCGATAAGGCTATTCGATTATATAAGAGAGTTAAACGAATAACACAAGATGATAAATATGTATATCCGTATGTACATTTAGGAGAGATTTACAAAGACCAGAAAAAATGGGATATGGCAATTAATGAATATAAAACTGCCATTGAGATAGTTCCAGAAGATCCCATTCTATATAATGAATTGGGTCTCCTTTACCAAAAGATCGGTAAGACAGATTTAAGCATAGAGCAATACCAGAAGGCATTGGAGATTGACCCAGTTTTTTCAGATGCCCATTACAATCTTGGTCTTATATCTTTTGAACAGAGCAATTTTGATAAGGCATTAAATGAGTTTAAAGAGGCTCTGAGAGGTAATCCTGATTACTCTGTGGCACACTATAATATTGGGGTGATATATTATGATCGGGGAAAGATTGAATTAGCGATTAGAGAATATAAAAAGACCTTAGATATAGATCCCGATAATCCTGAGGCTTCTTATAATCTTGCCTATATACTGCAATCTACAGGCAAAAGGGAAGAAGCAATAAGATATTTTGAAAGGTTTCTTGAGACAGCAGAGAAAGATAAATATAAAAAGTTTATAGAAAAAGCCAGAGAGCAAATTAATAGCCTAAAACACTCATAAGCATGAAACAGACATGCCGACAAATTGGCACAAACAAGAATGAAAATTTCCCCCCTTTAACAAAGGGGGAGAAAAAGGGAGTTTTCGGACCAAAAATATTATCTCTATTTATCTTTTCGGTTCATATATATAGCAAACGGACTATTTAAATGAAGCGGATTGGCATAGCAGTTTTGATGGAGACTATTGGCGGGCCAAGGACGTATGGCTATAATCTTCTAAAAAGTCTTTCCTCTATAGATAATGAAAATAGATACCTTGTTTTTACTGATAATATTGATAGTTTTAATAACTTAGGGGTTGAGCCTGTATTGGTAAGGTTAGAATCTTTATATGCTCTGTTATTATGGGATTATCTTAAACTTCCATATTATATCACAAAGCATAAGATTGACATCTTTCATCATACAAAAAATATTGTTCCTTTATTCACATCACGTATATCTGTAGTTACCATTCATGATCTGGCGCCATTTATTTTTCCTGAGACCTTTCCTATCCATCACAGGATATATTTGCAAAGGAATATGCTGCGGGTGTCCACGCATGCAGAGAGGATAATTACTGTATCTCAAAATTCAAAAAAAGATATTATAAATATTCTTAAGGTTGATGAAAAAAAGATCGATGTTGTGTATAATGGTATATCTGACAGATTTAGAGAGATAAAAGATTCTGGATTAATTTCAGGAGTAAGAGACAAATATAACCTGTGGGATAAAATTATACTATATGTTGGAACTATTCAGCCAAGAAAAAATGTAGATATATTGATAAAGGTCTTTCATTCTTTAAAGAGAGAGAATAAGATAGAGCATAAGTTGGTTATTGTTGGGAGAGAAGGCTGGCTTTCCAAGCCGATGCACCTTCTTATAAGAGAACTTAATCTTGAAGGTGAAGTTTTTTTAGCAGGCAGTATACCTGATGAAGAGCTTCCTATTTTTTACAATATGGCAGATATATTTGTTTATCTCTCTTCCTATGAAGGATTCGGACTTTCAATTCTGGAGGCAATGGCATGCTGCACCCCTGTAATTGCATCCAACATATCATCTATCCCTGAGGTTGTTGGAGATTCAGGGATTCTTGTAAACCCAAAAGACTTAAATGAAATAAAAGAAGCCATCATCAGGTTGATTTCAGATAGGAATCTACACAATTATTATTGTCAGAAGGGAATTGAAAGGGCAGGGCATTTTTCATGGGATAGGTCTGCAAAAGAGGTGATAAAGGTTTACAATAAACTATAATGGAAAGGAGATATCATTATGTATGCAGTTATCATTGCTGGAGGTAGCGGGAGCAGGTTTTGGCCGTTGAGCAGGGAGATGACCCCTAAGCAATTATTAAAAATAAATGGTGATGAGACAATGATTCAGCAGACTATTTCCAGAATAGAACCACTTATAGATAGGGAAAGGACATATATTGTGACCAATGCAATGCAGGCTGAGGAGATTATTATTCAGATGCCTTCTCATAAAAGGGAGAGGAAAAATTTTATTATTGAACCAGCAGCTAAAAATACTGCCCCTGCTATAGGTATGGCAGCTATTTTTCTAAATCATATAGATCCTGATTCAGTTATGGTGGTATTGCCTGCTGATCATGTAATTAATAGGGGTGATAAATTTTTGGAGATATTGAAAGATGGTGAAGAGATTGCTAATAAGGGGTATCTTGTGACTCTTGGCATTAAGCCCACCAGACCTGAAACAGGGTACGGATATATCAAGACAGAAGAATCACTGACTCAAAACTCAAAACTCAAAACTCAAAACTCAACAGATGTCTATCTGGTGGACAGGTTTGTTGAAAAACCTGATAAAGAGACTGCAATAGACTACATTAATAATGGAAATTACTATTGGAATAGCGGTATTTTTATCTGGAAGACATCGAGAATATTAGAGGAGATAAGACTTCAGCTTCCTGATCTGGATAAAAGTTTAAAAGAGATAGATAAAATAGGAGAAGATGATATTAAAAAGGAAGATATTATCAGGGAGATATACTCATGTATAAAGCCTATATCTATTGACAATGGCATTATGGAGGGGGCTGATAAGGTAGCAGTGATACCTGCAAATATAGGGTGGAATGATGTAGGGAGCTGGAATGCCCTTGATGAAGTTTCAGACAGGGATATAAACGGAAATATTATAAATGGAAACATTATAGATATTGATAGCAGAGATTCTATTATTTATAGCGGAAAGCGATTGGTAGCCACTATAGGACTGAAAGATATGGTAGTAGTTGATACTGATGATGCGACTCTTGTATGTAAAAAGGATAAGGCTCAGGATGTAAAAAGGATAGTGGAGGAATTAAGGGACAGGAATGCAGAGGAATGTTTTATTCACAGGACTGTTGAAAGACCCTGGGGAAAATATACTGTATTGGAAAATGGAGATAGGTATAAGATAAAAAAGATAATAGTAAATCCTGGCGCAAGGCTAAGTCTTCAGCTTCATTATCACCGTTCAGAACACTGGATAGTAGTGTCAGGAACAGCCAGAGTGACAGCAGGAGAGAGGGTCTTTTATATACATGAAAATGAGAGTACATATATACCGATTGCTACCCGTCACAGGTTAGAAAATCCAGGAAGGATACCTCTTCATATAATTGAGGTACAGAATGGGGCATATCTTGAAGAAAATGATATTGTCAGATTAACTGATGATTATGAACGTCCCTCTACCTCTCAATAAGAGCAATCTTTTATTATTTTCTATCATTTTATCTCTTTATCTCTGTTTTGTGGCAATTGAGCTTGACATAGGGAAAAGATGTGCTATTATAAAAATTAGTTGAATTAAAAAATATAATACCACCGACAAAGGCTCACCTCTCCGAAAGGGAGGGTCGCAAAGTCGTTGACCTAATTTATTTTTTATTTGGTGTCTGTAATGACCAGATAAAGGATAAAAAGGTTGAACGGCCGCCGAAGTGGTTTAAAGATAATTTTCTTTAAGCCCATATCATTGTGTTCGTGGTATGGGCTTTTTTTTTGAGGAATTTTCTTGCCCATGCCTTTGTCAAGGTGTGGGCATTTTTTTTAAAGGAGGTGGAGAAAGGAATAATATATAGGTGTTAATTTCTGAAAAAGAATAAAGAGACAGAACAATGGAATAAGGAGGCAATATGAAAGAAAAACTGTTTATGAAGGCATGTGCACTGCTGTTTGTAACTCTGTTTTTCATAGGCTGCAGTGGAGGAGGAGGCAGCTCAAGCACAAAGGCTTCTCTGTCTGGAACAGTATATGACAGCAGCAGTTCGTCCGGAGGGGGAATATTCAAAGCAGGGGTTAAAAACAAGAGTTATGCTACAGAGACTTCATCTAGTAAACTGCCTGTTTCTGGAGCAAATGTTCTCGTCTTTGACCTGGATAGTACATCTACTGCTGCTGCTGCAACAACTACCACAGATTCTGATGGAGTATGGTCTACAGAAATAGATGCTGGTCACTATATAGTATTTGCTGTATATCTTGATCTGAACACATTTACATTAAAGACCGCAAGGGTAGATGATGTTACAGCAGAAGAGGGTAAGGCAGTGGCAGTAGATGATCAGGTAGTAGCAACTGATGAAACAGCGCCCACAATTGTGTCTATATTAGATGATACAGTGGCAACTACTAATAGTGATGGTCAGAATGTGTATGAGCCATCATCTATTCCTGCATCATCAAAGATAGCGATATACTTTAATGAATCAATGAGCAGTACTTCAATTGAGAGCGCTCTTAGTCTGAAAGAGCAAGTGAAAAATAGTGATGGGGAATTTGTTGATGGGAACGCTGTTGATTACTCAATGGAGAATAATGGTTCTCTTACAGAGTTCAGGTTGATTCCAACTGATGGTCTAACTATAGGAGTCACTTATAAGCTGACTGTTGCGTCCACAGCAAAAGATTTGGCAAACAATCAGCTTGGGACTACTGCAATAGCCGCCATTGAGGTAATGACAGCAAAAGAGGCATCTGAGGCATTCAGTATCATTTATACAAAACCAGCAGGTAGTGACACTGATGTCCCTGTGAGTGCTGCTATATCAATGGCATTCAATTTTCCTGCGGACTTTGCATCTTTCAAACAGAACTTTACCATAACACCGGCCCTTGAGGGACGTATAGAGATTATGGGAAAGACTGCCACATTTTTTCCTAAGGGTATGATGGCATCTGAGACAGAATATAGTGTGACAGTTGGTGCAGGTGTCCAGGACTTAAGTGGTAATACACTTGGAGAGGATTACGCATTCTCCTTTACCACAGGTACTCCATTGATTTTCAGCGATGATCAGAATGCACTGGATATAGCAAATATAATCGGCAAATTTCAGGCTGCTATGGAGAGCGGAAATTTCAGTGCTCTGCTCCATCTCTTGACTCCGGGTTTTGTGGCAGAGGAATGGGATCGTGAGACAGGAGAACTGATGAAGATGGATGCTGCCAGATTTGTTGAGATGCTAAAAGAAGAGACATCCAAGCAGATGGGCTTTGGCGATATAGAGAGGATACGTATCAAGGAGATTGCTAATCCAACCAATACAATACTGGCTGAACACTATAAAAATAGCAATGGGTATGACCTCTACAGAGGATTTGTTCCTATCAAGTGGGCTGAATTTGACTTTGCTCATCCTCAGACCGACAGTAATGGAAATACTATTATCCCTGTTAAATCAGGTGGAGATGTAATAGGTGTGGAGAAAGAGGTTACTGATCAATGGTCAGGTGATAAATGGATGGAGAATTTTACATATATCCTTGCTGGCGGAAAGTTTGATTCCGGCAATTGTGCAACAGGACAGGTTACTGCATCTATTCCTAAACATGATGAATTCGGCAGACAAGTAATGGATGATACTAATGGAGAGCCAGTAATGATACAGGTTACATTTACTGCGGTTGATGGTGATTGCGATGACACAAATTCGTGGAGCGATGCGAATGATAGCAATCCAGGCAATAACCCATGGCCTCAGGATGGAGATACAGATCCTAAAAATGACCCTATACCGCATAATGATTCAAATTTAGATGAAGGTCTCAGAGACAAAGTAGTTTCAGATGATGAGTTATGGTCATCCTCTGAATCCTATTATGTTGTTGATGCAAGTGGAGGATGGCAGGGTGTTGTAAACCAGGATCTGAAATTAACAGAGATAAACGGACCACTCGGCTGGCCCTGCACACGATTTGTTCAAGACGCGTTTGGTGGCTCAGAGGTGATAGACAATAATGCTGATGGCGAGTGTGACGGTGATAATGATGCTGGTTATGATCTGACCCGTGTATTTGTAGATGAGAGTGGAAAT
>JBHHUU010000127.1:0-7303 GCA_046753905.1 Nitrospirota bacterium | reverse complement strand
GATAATAAATCGTCCAAAGATGGGCTTTGGGGTGCCCCTGAAATTATGGTTTAACAATGAACTGAAAGAGTTTGTTAAAGATATATTTGAGAGTAACAGATTTAAAGAACGAGGATTCTTTAACATGCACTGGATAAACTATCTAATGGCAGAACATGAGCGGAATAGGAGAGATAATAGCTCTATTCTATGGAAGCTCATCATCTTTGAATTATGGTGCCGCAACTACATGGATAGATAAGGGGTTAATTTTTTCACCCTTAGAGCCCTGTATCTTCACCTATTATGGAAAAACTTGCATTCAACTCACTTCTCATATATCTATTTATGCTGTTATCAAGACCGATGGAATACGTCCCTTTTCTTAACCCCTATCGTATAATCCTGTTAACAGCCATCTTGAGCATTGCCCTCTTCTTTCTCTCTGGCTCTGTGAATAAAATATTCAATAGCAGTCCACCAAATAATGAGACATACTGGATCACCATTCTCACACTCTGGATATTCATAACAATGCCATTCTCAAGATGGATAGGGGGGAGTTTAAATACCTTCTATTCCTATTACTTAAATAGCCTTCTCCTCTTCTTCCTTATTGCTTATATAGTTGATAGTGAGGAGCGTCTAAAAAAGATCATTACAGTCTCCCTTATAGCCTTTTCCATAATCATTATTGTATCAGCATATAACAAGATGTTTCAATTTGATGCATCTCAGGATTACGGCAGATTAGGAGGAATAGGGGCAACCCTTAGTAGTTCTAATCTCCTGGCATTTGTAATAGTGCTGATGTTTCCATTATATTTTTATTCACTATTTGTTGAGCAAAAACGGATTAAGAGATATCTATTATTAGGCATTACCATTACCGCCATATTTGATTTTATAGCTACTGTAAGTCGTGGAGGATTTCTGGGTTTTATGACAATGGGTGCAATATTAATGAATGACCTATCAAAGCTGAAAAGAAAGGGACTCGTCTTTCTGTTAATTACTGCCGTTTATATAGGTTCATTCTTTGTATCAGATATGTTCATAGAGAGAATGTCAACCATCTTTACAAAACCACAAGAGACAGCTTATTCAGCAACCAGTCAGGCTATCGGCTCTACAAGGGCTAGAGAAGGATTGTTGGAAGTAGGAATAAAAATGATTGAGTTGAACCCGCTCTTTGGAGTGGGCATGGGAAACTTTAAACTGGGAAACAGAGAAATTACAGGGGCAACAGGTCCTAAGCAGGTCTCCCATGTAACCTATATAGATTATGCAGCAGAGATGGGCATA
Organism: Nitrospirota bacterium; assembly: GCA_046753905.1. Classification (GTDB taxonomy): domain Bacteria; phylum Nitrospirota; class Nitrospiria; order JBHHUU01; family JBHHUU01; genus JBHHUU01. The sequence continues at coordinate 6,019 of JBHHUU010000127.1, read as the reverse complement.
CCTGCCCTCATAATCTACCTGTTACTGCTTTTTTCAGTCCTGCTTGGGATACAAAAAACCATAAAAGATATAAAAGACCATAGTGAGAATAAAAAAATCTTAGAGATGCTGTATATATCTTTAGCATTGAGAAACAGTCTCATTAGTTATATAATAATGTCTGCTTTTATAAGTATTGGTTATGACTTTTACCTCTTTTTCCTTATTGGTTTGATTGCAGCCCTTAGAAAGATTGTTACAAAAGAATTAATGGATATACAGCAAGATCAGTCTAAGTGTGTGGTAGCATGAATAGATTTAAACAATAAAATACTGTAGCCTTTAAAAATGGAATTTATTAAAAAATCAGGAGATTATTATGGTAGAAAAGACCTTTTCATTTGGTAAGAACTGGCAGATATTTTTAAAAAGCCTCAATGAAGAGAGGATCAGAAATGCAGAATCATCTCTCACAGAATTTTTGGGTCTAAAAGATCTGCAAGGTAAAAGTATGCTGGATATAGGGTGTGGTAGCGGGCTTTTTTCCTATGCCGCCTTCAATCTTGGTGCCAGGCAAATAATCAGTCTTGATGTAGACCCTTTTTCAGTGGAATGCTGTAACTATATGCACAAGAAAGCAAATAGCCCACCCCACTGGAAAATTTATGAAGGTTCAATCCTTGATAACAATTTTATTTCTAAATTAGGGGAGTTTGACATTGTTTATTCATGGGGGGTTCTCCATCATACAGGTAATATGTGGAACGCCGTTAAAAATTCAGCAAGACTCGTAAGAAAAGAGGGTTACTATTACATAGCAATCTATAACAGAGTTGAAGGAAGAAAGGGATCCATGCTCTGGTTAAAAATTAAAGAACTGTACAATGTATCTCCTAAAATAGGCAAACATGCACTTGAAATCCTATATATATTGAATTACTTTATTGGTCATTTAATAAGATTTAGAAATCCTATAACAAATATAATAAATTATAAATCACAAAGAGGGATGAAGTGGAGAACAGATATTACTGATTGGCTTGGAGGCTATCCTTATGAATTTGCATCAGTAGAAGAGATTTTTAGATTCATGAAGGATAATTTCCCTGATTTCATTCTGGAAAATATCAAAACCGACAATGGCTTGGGGTGTAATGAGTTTTTATATAAGAGAAATAAACCTTGACATTACGCCCCAGCACAAAATAGGTTTGTATACTTTCTAAAACATCATACCATGTTAACACAAATTCGTATTCTTCACATAATTGATAGCCTTAATATAGGAGGCACAGAAAAACAGTGTGTTGAGATAGCTAAGAGAACTAATAGTGAAAAATATAATGTCCACCTCGTAACTCTCAACAAAGAAGGTCACCTCTACCATGACCTGATACATGCCGATATCCCATTAACAGAATTTAATATATCTGACGCATTTTATCATCAAAAGTCAATCATCCAGATATTCAGGCTTGCATCATTTATGAAGAAAAAAAGATTCCATATAGTCCAGACCTATGGCTTTTACTCTACTGTCCCCGGTGTCATAGCAGCAAAGATAGCAAGAGTTCCAGTAATTATTGCCGGAAAAAGGGATATGAGCGAGTTGCTATCAAAAACACAGATAAAGGCTGAAAAGATGTTATGGAAATTCAGTGAGAGAATAATTGTAAATGCCAGAAAGATCAGGAATTATTTGGTCAGTAAAGAGGGCATACAAAAAGATAAAATAATCGTAATCTATAACGGTGTTGATCTGAAACAAGTTAGCTCAACTTCTGAGAATATAGATGATCAATCTAAACCCAATATCGTTGGCATGATCGCCAATTTCAGACCACAGAAAGACCATACAACATTCCTGAAAGCGGCTGAAATAGTGTTAGGTAAGAGGAGTGATGTAAAATTTCTTTTAGTTGGATCAGGCCCATTTGAAGATGAGATGAAGCAATATGCCCGACAACTCCGTATCCACAACAATGTTATCTTTTATGGAAGAAAGACAGGCAAAGAATTGTATGATATCTTGAAAAATCTTACAGTCTCAGTACTTTCTTCAACCAATGAAGGCATACCAAATGTAATATTAGAGTCAATGTCTTTTGGTATTCCTGTTATAGCCAATCCATCAGGTGGTGTCCCTGAATTAGTCGAAGATAGAGTAACAGGCTTCTTGTTTCCATATAAAAGACCTGATATACTGGCAGAAAAGATCATTTATTTGCTGGACAATAAGAAGGTAACAGAAAAAATGGGCAGGAATGGTCAAAGGAAAGTAGAAAAGGAATTTAATTATACAGTAATGAAAAACCAGTACGAAAGACTTTATGAAGAACTCTATCAAAGAATTCAGGAGAGTTCTACTTTGCAATAGGATTGAAAAAGGCCTTAAGTAAGATCAGTAGTAATATAATTATGATCTATAAGATGTATAAATTATCCAATGTCTTGTATAAATTAAAGATACCGATTATACCCGATATCATTAGTACGCTAATCCGATTTGTATTTGCTGCATATATACCGTATTCATGTGAGATAGGAAGAAATACAATCATAGGCTATGGTGGACTCGGTATTGTAGTACATAATAGAAGTATAATCGGTGAAAATTGTGTTATCGGATCATTGGTAACAATTGGTGGAACCTCAAAAAAATATGGAGTCCCAGTAATAGGGGACAATGTAATCATAGGATCTGGGGCAAAACTTATTGGTCCAATAAGAGTTGGCAACAATGTTGTCATTGGTGCCAATGCAGTTGTTGTGAAGGATGTTCCTGATAATTGTGTTGTTGGAGGAATTCCTGCAGGAATTTTAAAAAATAATATTAACATTACAAATTATCATGATCTTTTATAATTAAATGATTATATTATAGTTCAACAGAAAAGGTAGGAAGTTTGTGAAGTCTCCTAATCATAAAAACAAATCATTAGATGGTTATTGGAAAAAGCGTGCTTATGTGTTAGAGGACTATCAATACGATGGTTTCGCTCGGGGTTCCAGAGTATTAGATGTAGGCTGTGGTTTTGGAGAACAGTTAAAGAGTGTGATTAGTAAAGGGTATAATGGCATAGGGGTGGATATTTCTATAGAATACTTGATAGGCTGTCGTAACAAATACTTGCCAGTTATTCAGGGCATATCAGAACAACTCCCATTTAGGAATAACTCCTTCGATGGAATTATCTGTAAGGTAGTTTTACCTTATACTGATGAAAAAAAAGTAATGACTGAAATCAGCAGAATATTGCGTCCTGGTGCCAAGGTAGAATTGTGTGTTCATGGAGTTGGCTACTATATTCATTATATGCTTTTTGCTCCAATTTTTTTTACCCGTATCTATGCAGTTCTAACAATAATAAATACATGGCTATATATTATAATCGGAAGACGGTGGCGAGATACTATTTATCAGTCACATAGTCGTATGAAACGCTATTTTAAGTACTTACACTTTGAAATAGAAAAGATTACACCTTCCAAGTTGTTTTTAGGTATGCCTGTTTTTATATATTATCGATTGAAAAAAATGAATCACTGAAGAAATTATTATACCTAAATCCTGCAAGTAATTTAACAATCACATGTCTCCTAAAAAAATCTGTCTAATAGCAGCCTCTTTGAATATTACTGGAGGACAGGCAGTTCAGGCATCTGTAATAGTTGAGAGATTCAGAAAAGATGGATTTAAAATAGACTTTCTACCTATAAATCCTGAACTTAATGGTATCTGGGGTATATGTCAAAGCTATAAATATATCAGGACAATAGTAACATCAGCAGTATATATTAAAAGCCTGATTAAACAGATCCCCCAATACGATGTCCTTCATGTCTTTTCTGCTTCTTATTTTTCTTTCTTTCTTGCCCCCAGTCCTGCTGTATTGATAGGAAAGTATTTTAAAAAAAAGGTGATACTCAATTACCGTAGTGGAGAGGCAGAAGACCATCTCTCACGCTCTGAGGCTGCAATAAAAAGGATACTAAAGTATGTTGATGTAGTAGTAGTTCCTTCCATATATCTTCAGAAAATATTCAGCAGATTCGGGATAGATGCTAAAGTAATATACAATGTTGCCGATGAGGGAGAGTTCCCATTTAAAAAACGAGCGATATTTAAACCATCTTTTATTGTCTCAAGAAATCTGGAACCTATCTACAATGTCGCCTGTGTCCTTAAGGCATTCAGACTTATTCAGGATAAGTGTCCTGATGCAGAGTTAAGCGTCTTGGGATATGGCAGTCAGGAACAGTTTCTAAAATTCCTCTCTCAAGACCTCAAACTAAAGAATATCATCTTTACAGGAAGGGTAGAACGGGACAAAATTGCTGACTATTATGAAAAGGCTGACATTATGCTAAACGCATCCAATATTGATAACATGCCAAACTCTATATTAGAGGCATTTTCATCAGGTATCCCTGTGATCTCAACTGAAGCAGGAGGCATACCCGATATAATTAAAAATGGAGAAAATGGTCTGCTTATCCCTCTGAATGATGAAAAAACAATGGCAGAAAAGGCAATATATCTCCTGGAGAATCAGGATATTGCTCAAAAAATTGTTGAGAATGCCCTCAATGATTGCAGAAGACTTTACTCATGGGAGGCAAATAGAGAAAAGTGGCTTGAGTTGTATGAAATGTAGCTTCGTGATATACTATTAAAAAGTTTTGTGAACAGATTGCACAAGAACCAGAGGATAAGCAGACTAAATGTACGGTAAGGTGATAGAATTGGAAGAGGGAGAATCCTTAACTCCCGGATAAAAAACATGAAGAAATCAGCAGATATAATCTCACAGGAAATAATAGAAAGTAAGATATTTCTGCTTAGAGGTAAAAGAGCAGGATTTAGCTAAGCTATATGAAGTAGAAACAAAGCACTTGAAAAGGCAAGTTAGAAGGAATATAGAAAGATTTCCTGACGATTTTATGTTTGAACTAACACAAAAGGAATATCACCTCTTTTTAAGGTGCCAATTTGGTACCTTAAAAAGAGGTGAACACTCAAAATATCTTCCCTATGCCTTTACAGAACAAGGAGTGGCTATGCTTTCAAGTATTCTCAATAGTAAAAGAGCTATACAGGTAAACATACAAATTATGAGAACATTTACAAAATTCAGGAAGATGTTATCTGCTAATGTAGATTTAAAACGAAAGATAGAGACAATGGAGAGGAAATATGACCATCAGTTTAAGATTGTCTTTGATGCCATAAAACAATTATTAGAACCACCAAAAAACCAAAAAAGAAGATAGGATTTCAGAGGAAACATATTTGAACCATGGATAATCACAAAGTCTTTCCGTGTCAGACTAAAACCTTGCATCTTTGTGGTAAATTTAAACCTTAACAAAAAAGATTAGCGATTACATACTATCTATGTATTAGGAATAACAGAGGAGGAGATTTTATGCCAATAATATCAGAGGAAGTTTCTCATCCTCATATAATTAAAGACCCTGCTATATGTGGTGGTAGTTCTGTAATAAAAGGAACACGATTCCCGATAAGGTCTATAGTCTATTACATCCTTCAACTTGGTCTTAGTCCTGAAGAGTTAATTGCAAAGTTTATCTTCCTTTCTAAGGCTCAGGTGTATGATGCCCTTGCATATTACTATGACAACCAGGAAGAAGTTGAGCAAGACATTACTGAAAATTCCGAGCAAAATGCCCGTAATAAATAGAAATATTCACATGAAAACTGTCAAGCTCTATCTGGATGAAGATGTTGATCCTCTTCTTGCCAATGTATTAAGAGAACGAGGATATGATGTTCTTTCAGTGCAGGAGGCTGGCAAAAAAACTCTAAGCGATCACAAACAGTTTGAATTTGCAATCACTCAAGGGAGAACATTTTTCACCCATAATGTAAAACATTTTGTGAAACTTTCTCAGGAATATTCCAGATTTGAAAAACACCATTTTGGGATCATTGTCTCAGATCATCTGCCTTTTAAAGAACTTCTTAAACGGACATTAAGGTTATTAAAACACCATATTGATGAAGATATTAGTGATC
>JBHHUU010000126.1:0-7355 GCA_046753905.1 Nitrospirota bacterium | reverse complement strand
AAAAATCTTTAAACCTGCACCCTGCACCCTGACAACTGCACCCTCTGAACTATTATGATATAATAAAAGGGGGCAGAGAAAGAAGGTGGTTTTTAATGAACAACCGCATTTTTGGGTTAGAGAATGAATATGGTTTGATATTCTCCCCAAAGGAAAAGATATATTTCCCCATAGAAAAGGTCTTAAGCTATATCTTTGAGGGTCTCCTTTCCAATAGCTGGCCATCCAATGCCTTTTTAGAGAATGGCGCAAGATTCTATCAGGACACAGGGTGTCATCCTGAATATTCCACTCCAGAGTGTGATAATATCATTGATCTGATAATACATGATAAAGCAGGTGAAAGATTATTAGAGGCATGTCTTCCTATTGCAGAGCATAGGTTAAGAGAAGATGGTCTCTCAGGTGAGATATATGTATTCAAAAATAATACAGATAACTTAGGGAATACTTATGGGTGCCATGAGAACTATCTCATGGACAGAGACACAGATTTCTGGAAGGTTACAGAGCACCTTATACCATTTTTTGTTACCAGACAGGCATATACAGGTGCAGGCAAGGTCATGGTAATGTTAGGTAAACCCCATTACTTTATCTCTCAGAGGGCACAGCATATCCATGAAAAGACATCATCATCAACTACATCAGCAAGAAGTATAATCAATACAAGGGATGAACCACATGCTGATGCAGAGAAATACAGGAGACTTCATATAATTGTCGGCGATTCAAATATGTCTGAGTTTACTGCCTATCTAAAGATCGGGACAACTGATATTGTTCTCTCTATGACAGAGAATGGCTATATCGTAAAAGGAATGGAATTAGAAGACCCTGTCAGGGCAATTAGAGAGATATCAAAGGATATTACCCTGAAAAAAAAGGTAAAGTTAGAAGATGGGAGAGAGCTGACTGCTATTGAGATTCAGAGAGAATATCTGGAAAAGGCAAGTAAATACTTAGATTCAGTAGAACCAGAACCAGTAAGTCATGATATCCTTGAAAAGTGGGAGTATGTACTTGATAAACTGGAAGAAGAACCTATGGAACTGTCTAATGAGATAGACTGGATAATAAAAAAGGAGCTGATTGAATCATATATGCAGAAAAAATCCTGCGGATTGGATGATTCAAGGGTTGCCATGATAGACCTGCAATATCATGATGTAAGTACAGACAGAGGACTCTATTATCTATTAGAGAATAAAGACCTCGTGGAAAAGATCGTTAAGGAGAGGGATATACAAAGGGCAATGGATGTCCCGCCACAGACCACAAGGGCGAAGATCAGGGGAAATTTTATTAAATTTGCAAAAAGGAGAAATAAGTCTTATACTGTGGATTGGAGCTATATGAAATTGAATGGTTACTGGGAAGAGACCATACTCTGTGTTGATCCTTTCAGTTCTACTGATGAAAGGGTAGAAGAATTGATCTCAGCAGACTATAATTTTCATTTATCAAGGTAAGCCCTCATGAGCCGTGGCTCACAAAGGGGGCATGAAAATCTATCACCCACACCCTAACCCTCTCCTATCAAGGGAGAGGGTTAGGGTGTGGGGAGATTTTTGAACTAATTCATAATTATTTAATGATTTTAAATAAAAGTCCTCATACATATCTTATCCTTTCCATCTTCTTCTGTCTCTTACTGTATCCTTCGTATCTTTTCTCTCATCAGGAGAAGAGATATGAGAGGGTTATAGAGATAAGACAGGGGGATATCTATTATCTTACCCTTTCAGTAAAGGCTATGCCCATATCTGTTACAGGATATCTGAAGAATAGAGAGATATCCTTTTTTAAGACATCTAAGGATAATCTCTATGGGGCACTGATAGGGGTTGACTTAGCAGAGGAAAAGGATAAATATGATTTTGATATAAAGATAGTTTATAAGGATCGTTCTAATAAAACAAGACATTACCAAATAAAGGTGCTGCCGGTCAAATTCAAGGTGCAGGAACTGACGCTTCCAAAGGATAAGGTAGACCTTGATGAAAAAAGTCTGAAGAGGGTAATGAATGAACAGAAAAGGGTAAAGTTGATATGGAAAAGACATGTAGATACCAGATTATGGAATGGGAGCTTTATCAGACCTGTAGAAGGCGATATTATGAAGAGCTTTGGGTCAAGAAGAATCATAAATGGCCAGAAGAGAAACCCTCATACAGGGGAGGATTTCAGGGCGGATTTCGGCACAGAGGTACATGTTTCAAATGATGGTATCGTGAGCATGGCAGATGACCTGTTTTTTAGTGGAAAGAGTGTAATAATAGATCATGGCGCAGGGCTTTTTACCATGTATTTCCATCTATCAAAGGTCAATGTCAGAGAGGGAGACAGGGTAAAAAAGGGGAGTGTTATAGGATTGGTGGGTGCAACTGGCAGGGTTACAGGTCCTCATCTCCACTGGGGAGTCCGCCTGCATGGAGCAAGGGTAAATCCTGTCTCTATAACCAATATTAATATGGAGTAGCTGACTTGGATTCTCACATATCCCCAAATGCCCTGACCATAGCTGGTTCAGACCCATCAGGCGGTGCCGGGATTCAGGCTGATATTAAGGCATTCAGTGCATTAGGTGTTTATGGGACTGCTGTTATTACGGCATTGACTATTCAGGATTCAATGCGAGTCCATGAAGTGATCCCCGTACCATCTGATCTGTTGGAAAGGGAGTTAAAAGTACTATTTGAAGATATATCTTTTGATGCTGTCAAGACAGGTATAATCTATAATATAGAAAATCTTAAGGTTATTAAAGAGATATTCTCTAAATATAAGATTAAAAAATATATATTAGACCCGATCATATCATCTTCAAATGGTTTTCAACTCATATCCAGAGATTCAATATACAGGCTAAAAGAGTTATTCCCTCACGCCTTTTTAATCACACCTAATATCCCTGAGGCTGAGCTGCTTTCTGGAATCAGAATAAGGTCAGAGAGAGATATGATGGAGTCTGCTGAGATACTCTACTCTTTCGGGTCAAAATATGTGCTTATAAAGGGCGGACATTTTAAGGGTGATGCTATTGATATACTCTATAATGGCAGAGAATACGAGATGATTATAAGTGAGAGGATATCTGATAAGGATATACATGGGACAGGCTGCGTATTTTCATCTGCCATAACGTCTGAATTGGCTAAAGGATATAAGGTAGAAGATGCTGTAAAAAGGGCAAAGAAGTTTATTAATTATGCCATAAAGAATTCAGTCAAGATAGGAAATGGGAGAGAGGTAATATATATTCCATCCTCTGTATTGTAATATTTACAAGGTGATCTTTAGATTATCAAGAGTATCAACCAGATATTGAATAGGCTCTAAGACTTAGGAGAATCAAAAATGGCAGATATTGATTTTATACATCTTCATAATCATACAGAATACAGCCTCTTAGACGGGGCATCACGGATAGAGACATTATTGGCACAGGCAGGGGAATATAAGATGTCATCCCTTGCTATTACTGACCATGGCAATATGTTCGGTGTTATAGAATTCTACAGAAAGGCAAAGCAATACGGGATAAAACCGATTATTGGCTGCGAGGTATATATTGCTCCGAAGAGCCGCCATGATAAAAAGAGTACTTATGGCATTTCTAACGCATCATATCACCTTATCCTTCTGGCAAAGGATATTGATGGATATAAAAACCTGATAAAGCTGGTAAGTCTCTCCTACTTAGAGGGTTTCTATTATAAGCCTAGAATAGATAAGGAGTCCCTATCACAATATAGCAGAGGTCTTATAGGGTTGAGCAGTTGTCTAAAGGGAGAGATACCGTATCTTCTATCCAGGGAGAGAAAAGAGGAGGCAGAAAAGGCAGTTTCAGACTATCTGGATATATTAGGGAGAGGGAATTTCTATCTTGAGGTTCAGGAGAATGGGATTGATAGACAGCGTATTGTAAACAAGGAGATTATAGAATTGAGCAAAAAACTGTCTCTCCCTGTAGTTGCTACCAATGACTGCCATTATCTTAAGAAAGATGACGCAAGGGCGCATGATATACTTTTATGTCTCCAGACAGGCAAGACAATTAATGATAAGGATCGAATGAGATTCCAGACAGATGAGATATATTTTAAGTCTAAAGAAGAGATGATATCTGCGTTTACTGAGATCCCTGATGCGATTAAAAACACAAAGGTAATAGAAGAGATGTGCAATATAGAGCTATCCTTTGATGAGATATATCTCCCTGATTATTACAGAGATATAGAAGATAAGGATACTGATGATGGCAGCAGGGAGAGATATCTTGTAGAACTTGCAAGAAATGGTCTGAATGAGAGGATTAAGAAGAGTATATATCCGATAGATATATCTATCTATGAAGAGAGATTAGAAGAAGAGCTAAGAATTATAAGCAATATGGGGTATGCAGGATATTTTCTCATAGTCTGGGATATAATAAATTATGCAAGGAGTAAAGGTATACCTGTGGGTCCTGGCAGGGGTTCAGTGGCAGGGAGTATTGCTGCATATTCTTTACGAATTACAGAGATCGATCCTGTCAGATATGGACTCCTCTTTGAGAGGTTCTTAAATCCTGAGAGGGTTACACTTCCAGATATAGATATGGATTTTTGTATGAGCAGGAGGGGAGAGGTAATAGATTATGTGACAGAGAAATTCGGCTCTGACCATGTCTCGCAGATAATCACTTTCGGGACAATGGCAGCAAGGGCTGTTATAAGGGATGTCGGGAGGGCTATGGAGATACCCTATGCAGAGGTTGACAGGGTGGCAAAGATGATACCCAATACATTGAATATAAAATTAAAGGATGCGATAGATACAGAACCCCGTTTAAGAGAGATGGCAGAATCAGACCCTAAAATTAATGAGCTTCTCACCATAGGTATATCTTTAGAAGGGCTTGCAAGACATGCATCTACCCATGCTGCTGGTGTAGTGATATCAAAGGAACCTATTACAGAGCATGTCCCCTTATTCAAAGGATCAAAAGACGAAGTTGTTACTCAATATGCAAAGGATGACATAGAGAGGATCGGGCTGGTAAAATTTGACTTTTTGGGGCTTCGCACACTTACTGTGATTGATCAGGCAGTTAAACTAATTAATAAGGTCAATCCGAATCATTTTGATATCTCATCTATTCCCCTTGACGATGAAGAGACATATAAACTCTTTTCATCAGGTAATACAATAGGTGTTTTCCAGCTTGAAAGCAGCGGGATGATAGAGCTTCTCACAAGGTTAAAACCAGAGAGGTTTGAAGATATCATTGCAATACTGGCACTGTACAGACCAGGTCCTATTGGAAGCGGGATGATAGATGATTTCATAAAGAGGAAGAGGGGAAGCACACCTATAAAATATGAGGTGCCTGAATTAGAGGAAGTGCTGAAGGAGACATACGGAGTAATAGTCTATCAGGAACAGGTAATGAAGATAGCTAACAGTCTGGCAGGCTTTAGCCTTGCTGATGCTGATATCTTAAGGCGCGCAATGGGAAAGAAGAAGCCAGAGGAGATGGAGAGGCAGAAAGAGCTGTTTGTAAAGGGGATGCAGAATAAGGGGGGAAGCGAGAAAAAGGCAAGGAAGATATTTGACCTCATGGCATATTTTGCCGGATACGGTTTTAACAAGTCTCACAGTGCTGCCTATGCCCTGATCTCCTATCAGACAGCATATTTAAAGGCAAACTACCCAAAGGAGTTTATGACCGCCCTTTTAACGAGTGAGATGGGAAACCCTGACAAGGTTGTAAGATATATAAATGAGTGCAGGGAGATGGGGATAAAGGTACTCCCTCCTGACATAAACGAGAGCCGCAGGGATTTTACGCTTGTTGAAGAAGGTATACGATTTGGTCTGGCAGCAATAAAGAATGTAGGAAAATCAGCCATAGACTCAATCATCTCTGTGAAAGAGAAGGGAGAGAGATTTGCATCTATATTTGATCTCTGCAGAAGGATTGACTTAAGAAAGGTAAACAGGAGGGTGATAGAAGGTCTTATTAAGGCAGGTGCACTTAATTCTATGGGGGCAAAGAGGTCTCAGATGATGGAGGTATTGGACAGGGCTATAGATAATGGGGTATCATATCAAAAGGACTCATCCAATGGACAGATAAGCCTGTTTGAGATGTTTGACAACTCTGATGATATCTCACTCATGGATGAAAAGATGCCTGAACTCCCTGAATGGGATGAGACAACCATGTCAAGATATGAGAAGGAGGCGCTCGGTTTTTATATTACGACCCATCCTCTCGTACAATACGAAGCAGAGATAAAAAGGATATCAAGTATAAACTCAGAGAACATTAATAAGGTAGAAGAGGGAAAAGAAGTAAGGATATGCGGGATAATAGGGAATAAAAAGATCACAAATACCAAAAAAGGCAAAAAGATGGCATATATTCAGGTTGAAGACCTCTATGGAGCATTAGAGACGATAATATTCCCTGATCTATTCAAGACCTCCTCCCATCTTCTGGATACAGATTCTCCGATCCTGATAACAGGGAGCATAGACAGGAGTGAAAAGGGCGTAAAATTTAAGGCAACCAATATAGAACTATTATCAGAGAGAAGAGAGAAGACTGTAAAAAGAGTAGACATTTCTATTGATATCTCTATAATTACCAATAATGAGTTGAAACTATTGAGAGAGACATTGTTAAAATATAAAGGAAACTGCAGGGTATATCTCAGGTGTCTTGTGCCTGTGAATATGCTCTCTACTATTGCTGTAAATCCTGATATTAAGATAAGCCCCTCTGATTCATGTATCTCAGAGATAGAGAAGATATGCGGAAAAGGGATGGTGTCTTTTTGTTAAGTGAAGAGATTTGAGATAAAGAGAAAAAAAATGTTTTGATGCTATATGATGGTTTGCAGAATGATGAGTATAATGATATAAAAAATGAAATCACAAGTATAATGAGCGTTGATGTTACTGTTGAGCGTTACAAGTATAGCAGTAGCACTGAGATGTGCCAAAGAAAAGAAGGCTATTGCAAAAATTATTTTTAAGACAACCTAATTTTATCGAAAAAACGTTTGGTACAGGAGTGGAGTTATTACCATCTGTAACAGAACTATTTGAATTCGAAATGGCATTTATGGAATATAATCGACTAGATAAATCAGAATTAATTGAGAGAGGCGCTTTCTTTAAAAAAATTGCAGGAAAAGAAACGCTGCATTATAAAACCTATTCTTTAAATTCAAAATCTCTATCAGACAATCGTTCATCGCTTACTAAAACCTATTTTGAAAATGGACAATTTTCAACAGGTTATGCAACTCATTCGCTTTTTCCATATCGTGGTAAGTTTCATCCCCAATTAATAAAAGGTC
>JBHHUU010000125.1:0-7392 GCA_046753905.1 Nitrospirota bacterium | reverse complement strand
ATATTACTGCTCTTGTAATAAGTCAGCAAATATGCCATATTGTGATGGTTCTCATCAGGGAACTGAGAATCAGCCATATAAGGTAGAGATAGAAGAAGAAAAGGATATTGCTATCTGTGGATGTGGAGGCTCAAAGAATATGCCATATTGTGATGGTTCTCATGCTAATATGTAAAAAAATGCCCCTCACTTCTCTCCCATCAAGGGTGAGGGGCAATATTTCCATAAAAAGAAAGGAGCTTTAGATGAAGAAGACAATAGCATTAATGAGCAGTCCAAGAATAGAAAGCAATACCGATATCCTCACAGATAAAATAATAGAAGGCGTCAAGTCTAATGGAACCAATGTAGAGGTTGAAAAGGTAAATCTTGTAGATTACCAGAGTTATGTCTGTCGTGGGTGTGGTCAGTGTAGACCAACAGGAAACTGTGAGCAATATAGCGAGGTGAACTCCGTTCTTCAGAAAATAAAGGAAGGAGACGGCATGATAATCGGGACACCTACATGGTGGATGGGACCATCAAGCCAGCTAAAGATATTTATGGACCACTTTGGCGCATATCTTGCCCCTGACTACTCATCCAGAATTGCAGGGAAAAGGTGTGTGATTGTAGCCTGTAACGGCAATGCTGAAGTCAACTTTGCCGAACAGGTATGTAAAAATGTGGCTGATATACTGGGATTTTTACAGGTGAATGTAAAAAGCAGCTTAGGATTAAAGGGTCTTATTGATAAAGGAGCAGCGGCTAAACATACAGATATGCTGGATAAGGCATTTAACATGGGGAGAGAGTTATATAGTTAGGGGAGCTTTTGCCGCAATAAGACAGGGAATATTATTATATCATTGTAACTATATCTGAGTAACTATATCTGAAATGATGCTGTTGTATCTGAGAGTCTGTTCAAAATCTGAATAAACTTATTATAATCATACGCATTATAAAGTTTTTGAAACCCCTTGCTCTGTATTAGCTGAATAGTTACATATCATTTATTTAAGGAGGAGATTAGAAGTTTTTTACAAATAACTTCTAATCTCCTCCTGTTTTTTGTGTTAAATAAATTCCTTTATCCTGTTATCAAGTGCCTCCTGGTCTTTTGCAAAAGACTGCAAGGCTGATACTGTCATAAGGTTATCAATGGCTATATCTTTGCCCCATCTGCTTAAGTCTGGAATCTTTCCATGGTCTTTTATTTTTGATAATTCGGCTTCACTAAATCTGTAAAATAGATTTACATCATTCTTCTCACAGGCACCTATCAGGTCATTCCCGCTCATGCTATCTATATCCATATTTAAGAGCTTATCTGTAAACTGTCTGAATCTGTCATCCACATCCCAGAGGATGTTGAATCGTTCTATATCTTTATCATTAATGCCGACTTTGTAGACCTTCTCTTTGCTGTTTTCTATCTTTGAAGGATCAAGGTCAAGTTCAAGGAACTCCTCAACAGCCTTAGGAGGGATGGTAAGGACATCCACACCAGCAAGACTTATAACCTGTTCCCCATTTCTTATGCTTGCGGCAATCAGGCTCGTTTTTATGTTATTATTCTCTTTTTTTAACTTGTCTAATACCCTCTGTGTTGCAAGAGTGACCGCCTCTCCTACATACTCTCCATCTCCCAGAGAGTTATCAGATACAACGGCATTGAGTCTCCCCAAGAAGATATTAACATAGTCTGGATTGGACAAAGAGGCAGCAAGACGGTTCTGTCTTGCTGAGAATCCAAGTGTATAGTTGATCGGGATACCCTCTTTTTTAAGTTCTCTTACAGTAAGATAGCCATCAGGAGTAAGAGGAATCTTTATGATAAAGTTTTCAGGGCATATACTGTAATATCTCCGTGCATAGGCAATACTCTTCTCCTTATCCCTTGCAAACGCAGGATGCAGTTCCACACTGACTCTGGCATTAAATGCCGTCACCAATCTCAGGGCAATCTTGCAGTTTATGATAAACCCTATCTCAAAGATAAGGTCTTCTTCATTTATACCCGAAGAGCTTTCCTTTATCCTTTTCACAGCCCTTTTTATCTCTTCATCCATAACACCTGTCTGGACAACCTGATTGGCAAGAGTGTTGTTTGTTGTAAGTGCAGATAGCTCCCCTTTCCATAATCTCTTTGCCCTGTCAAGGTCTCCTGTATCCACCCATAATTGACTGCCCAGGTCTTTGAGTCTTGCTAAGAGACTATTTCCCTCAAAAGAATATTTATCTCTCCTCGTAAAGCCATCTAATGCTATCTCCTGTATTAAATTAGTGAATTCATCATTTTCCATAGTTGACATTATTTCCCCCTTATTTTATGCCCGGCTTACCCAGTAATTTAAACATGTTCCTTTTATAAAATTCAACACCAGGCTGGTTAAATGGATTTATCCATTGAAGATATCCTGACAGTGCAATCGCCCTTTCAAAAAAATAAAAGAGCTGCCCAAGCGTCTCTGGTGATCTGTCACTGAGAGATATGGTCATATTAGGAACTCCTCCTTCTTTATGAGCCATTGCTGTCCCTCTGTATGCGTTCTCATTTACATAATCAAGGGATCTGCCTGCTATATAATTCAGGTTATCATCGTCATTATTAAAATGAGGTATCTTTATCTCCCTCTTTGATCTCTCAATTACCATGAATGTCTCAAAGATTACCCTCTTACCCTCCTGTATCCACTGCCCCATAGAGTGAAGGTCTGTAGTAAAATCGCAGGATGCAGGGTATATGCCCTGCCTGTTTTTACCCTCGCTCTCTCCTGTTAATTGTTTCCACCATTCTGCAATATAATGAAGGGATGGATGAAATGAAGATAAAAGCTCAATGATCTTTCCCTTACGATAGATGATATTTCTTGCCGCAGAATAGAGATAGGCGGGATTAGACATTATATCATCTTTTGAGGTTATTCCTTCATAATATTCAGCCCCTTTTATCAATTCATTAATATCTATGTTAGAAACCGCGATAGGGAGCAGTCCTACAGGCGTCAGAACAGAGTATCTGCCGCCTACATCATCAGGGATGATATAGGTCTCATAGCCCTCTTTATCAGCCATACTCTTTAACGCACCCTTTTCTTCATCAGTGGTAACAATAATCCTCTTTTTTGCCTCTTCTCTCCCATGCCTCTTTTCCAGAAGTTCCTTTAATATCCTGAAACTGACTGCCGGTTCTGTAGTTGTCCCAGACTTGGAGATAACATTAATACATATCCTCTTATCTTCAATTATATCAATTAAATCAGAGAGATAATCAGAGCTTAAATTATGTCCGGCAAAATAGATCTCAGGGGCATTTCTCTTTTCTCCTGATATTTGATTGTAAAAGGTATGATTTATAAACTCTGCTGCTGCCTTTGCACCAAGATAAGAACCACCAATACCTATGCTTATGAATATATCGGCATTCTCTCTGATATATCCCGATGTATTTATGATCCTCTCTTTTAGTGATTGAGGAATGGCAGAGGGAAGATGCAGCCAGCCACGGTAATCAGCTCCAGCACCCTGACCACTTTCAAGCCGTTCATGTGCCTCTGATATAACAGGCTGAATATTCTCAAACTCTTCATCTGATATAAAAGACATAGTATTATCTATATTAATACTTATCTTTGCCATTATAACTCTCCTTTCTGGTAGAGATAATAATTTAATTTGTTTAATATTACTATACTATTTGTATAATAATCAAACAATATTTTTTAGTCTGAAAATCCCCAAGACAAGGCTGGTAATGGCCAGTATAGAGGATATATCATCAGATAAGCTTATAAGGGAAAATATGTAAAGGAGAGATGAAACGGTTCAAGCACTATTATATTCATGAGGATGATAGCATAATAATTTACAGCAGTCATGTCATATTAAATGGATCAAGTATATTATCTATCTGATCTTGCGAGAGGATAGACATCTCTACTACTATTTCGCGGATGCTCTTGCCCGTTCTCATGGCCTCTTTTGCCACATCTGCTGCCTTTTCGTAGCCTATATATGGATTCAGGATGGTGGCAAGACCAATGGTCTTTTCTGCAAACTCATTGCACCTCCCCTTATTTACCATTATCCCTTGCAGACATTTTTCTGTGAATAGATTGATCACATTCTTTAATATCTCTATAGATGAGAGGATGTTGAAATTTATTACAGGCATCATCACATTAAGCTCTAACTGTCCTGCCTGGGCAGCCATTGTTACTGTCAGGTCATTGCCTATTACCTGAAAACATACCATATTCATAACCTCTGCCATAACAGGATTTACCTTTCCGGGCATAATAGAGGAACCTGGCTGAACAGGAGGCAATATGATCTCGTTGAATCCTGTCTTTGGTCCTGAGCTCATCAGCCTCAGATCATTGGCAATCCTTATCAGTTCACATGCCAATGCCTTTAATGAAGAAGATATCTCTACAAAGTCTCCCATACTCTGGGTTGACTCTATTAGATCATCAGATTCCTTCAGGTCCAATCCAGACTCCCTTCTGATCGATTCAACTACTTTACTTCTATATAATGGATGGGTATTTATGCCTGTTCCCACAGCACTCCCGCCTATACCTAAGATATTCAATCTATGGGAGGCATTCTTGATCCTGTTATAACTCTTCTTTACAGATAGTCCATACCCCTTAAATTCCTGTCCAAGACGGATGGGTACTGCGTCCTGCAGGTGTGTCCTCCCTGACTTTATCACATTATCAAACTCTTCTCCCTTTGATAATAATGTGTTGTATAGCTCTCTTAAGACAGAAAAGAAATCCTTTAACATTAAGAGGGCTGCAACCCTCATTGCTGTAGGAAAGGTATCATTGGTAGACTGTGACATATTTACATGGTCATTAGGGTGTACTATTGTATAATTACCCTTCTCTTTTTCTCCGCTTAGTAACTCTATTGCCCTGTTTGCTATTACTTCATTGGTATTCATATTATGAGATGTGCCTGCACCAGCCTGAAATACATCCACGACAAACTGGTCATTAAACCTGCCGCCTATAATCTCATCTGATGCCTTGATTATTGCTTCTCCTATCTCAGGATTTAGTCTCCCTGTATTAATATTTGCCTCTGCTGCTGCCTTTTTTACCATGACAGCAGCCTTAATAAACTGGGTATGAGCCTTTATATTACTTATAGGAAAATTAGAGATAGCCCTCATTGTCTGTATGCCATAATATACATCTCTCGGGATATCAAGCTCTCCTAATGTGTCATGTTCTCTTCTCATATTACTTACCATAAGCCAATCGCCTCCCTTACCTCTCTCATAGTCTCTCTTGCTATCTCTACTGCCTTTTCTCTTCCGGCAGATAATATCTCCATTACCATATCCCGTTTCAGAGAGAACTCCTTTCTTCTCTCCCTGTATTCTTTGAGACAACTGCCCAATATTTCTGAGAGGTGTCCTTTATCAGGGACACATCCCAGTTTACCACTTTTACACCTCTTAGCTATATCAGGACATTCACCCGGATTAAATATCTTATGATAATCAAATACAGAACATATCTCAGGCCTGCCAGGGTCATTGGCACGTATCTTCTCCGGGTCAGTAATAAGCATCCAGACCTTTCTTTTAATCATATCAGGGTCGTCAGATATATATATACAATTATTAAGGCTTTTACTCATCTTTTTTCCATCTGTACCGAGCAGTCTTGGTGTTGAGGTCAATATGGCAGCAGGCTCAGGGAATATGGGTTTATACATATTATTAAACTTCCTGACGATCTCTCTTGACATCTCCAGATGAGGTACCTGATCCTCACCCACAGGGACATTCTCTCCCTTATACATGATGATATCAGAGGTCTGAAGTACAGGATATCCCATCAGACCAAGGTTTATATTTGTAATACTCATATCCTGTATCATTGATTTAAGAGTAGGGTTTCTCTCAAGCCATGGCATTGGTACAATCATAGAGAGGAGCAAATATAGCTCTGCATGTTCCTTTACCTGAGACTGGAGAAATATAATACTCTTTTCATGGTCCACCCCAACACCCAGCCAATCAAAGACCATCTCATATATATTTTCATTCAGATCAGATGTATCTTTATAAGATGTGGTAAGGGCATGCCAATCCACGACAGAAAAGAAACATTCATTCCCCTTTTGAAGTTCAACCCACTTATTTAATGCACCTACCAGATGGCCTATATGAAGCCTTCCTGTAGGCCTCATCCCGCTAAATACCCTTGACACTATACATCCTCCTTGATATTGAAAAATTTTTCTCTCAATTACACCCCAAGATTCCCTCTCCCTTGATATGAGAGGGTTAGTGTTAGGGTATTTTCAACTACAGGCATATCTATCTGCGTGGTACGAACTCCTTACCAGTGGACCTGCCTCTACATGCCTGAAACCCATATCTTCTGCCTCTCTCTTTAACACCTCAAATTCTTCTGGACTATAAAATCTCATAACAGGATGGTGCTCTCTTCCGGGTGGGAGATATTGACCTAAGGTTAATATATCACACTCTATCTTTCTTAAATCATACATTACATCTTTTATATCCGTTATCTCTTCACCAAGTCCCAATATAATCCCTGTCTTTGTAATAATACCAGCCTCCTTTGTCCTCCTGAGTATATCCAGTGACCTTTTATATATAGCCTGAGGCCGTATCAGAGGATAGAGGAGAGGGACTGTCTCTAAATTATGATTGAGTATATCAGGCATGGCATACCAGACCTTTTTTAATGCAGACTCATCTCCCATAAAATCAGGTATCAATACCTCTACCTTACACCCCTTAACCCTTTTTCTAATCTCTAATATGGTATCTGCAAAGATACCTGCCCCTCCATCATGTAAATCGTCCCTTGTAACAGATGTAATAACTGCATGCCTTAATCCAAATTCTGCTGCTGCATCAGCCACCCTTTCAGACTCCAGAGGGTCAACCTTTGCAGGCAGACCCCTTTTTACACCGCAAAAGACACATCCCCTTGTACATATATCACCAAGAAGCATAAATGTTGCAGTCTTATTATTCCAGCACTCCCATATATTCGGACACCTCGCCCCTTTGCATACAGTATTAAGCCTGTATCTATTTATTGATCTGGCAACCAGATGAAAATTCTCCCCATGAAAACCCTCTACCCTGAACCATGACGGCAGCCTTTTTCTTCTTTTTCTTATAGGTTTCCTGTGAATCACAATATGCCCCGATTGCATAATCAAGATAATAATTTTTTACAGACTTTCATACGGGATTAGTATAAGAGATACAACTATCAAAATCAACCCAAACAATGAATCGCTCCAGAAAATACCCCCTCACCCTGTAATAACTGAATAGTTACCTTTAAAATATTGTAACTATTCAGCTAATACAGAGCAAGGGGTTCCAAAGACTTTATAATGCGT
>JBHHUU010000124.1:0-7403 GCA_046753905.1 Nitrospirota bacterium | reverse complement strand
AAAACAAAATTACAAATCAAAAATTTGATAATGAATTGATTAAAAATAAAATCAACGAAATTAAAAATTATCACAGTTCGGTACTTCATTGGAATTTGAAAGAAATAAAAAAAAAACTTTTTGAATTAATTCAAAAAGCAAAATCAACTTATCATAAAATAGGCAAACAACTTGGTGTAGAGTTTCGTTCTGAACAAGAAAATGATTTTTCAAATAATCAAAAAGAATTGATTGAAAACTTGTTGGATGAAGCAAATGAAAATAATTTTTTAGTAATTATAGAAAAGGCTGATTAAATGATAAATAGTCCATTAAGATACCCTGGTGGGAAAAGCCGAGCAGTTAAAATAATGGTACCTTTGGTTCCTGAATTTGATGAAATTTGATAATTTAAAAAAAGCAGCAGCGTTTTTTGTTTTTAATCGCATAACTTTTTCAGGAACAAGCGAAAGCGGTGGATTTTCAAATGCAGCATTTAAAAAACGATTTACACAATCGAGCATTGAAAGAGTAAAAGCACTTTCAGGAATTTTAGACAATACCTTGATAACTAATTTAGATTATCAGGAAGTTGTTGAAGCAAAAGGCAAAAATGTTTTCATTTTTCTTGATCCGCCCTACTATTCGGCGACAAAATCTGCTTTATACGGAAAAAACGGAAATTTACACAAAACTTTTGACCACAAAAGATTTGCAAAAATATTAAAGAATGTAAATCATAAGTGGTTGATAACTTATGATGACAGCAAATATATTAGAGATTTATTTTCATTTGCATATATCAAGGAATGGAACTTAACTTATGGTATGCGCAATGTAGGAGAAAACGGTAATCAAAACGTAAAAGAACTATTTATAAGCAACTATCCGTTAATTGAAGAGAAAGTTGATATTCAGGGAACATTATTCGACGGATACAAACAAATAGAATATCATGCTAAAAAATATAATTATATTTACATTACTCTTTTCCTTTTTTCCATTTATTAATACAGGATATTCAGAAGAGATATCCTGTATTATCCCTGAACAGTGTTTTGTTTTGTCTGTAAAAAGATATAAAGAGGGAGAGACAGAGGCTAGCATCAGGCTGTTTAATTATATTAAAGTTAAATATTCTGATACTATCTGGGCATATCGATCTACATTTTTGCTTGGCAAGATATTTAAGGAGTTAGATAGCCCTGAATCAGTATCATATCTTTTACAATCAATCATAGAGATTCCTGATATAGGAGATTATTCTCTCTATTATCTGTCAGAGTATTATTCAGAGAGAGAAGAATATACTAAGGGAATCAGGTCATTGAAAACCCTATTATCCCTATATCCTGACAGTTATCTGAAAAAAGATGCCCTATTTATATCAGGCAGGATATATTTTGAATCATCTGATTATCAATCGGCTATAGAGACACTTGATAGCTTTATAAAAGAGTATCATGAGGATAAAAGAGTGGCGGATGCCTTTCTTATGATTGGAAAGTCCTATCTTGAAAAGGGTGATAAGACTGAGGCTATCCAGAGATTCAGGAAGATATGGTGGAGATATCCTGAGAGTGATATTGCAGAAAAGTCTGAGCAAGAATTAAGAAACATGGAGATAGCAGGCATTGAGATACCGCCACCAACTTTAGATGAGAGATACCAGAGAGGGACGAACCTCTATGATCTATCATTATATAATGAGGCAATAGAGGAGTTTAATATCCTTTTAGAGGAGGCGAAAAAGCATAATGTCTCGTATCAGAAGGATATACTTTTAAAGATGGCTGTCTCATATTATAGGATCAGAAATTTAAAAGACTCAAAAGATATCCTTCAGCAGGTTATTGATGATACTTCTTTAAAGGCTCTGCATCCAGAGGCATTGTTATGGATGGCAAAGATATACTACAGAACAGAGGATAAAAAGGGATTGATGAAGACCTATGATTATATGAGAAAACAATATCCCCAAAAACCTGAATTGATAAATATACTAAATCTTATTGCCAACCTTTATAAGGATAAGAAAGATATAGATAAGGCACTGCTATATTATAAAAGGATATTTAAACTTGCTGATGATGAAGATTTCAAGAAAGATGCCTTATGGAATAGCGGATGGCTATATTATAAAGAAAAAAAATATAAACATGCTGTAAAAGAGTGGAACAGATTTATGAGGATATTTCCAGATAGTGATGTTTTGCATAAGATATTATACTGGAAGGGCAGGGCTCTGGAAAATCTTAAAGACAGGGAAAATGCCATAAAGGCTTATCAGATGGTCTGTGACAGGTTTTCCAATACCTATTATTGTCATAATTCTATGATTAGAGCTAATAAGATTAATGCCGAAAATCAATTAAAAGAAAAGCCTCACTTTAAAGAGGGTGGAGACGAGAAGAATAATTTTGAGGATGACTTATTCTCAAAAGATAGAGCGTATAGAAAGGCCAGGGAGCTTATCATTCTGGGTATGGAGAAAGAGGCTATAACGGAATTAAATATAATAATAAAAGGCTATATTAGAGATAGAAACAATATGTTAATACTAAACAGGATTTTGTATAAATTAGGGAACTATTATAATTCCCTTAGAAACATCCGCCTCTATTTTCAGGACATATTAATCAATGGTGATAATATCTCGTTTGAATTCTGGGAACAGGCGTATCCATTGGGATTATCTGAGATAATAGACAGATATGCCCTTGAAGATAAGATGGACTCTTACCTTATCTCAGCATTAATAAGAGAGGAGAGCAGTTTTGACCCTCATGCTGTATCAAGGGTAGGGGCATTAGGACTTATGCAGGTGATGCCCTTTACAGGAGAGAAAGTTGCAAAAGAGATAGGAATTGATTTTAACAGTAAAGACCTCTTTGAGCCAGAGATCAATATAAGGATAGGAGTTAAATATGTTGCATCTCTATATGAGAAATATGATAAGAATATTATATATACAATAGCTGCCTATAATGCAGGGGATCGGGCAGTAGACAGATGGATAAAGAGTGAGGGTGATTTAGAACTGGATGAGTTTGTTGAGTCTATTTCATATAAAGAGACACGATTCTTTGTGAAAAGGGTAATGAGAAGCTATGAGGAATATAAACAGATTGCAGAAGAGATGAAAATGGTAAGGTTTAAGGATTAAAAAACAATTACCGATGTACTCTTGAAAATCAGAAAGACGCTGGAATTTATCAAGAGATTCATATCCTTGTATGATCTATATGTAATCAAAACTGTAAATTCTACTTCATTATCCACGAGTATGTTCACTTTTACTTTCTGATTTTCAATCAGTATTTTTTTCACTATACCTTTAAATGAATTTCTGGCGCTTGATGAAATCTCCTTATAAGAAAGGATTATGTCCTGCGGTGGAATGGAGACATGAACTCTTCCTCTTTTCTTTGTTACAATAGCAAGACGAACTCTGGATGAAATCCTCACGAATGACAAATTATCGTTACCCTCTACCATGCCTGTAAAAAAATTATCAATAGAACCCCTGATAATTTTCCCATCGACAAGTGAAATGACTTCATCAGATAGAGAATAAGCCTGAGAAAGGTCATGAGTGGTAAAAATTATGGTCGTATTGTGCTTATAATTAATTGTTCTAATAAGTCTTTCTAACATATTAATATTTTTCTTGTCAATATTCGTAAAAGGTTCATCCATAAACAGTATCTCTGGTTTCAGTATCAACGTCCTGGCAATAGCCACTCGCTGAGACTCTCCACGAGATAGCTCTGGAGCATATCTTTTTTCAAACCCTGCAAGTCCTACCATTTGCAAAGCATTGTCTACCATCTGTGTCCACATTTTTTTATCAATAGAACGGCACCTTAGTCCTGCTGTCAGGTTGTTGAATACTGTTGTATTAAAAAGAAAAGGATCTTCCATAACCATACTCATTTTTCTGCGTATGTTCAATGAATTAATGTCTGTTATCTTCTGGTTTCTAAAAAAGATACTCCCCTCCATTATCTGTTCCAAAAGGTTTAAAATATTCAGAAGTGTACTCTTTCCTGCACCATTAGGACCTACAAGACCATAGACCCTGCCTTGTTGGAAGTCTATACTGTCAATATTGAGGACAAACCCGTTATTATATCGTTTGACCAGATTTCTGGCTTTTAAGATAGTCATTCCTTATTTATCATTCGATAATAATAGGACATTGCTGTTACTGTAGCCGGCGAGAAGAGTTGAACCTCCGACCGATTGATTACGAATTGTTTGTATGCACGGCTTGTAACTCATGGTTTTTTAACTAAACATTTATAAACGAGTTGTTCATCCCCGAGCATGAAAATCAACCCCCCTTTAGCAAAAGGGGAAACTTGTACTCCCCCTTCCCCCTCTTACATAAGAGGGGGGATATCGGTGATTCTCTTACATAAGAGGGGGGATATTGTGGGTATCCATCTATTCTCCTCCACCCAACTTTGCTCCTTAATATCTGTTAGGCAAAAACCATGCTGAACAGTATTGGGTGAATGTTTTTTATCTTTAATTGATTCTGGAAAAAGTTTGCAGGTCTTTATACAGTAGGCTTCCATTTCTTACCAGTATCTTTTCAAAATCAAGGTCAAAAAAGTTTCTGATATTTTCCTTCATAAAGGATGCTGATTGATAATCTCCATTTTGTACATACCAGAACTGCATAAGCTCGCCATATTGTTTCAGGGCGGGCCATGTACGCAGATCCATACCGGGAGGTCCGCTCCTGTACCAGCTTTCAAAAAAGTAAAAGAGTTTTAGCTTATCACCAAGCGGTATCCAGCTTGTATAAAGGGGATCCCTGTCAGGCAGAAAGTGCAATTTATAGTCTACCTGAATTGCTCCTGCATTTTTGCCGAATACCACATCTTCTCCTGTTTTAAGGGTTGGATGTCTGCCTGTAAGGATATACTCCATCTTCTCAGGGGTATCAGCAGCCCAATAAAAAACAGGCTTACTTGAATCTGAATAGGGATAGGGTTCATTGGACCTTTCAGCAAAGCTAATCTTTACCCTGCCATTTTCAGGCATCTTCAGGTCTTTTCTAAAGAGATAAGTCCTGTGGTAGTTATGCTGGGCAAGAATCAGGGCTACGGGCTTTTCGGTCTCATCAAGAACAACATGGATAGCCCCGTGGATATCAAGTAAATGCCATGCATCAGGATTGCCCAATATTCTTGCTCCTATCTCTTTGTACCATGGAAGCCTTGCAGGAAGCCCACTTTTCGGAAAAACAAAGTTATAACGGAGGAATATCATCGGTTTCTCAACAATCTCATGGCTGTTTTTTCTGAATCTGACCACCTCTCTTATGACCTGACCATAACCGACACTTTCAACCTCTTCAAAATCTGAAAATGAGCCTGTAAACATCAGGCAGTAGCCTTTTGTCCTCTCTACTTTCTTTAAAAATCTGCGATCAGGTGATCTCTTTACAACCCTCTTTGAGTTTCCGATAAGCTCGACAACCTCTGTCTTAGGCAGATAATCCCTGTAAAAGTCTATTGGTTTTATACCATGAGGCGATATATATATGTCAGGGCTGTATCTTTTCAGGAGTCTCTTATCCTGTTCATCTGTTTCTTTCCCAAAATCATCTGGGTCAAAATCTGGATAAGTTAACGGAAGGAGAAATCTTTTAACCATTCTCTCCCAGCGGTCAACATCACCTGAAGCGTTTGACAGACACCCTGAAACAATAAGAAGTGCCAGCACAAGAGTCAGTATTGAGCATTGTTGTATGAAGCCAAATATGCTTTTTTTATTCATGATGCTACTAAATCCTAATCGTCACCACGATCGCAAGCCCCAGCATGAAAAGTGTGGCTGCAAATCCAAGTAGGGTTTCTTTCCACCCGGCACCTCTTCGCCATATCAGCAGCGCAGCCGCCGGTGCGGCTACAAGAAACGCTCCGCTGTTGACCGGCATGTCCGCATAAAAGATAGCACTTATTGCATGCGCAACAGAGAGCATAGAGACCATGCTGATACCAGCCTGCACCAAAGAGACCTGCGGTAATAGCCATGTTAATACAACTGCCGCGCCCAGGGCTGCGGTGATAACTCCCTGTAGCTGTGCTAAAAGCACACTATGTGAGAGCAGGATGACAATACTCTCAACGGTTGCAAGCAGAGTGAGCAGCAGGGCAGACATACCCTCCGAACCATACCGTCCTATATCCTCAAGTATCTTACATAAGACCAGCATAATCAGAACGATTACTGATATACGGACTATAGTCTCTCCCATGCCCCAGTTGTATTTAATAAAAGGCGACAATATAAGCCAACAGGTCACGCCCATTAGCAATGTCCGAACGGTCCAGACCGCCCATCTGCTGCTTCGCCAGGCGGACTCGGCTAATACTGTTGCGAATGCTGCCGATGCTATGTATACAAACCAGCCTGTAGTAGGATCACCCGGCGGAAATGTCGGCCATCCCATAATCCCGATGTGTCCGGCCACATAACCCAGCAGTAGGCCCAGAGCTACACCCCATCGATCATGTGCCACACCACGACTCTTCATCTGCCAGACGACAAGGATTACCGAACCTGACAGCACTGAAGGTAGCAGGATATTGTACATAACAATCTTAAAGATCATACAAACCTCACTGAACGAGCGGGTTCAAACCTATTGGCGGATGCCCTCTATTCCGAGCCCTATTGTGACCTCATCGCCTATCCCTTCAGGCATGTAATTCATTCCAAAGTCACTCCGTTTGATCTTGAATACTCCCTCGAAACCTGATCGGTAACCGCCCCATGGGTCTTTACCCGAACCTATGTGTGTCATTTCTACTGTTATAGATTTTTTTACACCATGCAGCAAGAGGTCTCCTGTAACCTGAACCTTTTCGGATCCAACCTTTTTGAACTTCTTTCCCTTGAAGTTGATCACCGGGAATGCCTTGGCGTTGAAGAAGTCAGGACCCTTGAGGTGACCATCACGTTTGGCATGGTGTGTGTCGATACTATCAACCTTGATCGTAACATCCACCGTGCTTTTACTGATCTCCTTTTCGTCCATAATGAATGTTCCGGACAGATCGTTGAACCGTCCATATGAGTAAGAAACACCCAGGTGTTTTATCCGAAATATAACGAATGAATGGACAGTGTCGATCTTGTAACTCTCAGCGGCTGAGACGATTGCAGAGGCTGAGAGGCAAATCGCAAAAATTATGGACAGTATTGTAAAATTGGTTGTTTTAAATCTCATTTTATCCCTCCTTTTTATATGATTATAGACATCTACAAAATAGCCGAAAACGTCATTCTGAGTGAAGCGAAGAATGACAAAATGGACATATTATCTATGAAAATTTTTTTACATATTAGCATGAGAACCATCACAATATGGCATATTTGCTGACTTATTACAAGAGCAGTAATAT
>JBHHUU010000123.1:0-7543 GCA_046753905.1 Nitrospirota bacterium | reverse complement strand
ACAGATTCTAAATCCTGATTTGTGGGAGATGTTACAGTAGACCAGTTGCTGCCATCCCACTGGATTATTTCCCCCTTTTTACCCACAGCAAAACCATCATTAGATGAGACCATAGATATAGATTTCAGGTCTTCATTTGTGGGAGATGTTACAGTAGACCAGTTGCTGCCATCCCACTGGATAATCTCTCCTTTTTTTCCCACCGCCCACCCATTGTTTGCGTCGACCATAGAGACAGATTCTAAATCCTGATTTGTGGGAGATGTTACAGTAGACCAGTTGCTGCCATTCCACTGAAGTATCGTCCCCTTTTTGCCTACAGCCCATCCATCATTAGATGAGACCATAGATATAGATTTCACTTCCTCGTTTGTAGGCGATGAGCCAGTAGATATACTCTTATCAACCCATGTATTATCTATCCATCTGAGCATAGTGATTAAATTTGCATTTTTCTTTCCCACTGTCCAGCCATCCTGCATAGTATTTGTAATCCTTACGACCCTTTTGCCATTGTTTACAACACCAGTAGATGTAATTGTGCACTGATTTTGCATGATACTTGTCCCATCTGAGTGTGTTGCTACTGTACTCGTATCTGCTCCCCTCTTTGCACCTGTAAAGTTATTTCCTGATATCTGAGTATAGTCTATTGATTCACTGCCTAATAAAATCCTCCCATACGCTGCATATCCTGAGCTATTATTAGCTAAAATCGATGTTATCAGAGGATCATTGCTTATACCACCATTTAAGGTTGTCGGTGGATCAGGTCTGTAATATGCAGCTATTACATTAAAACTTCCCCTTCCAAGAGAGACATTAGTAAATAGCGCATTCCCTGTAATGGATGAACAACTGCACGGTGGAGAAGCACAATCCCTCTTTGTAATATATCTGATCGCAATCTCTATTCCTGCCTCTGCTATATATTGCGCCTGACCTGAACGTAATTGATTAATTGAGGAATCACTATCCACTGCTACTATAGAGATAAGGGTCAGACCAATGACTGACAATATCAGCATTGCCGCAATTACAGCGATGATCGACATCCCTTTAATTGAATAAAAGGGGTCAAGGGGTCGAGGGGTCAAGGGGTTAAGTGAAATGCCCCCAAAATTAAAACCCCTTGAACCCTTGCATCCCTGACCCCTTGACCCCTTTTCCACCTACTCCCCCTCACCCTCACCCTCTCCCCCCTCACCCTAACCCTCTCCCCTCAGGGGAGAGGGTTAGGGTGAGGGGGGAGAGAGGAGTTTTTTCTCAATATCCCGCAAGGTTCCTCAATGTTACCTGTTCATTCATTTTTACATTTTCATTCCCCTCTATTGCAGTTAGCTGAATTGATATTCGTTTGATCTTTTCCCTATCTGCAAGAGATAGTGGAAATGATGTAATAGGTATATTTGCAGCATCATAATAGCCTAATGCAAGATTGTTCATATTGCTGCTGTCTATTAATATATTTGAATTTCTCTGAAGAGGATTTCCTGTCCCTCCCCATTGAAATGTAACAGAATTTCCCTTGATATCAGTAAATGTTATCATCTGATCAGAAGCATAAGTGATATTCCCTTTGTTGTTAGGTTTTCTTTCTATATTTCTCATCTCTCTTGTCATACGGTCAACAGCTACTCTTGCCAGTTGGGTAGCATCCTTTCTATAGCTGACATCCCTCCATCCCTCTAATGCATCCAATAGAAATACAGCAATTCCTGAACTAAGTATCCCTATTATTACTATTGATATAACTGCTTCAACAAGTGTAAAACCAGACTCGGTTGAGTTGTGAGTTGTGAGTTGTGAGTTTAAATTATTCCTGTCTCCTGTTTCCTGCATCCCGACTTCTGACTCCTGCATTCTGATTTCTTCAATAATTTGCCATTACAGTTACAATCTCTGCCTGCGGTCCATTAGTTCCTGCAGCAGATACGGTTACACTTATCTTTTTATAATTGCTCTGCCCCCCTATACATGTATTTAAATCAGTATTTGCCACATAACAGACTGTTGCTGCCTGAGTAAAGTTGTTAAAACCTGAGATAGGATTACCTTGCGAGTCCTGAGGCGGTGTAATATTCAGATTATTATAATCATCCATATCATCATAGGTTATTCTTGTCTCTCCATCAGAACCCAGAGATGTACTGTAATTCCCTGGCGGTACAGGACTATTCTCATCCCATTTCTTTGACTTTGCCTCCTCAATAATATCCTGAGCAAGGAATATTGATTGTGTGAGCAATTGCGCATCAGAGCTATCTCTTACTCCCTGAATGAAATAGAGAAGCAATGGAGGAATAGCTATTGATAAAACTACTATTATCATTATCAATTCTATCAGGGTAAATCCTTTAGTGTCCTTTAGATTCATAAGAAAATACCCCCTCATCCTAACCCTCTCCCACAACAAGGGGAGAGGGTGCTCAATTCATCGTTACCTTTCCTGTATTCGGCTCTATTGTAATACTGCTTGAGGATGTACCTGACTGTACTGTAATAGTTTTCTCTGAACTCAAAAGCGACCCATCATTTTTTAATGGGGCGCCAATAGAGTCAAACTTTATTATTCCTCCTGTTAGATTTGAAGATAATGTTACACCTGCAAAGTCTCCATTCATATTCACAATAAAATCACTTCCTGTAAGTGGGTCTTTTGCTGGATCGCCAGTATTATCGTTTTCAAACAGGGTATATGATGCAGATGTAAATATCACCCCATGTACTATCTGCGTAGTAGTAGATAGTTGTTGTGCATATCTAATGTCAGAAACGATCCTCCTTCCTGCTGCACCACCCCTTGTGTCCTGTAGATTAAATTGTGGTATAGCAACCGCAGAAAGTATCCCGAATAATAGAATGATCATTACTAACTCAATCAAGGTAAACCCAGTATTATTTGTTTTTTCCTTCACCTGATTATTTTTCCTGCATCATCTCTAAAGTTTAGAATCCTGTTGGCGAGCTCGCTATTGTTAAAGGACCCCTTGTTCCTGCCGTAGGACAGGTTAGTGTCCAGGTAACAGATGTTATTGTCCCATCTGTAGCTCTTGCATCACCAACCCATTTACCTGTGCCGCAAGCACCAGCAGTTAATGATAAAGAACCTGGTCTTCCTCCTCCATCAATAAGGCTTTCAATATTTGCCGCTGTGGTAGTTGGAGCTCCATTAGATGTAGGATTGCAGTCAGGAGTACCTTCCTGTACATCAGGTGAGGTATCTCTGCATAATAGCTGGGAGGCATACTGTATACTGATAGCACTTCTTAACGCTCCAATATATGCCATATTAGCTGAAGCCTCTGCATCCTGTTTAAGATTTATAAACTGTGGAACTGCCACTGCAGCAAGAATCCCAAGTACCACGATGATTAATACCAGTTCAATAAGGGTAAAACCTTTTTCGTTCTTTAATAGATTCATCTTCGTCTCCTTTCTTTAAAACACAGATTAGTAACTATTCAGCTTATAATCATACGCATTATAAAGTCTTTGGAACCCCTTGCTCTGTATTAGCTGAATAGTTATACAGATTACACAGATTAACCTCCCTCACTCTTCCCTCTACTGTCAGGGGAAAGGGTTAGGGATAACCTGTGCTCATTATTGGTTATAACTATTAACTACACCCTCACCTCCTTTAGAATCTACCAATCCTTATATTGTTCTGTTGTAGACATTATCCTGCCTTTAACTGGATCATATCTGAATCTGTTTCCAAATGGGTCAAGGAGATAGCCCTCATTATCTAATGCTATCCCTATAAGATACTTTTCGGCAAATATAGTCCTATCCTTTATAGGCAAAAGATATCTCTTGCCTATAATATCCCTTATATCATCAGGATACTTACTATTCATAATCCTGTATAATGTTAATGTCATTCTGATATTCACAAGTTCCATCTTTAATGCAACCTCTTTTGCCTTATTAGTCATATTTTGATAGTATGGAAAAAGAACAGCTATAAATATTGTTATCAAAACACATATAATAAGGGTATCAATGATACCAAGACCATCTCTTTTTAAAAAAAGGCTCATCCCATGTAAAGTTTAAATGGCAAATAAATGACAAATGCTCAGGAATTTCAAAGTCCCCCCTCACCCTAATCCTCTTCCCTCAGAGGAGAGGAGAGGGTGAGGATTAATTTGTTATGTGAACTTTTTTGGATTTCATTCACAATTCATAATTCATAATTTCCTCTATCACCCTCCTCCTTTAAATACAGAGATCAAATTCCACCATGGCATAAATATAGCAAGTGCAAGAAAGAGGACCATGATTCCCACGCAAAACAGCAATATAGGTTCTATGGAGGTGGATAGATTCTTTATTGCGTATTCAACATCCCTGTCATAATATTCTGATACCTTTGTCAGCATCTCCTCCATCTTTCCAGACTCCTCTCCTATTGCAATCATCTGTACTACAATAGGTGGAAATGTTTTGCTTACCTTCATTGGTTCTACAAGTCCTTTTCCTTCTCTCACACTGTCCCTTATGTTATTTATTATCCTTGATATTACAACATTCCCCGCAGAAGTTGAGGTGATTTCAAGGGTCTCAAGTATGGGAAGACCGCTTCTTATTAATGTCCCAAAGAGTCGTGTAAATCGGGATAAAGATATCTTTAAGAATAATGTTCCAAATACAGGAATCTTAAGCTTTAGCCTGTCCCACTGCAGCCTTCCCTGCTCTGTCTTAATATATCTCTTTGTCCCATATACAACTAATGCTATAACGACTATGGATATATGCCAATAGTTGCGTACAATATTATTAATGCCTATTAATATCCTCGTGGGGAGGGGTAGTTGGACATCAAAACCTGCATATATAGCAGCAAATTTCGGAACAACTAATGTTACAAGGGCGATAAAGGCTGCTATAAGAGCAAAGACCACAATTTTGGGATATCTTGTGGCTGTCTTAATCCTTGCCCTTGTCTCCATCTCATGCTCTGCAAGTTTAGCTAATCTCTCCAGTATCTCATCAAGGACACCTCCGATCTCTCCTGCCCTTACCATATTCACATAAAGCTCATTGAAAATATCTGGATGCTTTTCTAATGCCTCTGAAAATGAACTCCCACCCTCTACATCGCTTCTTAATTGATGAATGATCTCTTTTAATCTCTTATTTTCAGTCTGTTCACATAGAGCATCAAGGCTGGATATAAAAGGAATCCCCGCATTAATCAATGTGGAAAGCTGTCGGGAGAATATAATCTTATCCTGCAGAGAGATGCTTTGAAATTTTGAGAGAACTTTTTCAAATGCCCATGGGCTTTCCTCTTTTATAATGACAGGAATAAAGCCAAGACTATCCAGTTGAGCTGCAACAGCATCTTTCCCGATAGTCTCGATAGTTCCTGTAAACAGGGAACCATATTTATCCCGTGCCTTGTATCTATATAGAGACATACTATTTTATAGATCAAGCAATTTTTATGCCAACATTCAACTCCAAAAACATCTTAAAAATCAACATGATAGGATGAAATGTATGTTGATGCGGGAATATCTATGACATTTTTTGTAATGGATATGACATTTTTTGACGATATTTATGCTCAGGAAATTGAATATTTAGCCATAGCTTGTAGGTATGTGATATAGGGTGAGGGTGCAGTTGTCGGGGTGCAGGGTGCAGAGAAGATTTTAAAGCTGCACCGTTAATTAACGGGGAGGCTTAATCTACCTCCTGGGTTACCCTCAAGACCTCTTCTATAGATGTAATCCCCTGTGTTGCCTTTTGTATGCCATCTTCTCTGATAGTCGCAAATCCTGAGTTTTTTGCAGCAGACCTGATATCATTTGAAGAAGATCGGGATATGATCAAGTTACGAACTGCATCATCAATAACAAGGCATTCATATATTCCAATCCTGCCTGAATGTCCTGTATTCCTGCATTCCTGACATCCCTCTCCTCTCATAAACTTAAAGTCTCTTTCTCCTTTTACATTATCAATCCCCAGATCTTTAATTAGATTTTCTGCAGGAATATATAATGTCTTACATCTCTTGCAGACTCTTCTAATCAATCTCTGGGCTATCACACATATCAGGGATGATGCAAGAAGAAATGGTTCAACTCCCATATCCACCAGCCTTGCTACCGCACCTGCTGAGTCATTTGTATGAAGTGTTGAGAAAACAAGATGTCCTGTTAAGGCTGCCTGAATTGCAATGGTAGCTGTCTCTCTATCTCTTATCTCTCCTACCATTACAATATCAGGGTCCTGTCTTAATATAGCCCTCAAACCAGTGGCAAATGTTACCCCTACCTTTGGATTAACCTGAATCTGATTTATCAGTTTGAGTTGATATTCTACAGGGTCTTCAATAGTGACAATATTCTTCTCAATAGAATTTATGCTGTTCAAGGCAGCATATAAAGTTGTAGTCTTTCCGCTCCCTGTTGGTCCTGTAACAAGGAACAGCCCATAAGATTTTTTGACAAATCTTCTGATTTTAATAAGGGTGTCATCAGAAAATCCCATCTCATCAAGATTTATCAGACAACTGCTCTTGTCAAGTATCCTCATCACTATCTTCTCTCCAAAGACAGTTGGAAGGGTAGAAACCCTGAGATCAATATCTTTATTCCCTACTCTGGTCTGAATCCTTCCATCCTGAGGAACCCTCTTTTCAGATATATTAAGGTTAGCCATTATCTTTATTCTTGAGGTAACGCCTGCATGGAGATTAATGGGTGTAGTCATCATTTCACTGAGGATACCGTCAACCCGATTTCTCACCCTTAATATATCTTCATCCGGCTCTATATGTATATCACTTCCTCCATTACGAACAGCCTGAGAGATTATTGTATTTACAAGTTTTATAACAGGTGTCTCTGCAGCAATCTTCTCAAGTTTTGTAACCTCTTCCTTTTCTGATTCGTGGGTTATGTCTGCATCCTTTATAGCATTTACAATAGTAGAGGTGACACTATAGTATCGTTCAATCGTCTTTAATACATCATCCTCTTTGCTGACCACAGGCTGTATTTCTAAACCTGTAATATCCCTTATCTCATCAATAGCAAATATATTTAAGGGGTCTACCATTGCAAGGGTAAGGATATTTTCCTTTTTATATAATGCCACAACATGATAACGACGTGCTACAGTCTCCGGAACCATCTTTACAATCTCAGGGTCAATAATGATATTTGATAGCTCCAGATGTTGTATACCCATCTGTTTCCCCAGTACCTTGATAATATCATCTTCAGTAACAAACCCCATAGATTTTAGAATAGTCCCAACTCTTCCACCATGTCTCTTTTGCTCAGACAATGCCCTTTCTAATTGTTCTTGGGAAAGGACTCCCTCTGCTAATAACATCTCACCAAGCATCTTCTTTTTCTGTTGAGGTAATGGCATATAATATTTCCTTGAACAGGCTCTAAAAAATATATAACAAGATTAGTATAATTTAAATATATACTAAATTCTTAAATCTGTAAATGCTTACCCAAACATACATGAACGAGTTGTTCACCCCCGGGGATGAAAATCTATCACCCTC
>JBHHUU010000122.1:0-7643 GCA_046753905.1 Nitrospirota bacterium | reverse complement strand
AGTAAAGTTTTCAATACAATATTCTTATAAAACAATAAGTTATACTAATTTTTACCAAGAATCGCTACTGTTATTATGTTTCTATAGATATTTCATTAATATTTATGGTAAAATTACAATTAAGGGTGAGGACTTTCAGCAATTCCCGGTAAAAATCCTTTGGAGATTGCTTCGTCGCCACGCTCCTCGCAATAACATCGCGAACACTTTTAAGGTATGATGCCACCGAAAGGAAGACATTGGAGAACAGATGTTAAAACGCTTGAATAATTAAATTTGAAACAATTAATGGTGATCTTTTTGTTACACGACTTTATATGAATGTAACTATTCAGCTATGCTCTTAAGTTTCGCACCCTTATAGAAAGTGTTAACTAATTGATATGATTAACAAAAACACCAATATTAACTATCAAAATAGTATGATTGCATCTCTTGTTTGCTGTCGGTAAATGCAGTAATGACGCGGGGTGCGAAACTTGAGTTATGCTTATACACTATATAGGAAAGGAGAAATAATATGTCTGAAAAGGAAAACAGAGATAATAGATTAAAGGCTATTGATATAGCGGTATTGCAGATAGAGAAACAGTTTGGAAAAGGTTCAATAATGAAACTTGGGGCAGCAGATATTATACCTGACGTGCCTGTGATCTCTACAGGGTCATTGGGTCTTGACATTGCCCTGGGGATAGGGGGATTTCCCAGGGGCAGGGTAATTGAGATATTTGGACCTGAATCCTCTGGTAAGACAACTCTATCGCTTCATACTATGGCAGAGGCGCAGAAGGCAGGGGGAATTACTGCCTTTATAGATGCAGAACATGCTATTGATATAAATTATGCAAAGAGACTGCAGGTAAGCACTGATGATCTGCTTATATCACAGCCTGATACAGGAGAACAGGCATTAGAGATAACAGAGACCCTTGTGAGGAGTGGCGGTATTGATCTAATTGTGATAGATTCAGTTGCAGCATTAGTCCCAAGGGCGGAGTTGGAAGGTGATATGGGAGATGCCCACATGGGACTTCAGGCAAGACTTATGTCTCAGGCGCTCAGAAAACTTACTGCTGCTATAAGCAAATCAATGACAACTGTTATATTTATAAATCAGATAAGGATGAAGTTGGGGGTATTTTTTGGTAACCCTGAGACTACCACAGGTGGTAATGCCCTTAAGTTTTATTCATCTATAAGGCTTGATATAAGAAAGATAGAGACGATAAAACAGGGTCAGAATATTTTGGGCAGCAGGGTAAGGGTAAAGATAGTAAAAAATAAGGTTGCTCCTCCATTTAAACAGGCTGAGTTTGATGTAATGTTTAATAAAGGAATCTCTATAATCGGTGAAATCGTAGACATGGGTATAGCTAATAATATATTAGAGAGAAATGGTTCATGGTATTCTTATAAAGGTAATAGAATAAGTCAGGGCAGAGAGAATACAAAGGAGTACCTTAGAGAGAATCCAATGGTCGCAAAAGAGATAGAGCATCAGATAAGAGAGATATGCGGTCTTACAAAAAAATAACTCAATAAATATAAGGAGAAAAAATGAATATTGTTGAGCTTTTAAAGATTGCAACAGAGAAAAAGGCGTCTGACCTTCATCTAAAAGTAGGGAATTATCCTACTGTCAGGATTGATGGAGAACTCATTCCTCTGAGGGATCAGCCAAAGATCGGGCAGGAAGAGATTATTGCCACAGCATTTACTATAATGAATAATATTCAGAAGCAGAAGTTTAAAGAGAGGAGTGAGATAGATTTTGCCTATGGTGTTCCGGGTCTGGGTCGTTTCAGGGTCAATGTATTTCAGCAGAGGGGGACTGTAGGTCTGGTATTCAGGGTGGTCACAACAAAAATATTGAGTATAAGAGAACTGAATGTTCCTCCCATTGCAGAGGAACTGGCAATGGAACAAAGGGGGCTTATCCTTGTTACAGGAGGTACAGGCAGTGGTAAATCCACAACACTGGCGGCAATGATAGACTATATAAATAGAAATAAGAGCAGTAATATTATAACTATTGAAGACCCGATAGAATTTCTCCATCTGGATAGAAAGAGTATAATCAGTCAGAGGGAGGTTGGTGCAGACACAGAGTCTTTTGGTGTTGCTTTGAGATCTGCACTCCGACAGGACCCTGATGTGATCCTTGTAGGAGAGATGAGAGATTTCGAAACCGTATCTACTGCGCTTGTTGCTGCAGAGACCGGACATCTTGTAATGAGCACACTCCATACTCTGGATGCAACAGAGACAATAAACAGGGTTATCTCTGTATTTCCTCCATACCAGCAGAGACAGGTAAGAATGCAGTTTTCCTCAGTAATTAAAGGGATTATCTCTATGAGGCTTGTACCAATGGCAAACAGTAAGGGAAGGGTGCCGGCTGTAGAGATAATGATTGCCACCAAGACTATTAAAGAGTGCATTATTGACCCTGAAAAGACAAGAAAGATCCCAGAGATAATTGCTGCTGGCGCGTCACAATATAAGATGCAGACATTTGACCAATCACTATACTCACTCTTCAATCACGAACTTATTACCTATGAAGAGGCATTAAGGTGGTGCAACAATCCTGATGACTTTACTCTTAAGGTAAAGGGAATACAGACTATCAGTGACTTTACATTTGATGATAAACTTGAGAGCTAAACATTAAAGTATTTATTTAGACGAGGGAATAAGGTGAGATCAGGGGATATCAGAAACGAATTTTTTGATTATTTTATAGAAAAGGGACATACAAAGGTGCCAAGCTCACCCTTAATTCCTGTAAGGGATACTACCATCCTCTTTACCAATGCAGGGATGGTTCAGTTTAAAAATATCTTTCTGGGCAGGGATAAGAGAGATTATCTGCGGGCTGTCTCCATACAAAAGTGTATGAGGGCTGGCGGCAAACATAATGACCTTGAGAATGTGGGCGTGACCAACAGGCATCATACCTTTTTTGAGATGCTCGGCAATTTCTCTTTTGGTAATTATTTTAAAGAAGGTGCCATAGAGATGGGATGGCAATTTCTCACAGAGAGGATGAATCTTCCTCCTGAGAAGCTATGGATAACTGTGTTCAGAGATGATGATGAAGCATACAGGATATGGAATGAAAAGATAGGGATACCGCCAGAGCGTATAGTGAGGATGGGGGAAAAGGATAATTTCTGGCAGATGGGAGATATAGGACCATGCGGTCCATGTTCTGAGGTACTAATAGACCAGGGGATAGAAGAGGGATGCAGTAGACCTGAATGTGCTGTAGGGTGTGACTGTGACCGTTTTCTTGAGCTATGGAATCTGGTATTCATGCAGTTTAACAGAGATGATAATGGCAGGATAACCCCCCTTCCGGACCCAAGCATAGATACAGGTATGGGTCTGGAGAGGATAACAACAGTAAGTGAAGGTCTGAAAAGTAATTATGATACAGACCTCTTTATACCATTAATATCCGCTGTGTCAGATATGGTTGTCCCTGAAAATGGGGAAGACCCTGAAAAAGCTGTCTCAATCCGTGTGATATCTGATCACATAAGGGCAATTGCATTTCTTATAGCGGATGGCGTATTCCCTGCAAATGAGGGGAGAGGATATGTATTGAGAAGAATTATAAGGCGAGGGGCATGGCACGGAAATCTCCTCAATTTAAGAGAACCATTCCTCTTTAAACTGACAAATGCGGTAGTGGACAGGATGAAGGAGATATATCCTGAGCTTAAAGAGGCAAGAGATATGATCTCTAAGATAACTAATGGTGAAGAGGAGAGGTTTTCTGAGACCATGAAAAATGGACTTAAATTGTTAGAGGAGGTAATAGGAGAGTTAAAAGAGAAAAAGAGCAATATTATATCAGGCAGCACTGTTTTTAAGCTCTACGACACTTATGGGCTGCCATTTGACCTTATATCCGAGATAGCGGCAGATAAAAGGCTCATTCTTGACCATAATGGCTTTAGTGAAGAGATGGATATGCAGAGAAAGAGGTCAGGGAGCATAAAGCAAAAAACACAAAACAAAAAACACAAAACAAAAAACACAAAACAAGAGATTGAGCCAACCCTATTTGTAGGATATACAGAGGTAGAGTCTCAGGCTGAGGTAATAAGTCTTATTAATAGTAATGGAGAAAGTGTAGACGGGATTTGTGCAGGAGAGGATTGTGATATCATACTTGATTCAACCCCATTCTATGGAGAGGGAGGGGGACAGGTGGGTGACAAAGGTATAATTTCAAATAATAATACAATAGTAGAGATTAGAGATACTGTCAAATCCCCTGACAAAACCTATCTCCATAAAGGAAAGGTGATGAGGGGAACTCTCAGAAAAGGAGAGAGATATACCCTATCTGTGGATAAGGATATACGCTCTGATACAGCAAGAAATCATACTGCCACTCATATCCTCCATTCTGTGTTAAGGAAGGTATTGGGAAGACATGTAAGGCAGTCAGGTTCTCTGGTTGCATCAGATAGACTTAGATTTGACTTTACGCACTTTTCCCCTATTGATGATAGGGAATTGGACAGGATAGAGGAGTTAGTTAATTCAGAGATAAGGAGAAACTATCCTGTAATCACTGAAGAGATGGACTTTGAGTCTGCAAGGACAAAGGGGGCGACTGCCCTTTTTGAGGAAGAGTATGGAGAGGTGGTAAGGGTTGTAAATATATCAAACCTCAGCATGGAACTGTGTGGCGGAACACATTGTAACAGAACAGGGGATATAGGCATCTTTAAGATAACGCATGAAGAAAGCGTGGCATCTGGTATAAGGAGGATAGAGGGAGTAACAGGAGATAAGGCGTACAAGCATATTAAAAGAGAAGAGAAGACTCTAAATGAGATAGCAGCGATGTTAAAGTCATGCAGAGATGAGATAATTTCCAGAATAGATAAGATTCTGATATACTTAAAAGAGAAGGATAAAGAGATAGAGAGGCTAAAAAGCAGACTTGCATTATCCGAAATAGATAAAATAATATCAGAGGCAAGGTCTATTAAAGGGATAAAGGTAATATCACACGGGATTGACTCCTTTGATATGAAGGAATTAAGGTCATTTACCGATATCATAAAGAATAAGCTGGGATCAGGTATAATCACAGTGGGATCAAAGAAGGATGACAAGGTCTCTTTAGTAACTGTTGTCACAAAAGATATCAATGACAGGTTTCATGCAGGAGAGATTATAAAAGAGATATCTGCAATAGTGGGAGGAAGCGGTGGCGGAAGGCCTGATATGGCACAGGCAGGCGGAAGAGATATAAGCAGATTAGGTGATGCACTTGAAAAGGTCTATGAGATAGTTGAGAGGGGGATACAATGACAGACATATTTACAACAGTGCTTATGCAATCAATATTTATTGTGAGAAGATTACATGACTACATTTTAAAATAAAACCATGTGAACTGTTCCAATCAAGATAAGAGGTTAACAGATGGAAATTAATAAAGTTTACCTGGATGATTGCATTAAAGTTATGAAAACCTTACCTGATAAATCTGTAGATTTAGTGTTTGCAGATCCTCCTTTCAATATTGGGATAAAGTATGATGTTCATAATGATAATATGCCCTACGAAGAGTATTATAACTGGTCAGGAAAATGGATAAAAGAAGCTTATAGGTTACTTAAAAATAAAGGGGTTAGAGATTGAATTGAAGGAGATATTTGAAATATAAAAGGGGGTGAATGGTATATGTGCGGATTAGTGAAAACCTGCATCTTGGCGTGTCTTGGAGTTCATGATAAGGTAAGTGAGGTTGTTGACGAGCTGATTAAAAGAGGCGAGACTAATAATAATGATTGTGCAAAGGCAATAAGAGAGTCCATAGAGAATATTGAAAAGAATACAAAGGAGTGCGATAAGAGAATCAGAGAATATATCAACAGCAAGATCGATAAAATAAATATTGCATCTAAGGTTGATATTGAGACACTAAAAAGACAGGTAGAGGAGATATTAGAGAGGCTTGGCAGCTTAGAGACAGGGCAGGCAAAATAAAAGTGAGGGTATTGGGCATAGATATAGGAGAGAGACGTATCGGGATAGCCATAAGTGATGAATATCAGTGGATAGCCAATCCTTATTCGGTTATTGATAAAAAGATAGCGGATTCATATATCTGTGATATACTAAAGATTGTAGAGGATAATGAGATCGAGAAGATCGTAGTGGGTCTCCCGTTAAAATTGGATGGAAATGTTGGAATAGAGGGAGAAAAGGCAATAAAATTCAGAGAGGAGATAAAAGAGGAATCAGATATCCCGGTAATTCTCTGGGATGAAAGGTTCAGTTCAATCTCTGCCAACAGAATACTCTTAGATGCTGATATGAGCAGGAAGAAGAGAAAGAAGGTAATAGATAAGATGGCAGCAGCAATTATTCTGCAGTCATATTTAGATTCTGAACAGAATAAATCAGGAAAATAAAAATGGTCAAAAGACTAATCAGGTTAACAGCAATATGTATCAGTATTATTTTTCTCTTCTTATTTGTTAAATTATATAGTTTTTGCAATACATATCCTGCTGAGGAAGAGTCGCATAAAATAATAAATATCTCTGAAG
The DNA here is from genome assembly GCA_046753905.1 of Nitrospirota bacterium. GTDB lineage: Bacteria > Nitrospirota > Nitrospiria > JBHHUU01 > JBHHUU01 > JBHHUU01. The sequence continues at coordinate 1,056 of JBHHUU010000122.1, read as the reverse complement.
GGACAGGTCTGCGAAAGGCGGCTAACATACTATTTAAAGAGGGATTGATTACAGACAGCGACCTATTTGTTCTATGGGGAAAGATTAAAGGGATAGAAAGGCGGCTTATCCCAGGAGAGTATGATCTACATAGCCGTATGCTTCCCACAGAGATATTAAATATGCTCAATAGCGGCAGGGTTCTGCAATACAAGGTAACAATACCTGAAGGAGTAACAGCAAAATGGATAGGGAAAAGATTGGAAGAAAAGGGACTGGCAGACCATAAGAGATTTCTGAGATTAATATATGACAGAGAATTTATAAAGACCTTAAAGGTAGACGCAGATAGTCTGGAGGGTTATCTGTTTCCTGACACCTACTTTTTCAGTCGGAACACGAAGGAAGAAGAGGTCATAAAGAGGATGGTTGCTCAATTCAGGGAGATATACACAAAAAGATACAGAGAGAGAGAACGAGAACTCAATATGACACAGAATGATATTGTGACACTGGCATCTATTATTCAAAAGGAGATGGGTACAGACAAAGAAGCAGCCCTGATATCAGCCGTCTTTCACAACAGACTAAAGAAAAAGATGGCGCTTCAGAGCGATCCAACAGTAATATATGCCCTGCCAGAGTTTAATGGAAATCTTAGAAGGGTAGATCTAAAGATTAACTCTCCATATAATACTTATCGTAAAAAGGGGCTGCCGCCAGGTGCTATAAGCAACCCGGGAAAAAAGGCAATTCATGCCGCATTATATCCAGCAGATGTAAATTATCTCTATTTTGTCTCAAAAAATAATGGCACACATAAGTTCTCCCGAACGATCTCTGAGCATAATATAGCTGTCTGGAAATACCAGAAGGTCTATTATAGAAGTGCGAGGAGAAGGATTAAAGATATCCAGCAGCACTAAGGGGGTAACTATTCAGCTAATACAGAGCAAGGGGTTACAAACCCAAACCTAAACCTGAGCGCACAAAAATATCAACCGGATATTGAACAGGCTCTTAGCTGTTTTTTGCCACGACTACCTTTATTTTCACCCAGAATTGCTGAACAATATC